>NZ_JBHVPH010000004.1:0-389517 GCF_042887425.1 Kitasatospora sp. NPDC057940
AACGCCGAGATCCCCCTCGACCGCAGCTCCGGATCCGTCACCGCCATCACCGTGTAGAACTCGGAGACACCCGCGTTCGTGATCCAGCGCTTCACACCGTTCAGCACCCAGAAGTCCCCGTCCCGCACCGCCCGGGTCCGCATCCCCGCCGCGTCCGAACCCGCCTCCGGCTCCGACAGGCAGTACGAGAACATCCCCTCACCCCGCGCCAGCGCCCCCAGGTACCTCGCCTTCAACTCCGGCGAACCCGACAACTGCACCGGCAACGACCCCAGCTTGTTCACCGCCGGAATCAACGAGGACGACGCACACACCCGTGCCACCTCCTCGATCACGATCACCGTCGCCAGCGCGTCCGCCCCCGCACCACCGAACTCCTCCGGCACGTGCACCGCATGCAGCTCACTCCCCTGCAACGCGTCCAACGCCTCCTGCGGGAACCGCCCCTGCTCGTCCACCTCCGCCGCGAACGGAGCGATCTTCGCCTCGGCCAGCGAACGCACCGCCTCACGGAGCATCTCGTGCTCCTCGGAGATACGGAAGAGATCGAACTCCTGGCTCATGATCGCCACTCCTGTTTCACGACGGTACTCAGTACCCTTCATTATGCACCCACGCGGCAAAAAGGGAACTCAGTGCCTTCACATGGCGGCACTGAGTTCCCTATCCTTTTTTCTGCCGAACTTCTGCCGAACAAGCCGGTCCGAGCGCAGGGAGATGACAGCGTGGTCCACTCAGCCATCGATGCCGACACCCGGAGCACCACGCTGTACTTCCAGCGCTGCTCGTGGTGCTGCAACCCGACCTTCCAGCGGCTGCTCTGCCCCACCTGCGGCTCCACCGAGCTGCGGCTGGAGCCCAGCGAGGGCACCGGCGTGGTCCGGCGCTGCGAGGTCGAGCAGGCCCGGACGCCACTGGTCCGTCAGAAGTCCCTGATCCGGATGGCCGAGGGCTTCGACGTCTGGTGCATCGTCGACGGGCTGCGCAGCACCGTCCCGGTCGGGACGCGGGTGCGGCTGCTGTCCGCCCCCGGCTCCGAGCAGCCCGAGCTGCGGCTGCTACCGATGGAGGGGCCGCAGCCGCCGGCGGACGTCGAGCCGCGCCCGCTGCCGCCCGTCCAGGGCGGGTTCACCCAGCACCTCGCGGCCTTCGCCTAGTAGCGTCCACCACACGGCGGAGGGCGTGGCACCGGGTACCCGGTGCCACGCCCTCCCACTGTCGTGTGCGGGGATCAGCCCTTGCGGGCCTTCACCTCGGCGGTCAGCTGCGGCAGCACGGCGAACAGGTCGCCGACCACGCCGTAGTCCGCCAGCTCGAAGATCGGGGCCTCCGGGTCCTTGTTGACCGCGACGATGGTCTTCGAGGTCTGCATGCCCGCCCGGTGCTGGATGGCGCCGGAGATGCCGTTGGCCACGTACAGCTGCGGCGAGACCTGCTTGCCGGTCTGGCCGACCTGGTTGCTGTGCGGGTACCAGCCCGCGTCGACGGCGGCACGCGAGGCACCGACGGCCGCGCCCAGCACGTCCGCGAGCTCCTCGACGACGCCGAAGCCGGCCGCCTCGCCGACGCCACGGCCGCCCGAGACCACGATCGCGGCCTCGGTCAGCTCCGGACGGCCGGTCGAGACCCGCGGGGTGCGCGAGGTGACCTTGGCCGCGTTCCCGGTGAACTCCACCGCCACGTTCTCCACCGAGCCCGCGCCCGCCACGGCCTCGGGGGCCACCGCGTTCGGCTTGACGGTGATGACCGGCACGCCGTTGCTGACGCGCGAGTCGACGGTGTACGAGGCGGCGAACACCGACTGGGTGGCGACCGGGCCGCTGTCGCCCGCGCGCAGGTCGATGGCGTCGGTGATGATGCCGGAGCCCAGCCGCAGTGCGACGCGGGCGGCGACCTCCTTGCCCTCGCCGGAGGAGGTGACCAGGACGGCCGCGGCGTCGTTGGCCTTGGCGATCTGGGTGAGGGCGTCCACCTTCGGGACGACCAGCTGGTCGGTGAACTCGGCGCCCTCGGCGACGTACACCTTGGCCGCGCCGTACTCGGCGGCCTTGGCCGCGAGGTCGGCGGCGGCGGCACCGGCGCCCAGCACGACCGCGGACGGCTCGCCGATCCGGCGGGCCAGGGTCAGCAGTTCGAGGGCCGGCTTGCGGACCACACCGTCGGCGTGGTCCACCAGGACGAGAATCTCAGCCATTGCTCAATGTCTCCGTGTTTCGCTGTGGCAGGGGGTGGGTGGCTCGGCCGGGCCGGCTCAGATGAACTTCTGGTCGGCGAGGAAGCCGGCGAGCTGCTTCCCGCCCTCGCCCTCGTCCTTGACGACCGTGCCCGCGGTCCGCACCGGACGCGCCGCCACCGACTCCACCGCCGTCCACGCACCCGCCAGACCGACCTCGTCGGCCTCGATGCCCAGATCGTCCAGGTCCAACGACTGGACCGGCTTCTTCTTCGCCGCCATGATCCCCTTGAACGACGGGTACCGGGCCTCACCCGACTGGTCCGTCACCGACACCACCGCCGGCAGCGCCGCCTCCACCAGCTCGGTCGCCGCGTCACCGTCACGACGGCCCCGCACCACACCGCCCTCGACCGACACCTCGGACAGCAGCGTCACCTGCGCCACGCCCAGGCGCTCCGCCAGCAGCGCCGGCAGCACGCCCATCGAACCGTCCGTCGACGCCATCCCACCGATCACCAGGTCGAACCCGGTCTTCTCCAGCGCCTTCGCCAGCACCGCCGACGTCCCGATCACATCCGAACCGTGGATGTCCTCGTCGTTCACGTGCACGGCCTTGTCCGCACCCATCGACAGCGCCTTGCGCAGCGCGTCCTTCGCGTCGTCCGGCCCGACCGTCAGCACCGTCACCTCGGCGCCCTCGTTCGCCGCCGCGATCCGCAGCGCCTGCTCCACGCCGTACTCGTCGAGCTCCGACAGGAGGCCGTCCACACCCTCCCGGTCGGTGGTGTGGTCGTCCGCGAACCGACGGTCACCCGTCGCGTCCGGCACGTACTTCACACAGACGACGATCCTCAAGCTCATGAGTGGTTCTCCTGTCACGGTCGCGCTGGTCGATGGCCTCACGTCATGCCGAGGGTACTGAGTGCCAATCCCGGCCCGGCCGCGCCCTGCGCGCCGTGAGCGCCACCTGGACCGGCATACCGTGTCGGCGCTCTTCGACTGGTGTCGGAGGCTCCACGAAGAGGATACGGCACTCAGTACCCCTGGTAAAGGAACTCAGTACCCTTCCCGGTGTGCGCTGGGCCTCAGGGCGCCCTCAGGCGGCCAGCACCACGGCGGCCTCCCCCGTGTAGACGCGGAAGGTCAGGGACTCCTGGAGGTAGAGCCGCACGGTGTCGGCGTCGTGGGAGAGGTAGCCGACGGAGACGTCCTGGCCGAGGAAGAGCTCGAAGTCGCCGCCCCGGGTGGAGAGGAGGAGGGCGCCCTCGATGGCGGGGGCCCAGATGATGTCCCCGTCGAGGAGGCGGGCGAGGTGGTTGTGGACGGGGTAGCCGTGGTCGCTGGTCTCGTTGACGGCGGTGAAGGTGTCCGCGCCGAGCAGGAGCGAGTAGGGGCCGCCGACGCCGGCCAGGCGCAGCGCGGTGAGGGCGCGGCTGACGGCCTCGGGGTACTCGCGGACGTCCTCGGGGAGTTGGACCGGCGGGTTGGTGGAGCCGGCCCGGATGCCCTCGATGGCGGCGGCGCGGTAGCCCTCGAAGACGGCGCGGTCCTCGGCGAGGGCGATGGTGCGGGCGGCGTCCTTCACCGGCTGCCAGTCGGAGTCGCGGGAGCCGCGCTCGACGTCGTCGACGGCCTCGCGGCGGACGGTGAAGGGGACGCGCAGCTCGACCACCGGCTGGGCGGCGCGGGCGTGGGCCTGGACGCCTTCGGCGGGCGGTTCGATGCCGGTCAGGTGGCCGGTGCCGACGGCGGCGAGGGTGGAGCCGTCGGGGCCGTTCAGGTCGACCACGCGGCGGCCGGCGATGTGGAGCTTGAAGGTCTGGCGGGCCTCCTCCTCGATCTCCGCCCAGGCTGCGGCGGAGACGGGGGCGAGGTCGCGGTGCAGGTTGTTCATGGTGCGGGTCCTTGTCGGGAGGTCCGGTTCAGGGCGTGCCGCGCAGGCTGCCGATGCCGAGCGAGCCGGTCCCGGGGGGAGCGCCCGGCTCGGGCGGCACGGGCGGCTCGGGCGGCGCCGACCGCACCGGGGGCGCCGATGGCGCGGGCGGCGGGGCGTCGAGGAAGTCGGCGGTCGGGACGAAGAACAGCGAGCCGGTGGCGGCGGTGGAGAAGTCGAGCAGCCGGTCGGTGGTGCCGGGCGGGCGGCCCACGAACATGTTGCGCAGCATCTCCTCGGTCACCTCGGGATCGCGCGCGTAGCCGATGAAGTAGGTGCCGAACTCGCCGCCGCGGTCGAACGAGCCGAAGGCCATGTTGTAGCGGACGATCTGCCGTTCCTCGCCGTCCGGCCCGGTCACGGTGCTGAGCGCGACGTGCGAGTCGGCCGGTTTGACGGCGTCGTCGAGCTCGATGTCGGTGAGCTTGGTGCGGCCGACCGCCCGCTCCTGGTCCTCGACGCTCAGCGCGTTCCACGCGTCCAGGTCGTGCAGGTACTTCTGAACGATGACGTAGCTGCCGCCGGTGAAGTCCGGGTCCTCGGCGCCGACCACGGCGGCGGTCTCGGCGGCCCGGCCCTCGGGGTTCTCGGTGCCGTCGACGAAGCCGAGCAGGTCCCGGTCGTCGAAGTACTTGAAGCCCTGGACGGAGTCCACCACGGTGGCCGCCCCGGCCAGCCGGCCGGTGAGCTGGCCGGCCAGCTCGAAGCACAGGTCCATCCGGGCGGCCCGCAGGTGCAGCAGCAGGTCACCGGGGGTGGCCGGGGCCCGGTGGCGGGTGCCGGCCACCTCCCGGAAGGGGTGCAGGCCGGCCGGCCTGGGGCCGTCGAAGAGCCGGTCCCAGGCGTCCGAGCCGATGCCGGTGACGCAGGTGAGGCCCCCCTCGGGGGCCCGGAAGCCGACCGCGCGGCGCAGCCCGGCGAGGTCGGGCAGCAGGTCGCGGACGGCGTCCTCGCCGCCGGGCTCGACGGTGAGGACCAGGAAGACCGCCGCGCTGGTCAGCGGGGAGAGCACGGCTTGCGGTTCGGCCTGCATGGCGAGGGTTCCTCCACGGTGGTCCACACGGTGGTGCAGGAGGCCGGGGGGCGTCCCGCTCGTGGCCGGTGGTCAGCGTGCCGCGGCTGCCGCCGGCCGGGCGGGCCGACGGTGTGACGGACCAGCGGCGTGACGGACCGGCGAACATCTGATCATGCGTACGATTACACCCCATAGCGGGCCATTCGGCGCGGGCGGCACTCCCCCGAACGGCCCTCCCGGACGCGCCGTCCGATGAGGCCGTCCGGGGGCGCCCGCCGCCGGTGGGCACGCGGAAGGGGCGGACGCGCCGTCACGCGCCCGCCCCTTCCACCCCGGCTGTCAGACCCGCAGGGCCGCCAGCTGCTCGGCGAACGGCACCACCTGTTCGGGCAGCGCCGGCGCCGCCGGGCCGCGGCCGGCCAGCAGCGCCGCCAGTTCGCCCGCCGCGCGGTCGATCCGGCCCGGGAGGCCGTCGGTGAGCCCGTCCCCCGCCGTGCCCCAGTCGTCGGTGGCCGCGTAGACGGCGGTCGGCACCACCACCGCGCGCAGGTAGCTGAACAGCGGCCGGACGGCGTGCTCCAGGGCGAGCGAGTGCCGGGGCGTGCCGCCGGTGGCGGCGATCAGCACCGGCTTGCCGGTGAGCGCGTCGTGGTCGACCAGGTCGAAGAAGGACTTGAACAGGCCGCTGTAGGAGGCGGTGAAGATCGGCGTCACCGCGATCACCGCGTCCGCCCCGGTCACCGCGTCGATCGCCCCGCGCAGCGCCGCGCCGGGGAAGCCGGTGACGAAGTGGTGGGCCATCTCCGTGGCCAGGTCGCGCAGTTCGACCACCGTGACGTCCACCTGCCGCCCGGTGTCGGACAGTTGGCGGATCGTCGATTCGGAGAGGCGGTCGGCCAGCAGCCGGGTCGAGGACGGCTTGCTCAGCCCGGCGCTCACCACCACCAGCCGGTACGCGGTCACTTGGCCACCTCCATGGTCTCCCCGTCGACGGACTTCCCGTCGGCGGACTCCTCGTCGCGGGCCGCGACCCGCGCGGCGTGCGTCGGCCCGTCCGGCACCGCGGCCGGGCGGTTCCTGGCGAACTCCTCGCGCAGCACCGGCACGACCTCCTCGCCGAGCAGGTCCAGCTGCTCCAGCACGGTCTTCAGCGGCAGGCCGGCGTGGTCCATCAGGAACAGCTGGCGCTGGTAGTCGCCGAAGGACTCGCGGAAGGCCAGCGTCTTCTCGATGACCTCCTGCGGGCTGCCCACGGTCAGCGGGGTCTGCTCGGTGAACTCCTCCAGCGAGGGCCCGTGCCCGTACACCGGCGCGTTGTCGAAGTACGGGCGGAACTCCCGCACCGCGTCCTGCGAGTTGCGCCGTATGAACACCTGCCCGCCGAGGCCGACGTACGCCTGCTCGGGCGTGCCGTGGCCGTAGTGGGCGTAGCGCTCGCGGTAGAGGGCGACCAGCTTCTGGAAGTGCTCCTTGGGCCAGAAGATGTTGTTCGCGAAGAAGCCGTCCCCGTAGTAGGCGGCCTGCTCGGCGATCTCCGGGCTGCGGATCGAGCCGTGCCAGACGAACGGCGCGACGCCGTCCAGCGGGCGCGGGGTGGAGGTGAAGGACTGCAGCGGGGTGCGGAAGCGGCCCTGCCAGTCCACCACCTCCTCGCGCCACAGCTGGTGCAGCAGCGCGTAGTTCTCGACCGCGAGCGGGATGCCCTGGCGGATGTCCTTGCCGAACCACGGGTAGACCGGGCCGGTGTTGCCGCGGCCCATCATGAGGTCCACCCGGCCGTCGGCGAGGTGCTGGAGCATCGCGAAGTCCTCGGCGATCTTCACCGGGTCGTTGGTGGTGATCAGCGTGGTCGAGGTGGAGAGGATGATGCGGTCGGTCTGCGCGGCGACGTAGCCGAGCATGGTCGTCGGCGAGGACGGGACGAACGGCGGGTTGTGGTGCTCGCCGGTCGCGAAGACGTCGAGGCCGACCTCCTCCGCCTTGCGCGCGATGGCCACCATGGCCTTGATCCGCTCGTGCTCGCTCGGGGTGCGGCCGGTGGTCGGGTCGGGGGTGACGTCGCCGACGGTGAAGATTCCGAACTGCATGCTGCTCACCACACTCCAGGTCGGCCCCTCGCCCGGGCGCTCGGGCGCACGGGGTTCTCGGGGCGGATCGTTAAACTTTCAACCACCTTAGCACCCGGGTGCGGATCGTTATTCCCGCCCACAATTGAGGGGGGAGCTCCGGAAGGGCGGCGAGCCGATGACGGCGTACATCGCGGTGAGCGCGCTGAGCCACGAGGGCCTGGTGCGGCAGCACAACGAGGACAGCCTCACGGCCGGGCCCTGGACACTCTGCGCCACCGTGACGGGCAACCCGCAGACCCTGCTGTTCCCGCTCGGCCCGCCCTGCGTGGTCGCCGTGGCGGACGGCCTGGGCGGCCACCCCGGCGGCGAGGTCGCCAGCGCCCTGGTGGCCCGCCGACTGGCCGCCCACGGCGCCGCACTGGACGGCGAGGAGGCCGTCCGGGAGGAACTCCAGGAGTGCAACCGGGCGGTGTACGCGGCCGCCGCCGGCGAACCCGAGCTGGCCGCGATGGGCACCACGGTGGCCGGCCTGGTCCTGCTGCCCGGCCGGGCGGTGGCCTTCAACGTGGGCGACAGCCGGGTCTACCAGGTCACCCCGGACGGGCTGCGCCGGGTGAGCGTGGACGACAGCCCGCCGCTGCCGCCCGGCCGGCGCACCACCTCGGTGGTCACCCAGACCCTGGGCGGCTCGCTCGGACTGACCTTCGTCGAGCCGCACGTGCGCGCCGCACCGCTGGCCGCCGGCGACCGCTACCTGGTGTGCAGCGACGGCCTGACCGACCCGGTGCCGGAGGAGGAGCTGGCCGCACTGCTCGCCCGGCCGGACGACGGATCCGACCGCGCCGACGGGAGGGCCGCGTTCGAGCTCTGGAAGGCGGCGATCGCGGCCGGCGGTCCGGACAACATCACCCTGGCGCTGGTCCGGATCGGCGAATAGGCCCTGTCCGGCCCGGCCGCCGGCGGGAACGGACCCGCCCCGGCGGGGCGCCGAAGCGCTCCGCCGGGGCGGTCACCTGTCCGTATTCGGTCGCTCGACGAGCGTCCGGTCAGAGTTCGCTCGTGACGCTCACCCCGCTGAAGCCCTGCTGGGCGTAGAGGCTGAAGTAGACGTAGCCGGCCGGCGGGTTGGTGATCGTCAGGGTCTCGGAGTTGTCCGGACCCGCCGAGTGCGCCGTGCTGGAGTCGGTGTACGCCCAGCCGGCCGGGTTGTAGTAGAGGTCGCCGTTGCCGGTGCCGCCACTGGTGGTGACCTTCACCTGCTTGGTGCCCGCCGGCACCAGGAGGTAGAAGTGCGCGTAGTTGCCGGTGGTCGCCGCGATGTTGCTGCGGGCGCAGTTGGCGTCCAGCTTGCGGATGTCGGTGCCGGCGCACTCCGGCAGCTGCGGCTGGGTGGGCGTGCCACCGCCGGAGGCGCAGGCGCCGTTGGCGCACGCCGTCAGCCAACTGTCGAAGCCGGCGTCGTAGCGGGTGCCGATGGTGGTCTTGAGCAGGGTGCGGGCGCCGGCCCAGTCGCCGACGCGGTACTTGGCGAGGACGGAGTCCAGGTCGCCGCGGTGCTGCTCCAGCATGTAGCGGACGGCGAGGTAGCCCCAGCGGTAGACCCGGTCCTGGTCACCGTAGGCGGTGTCGAAGAGGTCGCTCAGCTTGTAGGTGTGCCGGGCGGCCGCCGCGATGGCGGCGTCGTTGGTCACCTTGCGGTACGAGTACGAGATGTACTCGGCGAAGCCCTCGACCCACCAGACGGTCGGGGTGGTCATGCCGGCGTTGAAGTCGCCGTACATGTCGAACCGGCCGTCGAGGTAGTGGGTGTACTCGTGGTTGAGGTTCCAGATCTCGAACGACGGGCGGGCCCACTCGGCCTCGTAGCAGAGGAAGCGCGGCTGGTTGCCGGCCTTGGCCGGGTCGCCCTCCAGGTACATGCCGCCGTTGTTGGTGTCGATGCCGTAGATGGCCGCGGCCAGCACCTGGTAGTCCAAGGAGGAGTGGAAGACCACGACCTCGATCGTGGTGTTGCCGTCGTCCTTGACCGGGCCGTTGTCGCGCACCACCGAGTGGAAGTACGCGTCCTGGCCGGTGAGGCTGGTGCAGGCGGTGCCCAGCTGGGTGTTGTCCAGCGCCTGGGCGATCAGCTTGATGCTCGGGCTGCAGGTGTAGTTGACCGTCAGCACGCCCGCCTTGAGCTGGTCGGAGGCGTTGCAGGTGCCGTAGTAGGCGCAGTTGGCGGCGTCGTAGTAGCCGACCCCGTCCGCGACCGCGGCCCACTGGTAGACGGTGCGGCCGTTCGGCGCGGACTGCGCGACCAGCGACTTGGCGAGCGGGCGGACCTTGGGCTGGAGCGCCGTGTCCTTCAGGAAGCGGGTCAGCTCCTTGGCCGCGTTGTAGACCAGCACGCCGAAGTCGCCGCCGAGCTGGTCGTTGTTGCGGGTCGCGAAGCCGGACAGCGCGTCCAGCACGCTCGGGTCGGCCTCGACCGCCGCGTCGAAGCCGGTCACCTGGTGGCCGCGGAACAGCACCGTGAAGACCGGGTTGACCGCCCAGGCCATGCCGGCCGGGTTCCAGGTGGCGCTGCTGTAGTCGTTCAGCAGCTGCTTGACCACCGGGAGGTAGCGGATGTTCTCCTGCGCGCTGTCGATCAGGGTGACGGCCTCGCCCAGGATGGGCGCGTTGCCCGCGGCGACGTCCCGCACGTGCGCGCCGCCGAAGAAGGCGTCCAGCCCGGAGCGGATCGCCGTCTGGAGGGCGGTGCCGTAGGTGCCGACGTCGTCCTTGTGGTACCACTGCGCGAAGTACCCGGCGCGCAGGTACAGCACCAGCTGCTCGACGGAGGTCGAGTTGTCACCCGGGTAGCTGCCGGACGCGTCGCGCAGCGCGTACGCCACGGTGGTCATCTGCTCCTCGCGGAACGCGCCCCTCGCGTCCGCGCCGGTGAGCTGGAAGAGCCCGTTGATGCACTGGATGTCGGCGGCCTTGATGTGCTGGACCAGGTCGCCGCCCGTCCGGCCGGTGAAGTCACCGACGTTGCAGGGCTGTGCGGCCGCGCCGAGGGCGAAGGCCTTGGCGGTCGGCCGGGCCTCGGCCGGCCGGGTGTCGAGCGGGAGCGGGGCCCGCTGGTCGGCAGAGGCGAACTGCCGGTCGGCGTGGCCGCGCTCGGGGGCGCCGACGGCGGGCTGCGGCGCCGGTCCGGCGGGGGTGGTGGGGGCGGACGCGCCGCCGCCGGGGGCGGTGGCGGGGGCGGCCTTGCTCTGTGGGGCGAACAGGCCGATCGTCAGGAACATGGTCAGGGCTAGTACTAACAGCCTTGCCAGCTGCGGGAGTCGCAGCAGACGCGCGGAACTCACGTGGGGGCCTCCGGGCCGTCGTCGGCCGCATTGGGGGTGCGGCCGGTGGGGTGGTGAGGACCGTTGGCGACGGCGCCTCGTGGGCGGCTCCGTCGTGCACACGGTGGGGAGTGTGACATGTACCATGGCACACATCACATGACGTTGGATAGACCCGCTCATGTGAGCGATTGGCGGGGGAATGACGCAGGGGCCGTGCCGGCGATTCGCCGGCACGGCCCCTGCGCTCGGGGGTTGACGCCCCGCGCTCGACTACTTCCGCAGCAGCAGGATCACGCCGGCCGTCACCAGGCCGACCAGGACCGCCGCCGCGCCGTACGCCAGTCGGTGGGCGCGCAGCACCGGCAGGAAGCGGTCCACGGCGTAGCGGCCCGGGCCGGTCAGGGCGAGCGCGGCGGCACCCGCCGTGAGCAGCAGCTCGTACTCGCTGCCCTTCGGGGCGAAGAATCCGCCGCCCCAGGTGACGGCGATCGCGTTGACCATCGTGCCGACGATCGCGGCACCCGCCAGCGGGGTCAGCAGGCCGACGGCGAGGGCCAGCCCGCCGAGCGTCTCGGTGAGGCCCGCGACCACGGCCATGGCGTTGCCCGCCGGGTAGCCGCTCATGGTGAAGAACTGACCGGTGCCGTCGATCCCGCCGCCGCCGAACCAGCCGAACAGCTTCTGGCTGCCGTGCGCGGCCATGGTCAGGCCGAGGGCCAGGCGCAGGAGCAGGAGTCCGGCGTCGTAGGCGTGCGGGGAGGTCGTCGCGGAGTCGGGGGTCGCCCGGCCCGGGAGGACGGTGGTGGTGGGGGCGGTCGTGCTCGGGCTGCTGCTCGGCATGCGCGTCTCCATCGATCGGGATCGGTCGTAGGGGTGTGGTGGCGCGGCCGGGCGGGTCGTCCCGCGACTGTTGTTCAAATTTGAACCGGCCACTCCTCGACCGTACCTTGGAGTTCGAATTTGAACAACTGACGGATCGTGGACAACTCGCGGGCCGGACCCCGCCCGGGGCAGGGTGGAGACATGGCTCAACGCAGGCAGCACCGGCCGGCCGCGAAACCCGGCACGCCCTACCCCGAAGCCCTCGCCGCCTTCGGCGAACGCGTCCGGCTGATCACCCCCCGCCAGTGGGACGCCCCCACCCCGTGCGCCGACTGGTCCGTCCGCGAACTCGTCAACCACCTCACCAGCGAACAGCTGTGGATCCCCGAACTGCTGATGGGCGCCACCATCTCCGAGGTCGGCGGCCGCTTCGACGGCGACGTCCTCGGCGACGACCCGGTCACCACCTGGACGGAAGCCGCCGACGCCGCCCGGGACGCCTTCGCCGTCCCCGGCGCCACCGAGCTCACCGTCCACCTCTCCTTCGGGGACGTCTCCGGGCAGTACTACCTGGACCAGCTCACCACCGACCTCGTCATCCACAGCTGGGACCTCGCCGAAGCCGTCGGACGGCACACCCGGCTCCCGGCGGAACTCGTCGACTTCGCCCTCGGCGAGTTCGCCGGCTACGGGAACCTCTCCGGGAGCGGCCTGTTCGACCCGCCCCTGCCCGTCCCCGACGACGCCGGCCCGCAGACCCGCCTGCTCGCCCTCACCGGGCGGCGCGACCGGCCCTGACCTGCGGCGACCGCTCCAGGAGTCCGACGCCGGATACTGGAAGGAGCGGGGGCCGCGATCCGTGCGAGAGGCGGGCACGCCATGAGCCGCAGGCCGGACATCCTCGGCGAGTTCACCGCCGACCACCGGGCGGTCACCGAGCTGCTCGACCGGATCGAGCAGACACCCGCCGGCGCCGCCGAGCGCGCCGACCTGCTGGCCCGACTGACCGACCTGCTGTTCACCCACTGCGCGGCCGAGGAGGAACACCTCTTCCCGCTCGTGCAGCACGACGTGCCGGACGGCGGGGCGCTGGTGTTCGGCAGCATCCACGAGCACCTGGCGATCGGGCAGTACCTCTCCGACCTCCAGGGGCTCGGCCCGGCCGACCCGGCCTTCGACACCCTGCTGCGCGGCCTCACCGACACCCTGCGGCGCCACCTCGCCGTCGAGGAGAAGCAGCTCTTCCCGGCCGCACGCAAGGCCCTGCCCGCCACCACCCGAGCCGCGCTCGGCGACCGGCTGCGGACCGAGCGCGCGGAAACCGCCGCGGACGCCGAGGGCCTTGAGGGGGCGGGGCCCGCCGAGGCGGGCAGCGCCGAGCCGTGACCGTCAGTTCTTCGGGCTGATCACCGCGAAGCGGCCGCCCTCCCGGTCCTGCAGCCGGGCCACCCGCCCGTACGGGGAGTCGAAGGCGGCTCCCACCACCGAACCGCCCAGCTCCACGGCCCGGGCCAGCGCCCGGTCCGCGTCCGGGACGGCGAAGGACACCTCCCAGTGCGGCGGCAGCCCCGCCGCACCGCCCGCCTGCTCCCTCGCCAGCGCGGCGACGCTGTGGCCCTCCGCCCGCAGCACCACCCGGTCGTGCTCCCAGCGGACGTCGAACCGCTCCGGGTCACGGCCGTCCCAGCGGAACACCTGCCCGTAGAACAGGGCCGCCGCGAACGGGTCCGGCGTGCGCAGCTCGATCCAGACCGGTGCGCCCGGCAGGTCCAGCCGCCGGGCCCGGCCCAGCGGGCCCTCCCAGATGCCGAACACCGCCCCGGCCGGGTCCGCCGCGAAGGCCACCCGCCCGGCGTCGAAGGCCAGCGGGCCCACCGCCAGGGTCGCGCCGCGCTCGCGCACCGCGTCGGCGGCCTCGTCCGCGCTCTCCGTACCGAAGTAGCTGGTCCACGCCACCGGCATCGCCCAGTCGCTGCCCGCGACCCCCAGCCCGGCCACCGCCTCCCCGCCGGTCACCGCGTGCACGTACGGGCCGAAGCGGTCCGGCCCGGGCTCGAACTCCCAGCCGAGCAGCGGCCCGTAGAACGCCTTCGCCCCCTCCAGGTCCCGGGCCGTCAGGCTCACCCAGCACGGAACGGCCGCCACGCAGCGCACCTCGGCGGTCTCACCGCTGCCCATCGCGGACCTCCTCGCCACCCGGCCGCCGGGCCCCTCCCGACTCCCACGGCCCACCGGCCGCCCGGGACGCCCACAGCCTAGGCCGATGGGCGTAGCGCCCCCGGGGAGGCATGGCCGGGATCAGCGCACCCAGTTCTTGAGCGGCTCGGTGTCCAGCGAGATCCCCACCGGCTCGGGGAGGTGGACGGTCTTGCCGAACGGGAGGATCTGCGCGGTCTCGTAACGGACACCGTCGGGCTGGCTGTAGACGGTGACCTCGGCGGAGTCGCGGTCGATCAACAGGTAGACGGGGATGCCGGCCTCTGCATAGGCGCGCGGCTTCTCGACACGGTCCCGCCGGTTGGTATCGGAGTCGTAGGAAGTGACCTCGGCGACCATCAGCACGTCGCTGGTCTCGGCCCACTCCCCCGTGCCGACGAAGGCGTCTGCATGCGCCAACGTGCCGTCCGGGCGGGCAAAACTGCCACGGTAGCCCTGGATCTTCAGCCCCTGATCGTGCAGATAGAGCTCAGGCCGGGCCTGGATGCAGATCCGCAGCAGCCACTGGATCATGCGGCCGTGGTCGCCGTCTGGCACGGGCTTGACCCCCAGCTTCCCGTTGATGAGCTCCGGCCGGATGCGTTCGGCAGTTCGAGCCAGAAGACGAGCGAACTCCTCGAACTCCTCGGGCAGCATCTGCGGGCGGTCGGAGATCGCGGTCACGGCTTTCCTCCTTCGCCTGGGCACCCTGTGGTGCAACGAACACACCGGCAAGTGGTCACGGGCCATCTGGATTCCGACGATAGCGCCCACCGCCCGGCCCTCCCAGTCACATCGGAGCGGGGAAATGTGACCCAGGTCACAGCGAAAGGCGAAATTTCCGGGGAGGGAATCCCCGTTTGGTCTTTCGTAGGCAGAAGCGGGGAGAACTTCCCCGGTATCCTGAAGGAGCAGTCGCCGTGACCACCGCCGCCACCGAGCCGGTCCGACCCGTGGAGACCGCCCGTGCGCCCAAGCTGCGCGCTGACGCGACCCGCAACCGGGAGCGGATCGTCCTGGCGGCTCGCGACGCTTTCGTCGAGCACGGCGCGGACGTGCCGCTGGACGAGATCGCGAAGCGGGCCGGGGTCGGCAACGCCACGCTGTACCGGAACTTCCCGGACCGCTCGGCGCTGGTCCGCGAGGTGGCGCTGCTCGTCAAGAGCCGTATCCTGGCCCTCGCCGAGACGGCGACGGCCGAGGCGGACGCCCCTGACGGCGTCCCGTTCGACGCCCTGCAGCGGTTCGCGCACGCGACCGTCGCGGAGAAGCTCGGCGCGCTCTGCCCGATGTTCAGCAGCCACGTCGACCCGTTCGACCCGGACCTCACCGAGGCCCGCGTGCGCCTGACGGCCGCCGTGAGCGGTCTGATGGAGCGCGCCCGGGCGGCGGGTGAACTGCGGGCGGACGTCGACCACGGTGACCTGTTCATCGCGATCAGCCAGCTGACCCGGCCGCTGCCGGGGACGTCCTGCCAGCTGCTCGACGACTTCGTCCACCGGCACCTGCAGCTGTTCCTGGACGGGCTGCGCGCGCCGGCCCGTTCGGTGCTGCCCGGCCGGGCCGCGACCTTCGAGGACTTCCAACCCCACCACTGACCCACCAGCGGCACCCCGACCGACCGACCCGCCCTCCGGACCGCGCCGACCACCGGCCCGCCAGGAGCTGATCCCCGCACGCCCCGCACCACACACCCCGCACCGACGCCCCGTACGGCGACCAGCCGTTCCCCGTACGGCGGTCGACCCTTGTCGCACGCCACGCACCGTGAAGTGAGTACCCCCATGCCTGAAACCGACGCCCGACCGGCGACGCTGCCCGATCCCCGGCGCTGGAAGGCGCTGATATTCATCGGCCTCGCCCAGCTGATGGTCGTCCTGGACGCCACCATCGTGAACATCGCCCTTCCGTCCGCCCAGCGGGACCTGGGCATCTCCGACGGCAACCGCCAGTGGGTGATCACCGCCTACGCGCTGGCCTTCGGTGGTCTGCTGCTGTTCGGCGGCCGGATCGCGGACCTCTGGGGCCGCAAGCGGACCTTCGTGGTCGGCCTGGCCGGCTTCGCCCTCGCCTCCGCGCTCGGCGGCGCCGCGGCCAACACCGCGATGCTGCTCGGCGCCCGCGCCCTCCAGGGCGTGTTCGGCGCACTGCTCGCCCCGGCCGCGCTCTCGCTGCTGGCGGTGACCTTCACCGAGGCCAAGGAGCGCGCCAAGGCCTTCGGCATCTACGGCGCGATCGCCGGTGGCGGTGGCGCGATCGGCCTGATCCTCGGCGGCCTGCTGACCGAGTACATGAACTGGCGCTGGACCTTCTTCGTCAACGTCCCGTTCGCCATCGTCGCCGCCGTGGGCGCCGTCCTGGTGATCCGCGAGCCCGCCGAGGGCCGCAACCGCAACCGGCTGGACGTCCCCGGCGTGCTGCTGGTGACCACCGGCCTGGTCTCGCTGGTGTACGGCTTCACCCGCGCCGAGTCCAGCGGCTGGACGGCCGCCAGCACGCTGGGGCTGTTCGTCGCGGCCGCCGTGCTGCTGACCGCGTTCGTCCTGGTGGAGCGCCGGGTCAAGGCCCCGCTGCTGCCGCTGCGCGTGGTGCTGGACCGCAACCGCGGCGGGGTGTACCTGTCGCTCGGCCTGGCCGTGATCGGCATGTTCGGCCTGTTCCTGTTCCTGACCTACTACCTGCAGCTCGTGCGCGGCTACAGCCCGGTGCTGACCGGCGTCGCGTTCCTGCCGATGGTGGCGGGCATGATCACCGGCTCGACCCAGATCGGCGCCCGGCTGATGACCCGCGTCCCGGCGCGGTTCCTGATGGCCCCCGGCTTCCTGGTCGCCTCGATCGGCATGCTGCTGCTGAGCAACATCGGTCTGGACACCTCCTACCCGATGCTGATCCTGCCCGGCCTGGTCCTGATGGGTCTCGGCATGGGCACCGCGTTCATGCCGGCGATGAGCCTGGCCACGCACGGCGTCCAGCCGCGCGACGCCGGCGTCGCCTCGGCGATGGTCAACACCTCGCAGCAGGTCGGCGGCGCCATCGGCACCGCGCTGCTGAACACCATCGCGGCCAGCGCCACCACCAGTTGGCTGGCCTCGCACGCGACCGCCGCGGCCGCCTCGTCGCCGGCGGCGGCCCAGGCCCTGCAGTTCCAGGGCATGGTGCACGGCTTCACGACCGCGATCTGGGTGTCCTTCGGGATCCTGGTGGCGGCCTCCGCGATCGCCTTCACCCTCGTGAACGCCGGTCGCCCGGACGCGGCGTCGGCGTCGGGTGCGGCGAAGAACGACGAGGTGCCGGTGCTGGTGCACTGACGCCTGCGGGTTGCTCGGGTGCGTACGCGGCCCGTCCGGTGTCCCCTTCCTGGGGCACCGGGCGGGCCGCTCGCCGTTTCCGGGGGCGGCGGTTCCGGGGTCGGCGGTTCCGGGGGCGGCGGTTCCGAGGGCGGCGGTTCCAGGGTCCGGATCACAGCCGCCCCGGGTAGAAGTGGGGATCACTCCCCGATTATGGTGACCTCAGCGAGAAGCGGGGAATGATCCCCACTTCCTTCCGACTGAGGTGCGTGCACATGACCCGGAATCAGAACCCAGGACGGGGGCGGCGGGCCGTCGACTGGGCGGACGGCCGGCTGGGGATCCACACCCTGGCCAGGGCCAACCTGCGCAAGATCTTCCCAGACCACTGGTCCTTCATGCTGGGCGAGATCTGCCTGTACACCTTCCTGATCATCATCCTGACCGGCGTCTGGCTGACCCTGTTCTTCAAGCCCTCCATGGGCGAGGTGATCTACGACGGCTCGTACGTGCCGCTCAAGGGCGTGCCCATGTCGCAGGCCTACGCCTCGACGGTGGACATCAGCTTCGAGGTCCGCGGCGGTCTGCTGATCCGGCAGATCCACCACTGGGCCGCCCTGGTCTTCGTCGCGGCCATGTTCGTGCACATGATGCGGGTCTTCTTCACCGGCGCGTTCCGCAAGCCGCGCGAGATCAACTGGGTCTTCGGCTTCCTGCTGCTCTTCCTCGGCATGCTGGACGGCTTCTTCGGCTACTCGCTCCCGGACGACCTGCTCTCCGGCACCGGCATCCGGTTCATCGAGGGCGTGCTGCTGGCCGTCCCGCTGGTCGGCACCTACGTCCAGATGTTCCTGTTCGGCGGCGAGTTCCCCGGGCACGACATCATCCCGCGGTTCTTCACCGTCCACGTGCTGCTGATCCCGGGCATCATGCTCGGCCTGCTGGTGGCGCACCTGATCCTGGTCTTCTACCACAAGCACACCCAGTGGGCGGGCCCGGGCAGGACCGAGAAGAACGTCGTCGGCATGCCGCTGATGCCGGTCTACCTGGCCAAGGCCGGCGGGTTCTTCTTCCTGGTCTTCGGCATCGTCGCGCTGATGTCCGCCGTCGCCACCATCAACCCCATCTGGGCGTACGGCCCGTACCGGCCCGACCAGGTCTCCACCGACGCCCAGCCCGACTGGTACATGGGGTTCGCCGAGGGCCTGATCCGGGTGATGCCCGGCTGGGAGGTCGGGCTCTGGGGGCACACCCTCAACCTCGGCGTGCTGATCCCGTTCACGCTGTTCCCGGTGATCCTCGGCGCGATCGCGGTCCACCCGTTCGTCGAGAGCTGGGTGACCGACGACAAGCGCGAACACCACCTGCTGGACCGGCCGCGCGACGCGCCCGTCCGCACCGCGCTCGGCGCCGCCTGGATCAGCCTGTACCTGGTGATGCTGGCCGGCGGCGGCAACGACCTCATCGCCACCCATCTGCACCTGTCGCTCAACGCCATCACCTACGCCGTGCGGATCGGCTTCTTCGCCGTCCCGGTGGCCGTCTTCGTCATCACCAAACGCTGGTGTCTCGGCCTCCAGCGCCGCGACCGCGACAAGGTGCTGCACGGACGCGAGACCGGCGTCGTCAAGCGCCTGCCGCACGGCGAGTTCACCGAGGTGCACGCCGGGCTCGCGCCCGCCGAACTGCACCGGCTCACCGCACACGAGCAGCCCCGCCCCCTCGAACTGCCGGCCCCCGTCGACGAGAATGGAACCGCCCGGAGCGCGGGCGTGCTCACCCGCACCCGCGCCCGGCTGTCCCGCGGATTCCACGGCGAGCACGCCCGGATCGCCAAGCCCACCGCCGAGGAGTACCGCGAGATCACCGAGGGCCACGGGCACTGACCCATGGGCACCGACCCACGGCCCCGGCCCCCACGCCAGAGGGAGGACAGATGCACGACCGATCCGACCAGCTCGCCGACAGCAGATACCTCCTGCTCACCACCTTCGGCGAGGACGGCACCCGCCAGGACTCGCAGATCTGGGTGGTGCCGGACGGCACCGCACTCGGCGTCTGGACACCGGCCCACTCCGGCGAGGCCGAACGGATCCGGCGCCACCCCCGGGTGCTGGTCGGCCCGTGCGACGCCCACGGGCGCCCGACCGGGCGGCCGGTGCCGGCCCGCGCACGGCTCTGCGACCCGGACGACACCGCCCGCTACCGCACCTCGCTGATCAACAAGTACGGCCTGACGGCGCTGATCGCGCTGGCCCGCAGCCGGTTCCGGGTCGGGCTGGCCGGGACGGTCGGCATCCGGATCACGCTCAACGAGCTGGAGCAGCGGCTGGTCGGGCCCGAGTGGCAGCTGCCGACGACGTACTGCGTCAACTGACCCCGCCGGGCGGCCTGGTGGCGCTGGGGGCCGGGCACGTGCGTGCCCGGCCCCCGGCGCCGTTCGCGGGGTGAAGCGCTCGCACGCTGCCGGGGAGCGCTGTCAGGACCCGTCGTCCGGCGCCTTCGCCAGGTCCCCGGGTTCGCACGCCTCCCGGCCCGTCGCCAGGTGCACGACCCTGACCGCCCGGTCGGGGCCGCCGGGCACGACCCGCTGTTCGTGCCCGCAGCGCGGGCAGATCAGCGGGATGCGCGGCCGGTGCTCCCGGCCGCCGGCGTGGCCGCCGTCCGGGTGCGGGGCGCTCACGTCAACGGGTGGGTCGGGACCGGGCTGACCTCCTGGATCTCGCCGTGGGCCTTGGTGAGCAACTGCGAGGCCAGGTCGTTGAGGGCCCTGGCCCCCGCGATCTCCTCGCCGACCCGCAGCTGTTCCGGGTCCGACGGGTGGCGGCTGCTGTAGCCGTGGGCCCGTAGTTCCCTGCCGTCGCGCAGCCGCAGCATGGCCGCGGCGGTCGTGCGCGGGCCGTCCTCGCGAAACTCCATCTCGATGTGCCAACCGACCAGAGTCTGCATGGCGGATCACCTCCATCGGTTACTCCTCCAGAGTGCGCCGCACCCACCGTGAACACCAGGGCAGGCGGACCGGGGTCAAGTTGAACGCGTTCAACTCTGCGGCGTAGAGTCGCCGACGACAGAGATTTGAACGCGTTCAAGGAGGTGTTTCCGGCATGGGGAAAGGCACGACGGAGCTGGTGAACCTGCTGGTCCTGCTCGGTATGGGCGCCGTCGTCCCGCTCGGCCTCGCCCTGATCGGCGAACCCGGGCTCGCCCGCGTCCGCCGGCTCTGGCCGCTCGCCGCCGTCCCCGGCGCGCTCTCGCTGTGGCTCCCGCGCGGCGACCTCGCCACCGGCAGCGCCGCCCTCTACGCGCTCGGCACCCTGGCCGTCGCCCTCCACGCGCCGCTGCGGCTGCGCCGGACCCGCTCGCTCGCGCCCGCCGAACTCGCCGTCCTCACCGCGCTCGCCGCCCCGGCCGTGGCCGGCACCGCCCTGGTCGCCGAGCGCTCCGGCTACCCGCTGTTCGGCTTCGAACCGCACGTCCTGGCGCTGACCGTCCCGCACTTCCACTACGCCGGCTTCACCGCCGCCCTCGTCGCCGGGCTGGTCTGCCGCAGCACCCGGGCGGGTTCCGGCGCCGCCCGCTGCGCCGCGCTCAGCGTGCCGGCCGGGACGCTGCTGGTGCTCGCCGGGTACTTCCTCGGCACCTGGGTCCAGTTCGCCGGGGCCTGCGTGCTCACCACCGGGATGTGGCTGGTCGGCCTGGTCACCTGGCGCGACCTGCGGCCGCGCGCCGCCGACCCGGTCACCGCCCGGCTGCTCACCGCCTCCTCGGCCGTCCTCGCCCTCACCATGCTGCTCGCCCTGTGGTGGGCCCTCGGCCAGGCGTCCGGACTCCCCCACCCCACCCTGGCCTGGATGGCCGCCACCCACGGCGTCGGCAACGCGCTCGGCTTCGCGCTCTGCTCGCTGCTCGCCTGGCGCCGGATCACCACCACGGAGGACCCCCGATGAGCGACCTCAGCTACCCCGAGCAGGGCGCCAGCACCACCGGCCACCTGCCCGACGGGTACCACCACCTGCGCCACCGGGCGCTCATCGGCCGGGGCCGGCCCGCCCTGGAGGTGGCCGGGGCCGCCCTGCTCGGCTGGCGGATGCACCGGCTGGCCGGCGTGCGGATCGACGCCGACGCGGACCGGGCCGCCCCCGGCGTCGCCGTGCACTGCGCGATCGGCGTCGGCCCGCTCCGGGCCGGCGCCCCCAACCGGGTGCTGGCCACCGTCGACGGCCCGGACCGGTACGGCTTCACCTACGGCACCCGGGCCGGCCATCTGGCCCGCGGCGAGGAGACGTTCCTGGTCGAACTGGAGGCGGACGGGGCGGTCCGGTTCAGCGTGACCGCCTTCAGCCGCCCGGTCGCCTGGTACGCCCGGCTGGCGGGGCCGCTGCTGCCGCTCGCGCAGCGGGCCTTCGCCCGGCGCTGCGGCCGGGTCCTGGCCCGGATCGCGGCGGACGCGGGGTAATGCCTTGGCCCGCCGGGCGGGCCGTCCGGCATGATCACCCGGTGATACGCACGCAGCCGGCCCCCGACGTCACCGCGGGGCAGCCGTGACCAGCTTCCTGACCCACCGGGCCCGGGTGCGCGACGAGCGGCTGCCGGCGCGCCGGCGGTTCAGCGCCCTGCGGACCTGCCTGATCTGCTTCGCGCCGTACGGCTTCCGGGCCACCTACCACCACCTCACGCTCAGCGCCCGGATGCCCCGGCTGCTGGAGGCCGACCCGGACGCGCTGGTGCGGGCCGTGGAGGAACTGCACGAGGCACGGCTCCTGTGGCTGGCCGGGGCCCAGGAGTACGAGGCGCGGCGCCGGGCGGAGAAGCGCGCCGGGCGGCGGCGACCGCCCGCGCCGGTGTGGTGGAACCGCCCCTGGTGGGGCGCACCGGACGCGGCCTGGCGGGCGGACCCCTTCCTCCACCCGCCGCTGCGGCTGCCCGACTACGTCCGGCGGCAGAACGCGCTGCTGGACGGCGCCGAACTGCCCGGCTGCCCGGCCTGCGGGGACGAGGAGCCGGTGCTGTCGCGCTCGACCGGCCACGGCCTGGCCGAACTCTGCCGGACCTGCGCCTGGGTGCGACAGCCGTGCCCGTGCGGGCGGTGGCACGGCTTCCAGCCCACCCGGCAGGTCGGCTGGAACGGCATCTGGCGACGGGAGCACCTGATCGGCGACGGCACGCCGAACCCGCGCTGGCCCGGCGTGCAGGGGCCGGCCCGGATCGAGCGGCTGGTGCCGTACGAGGCCTCCCACCCGTGAGGTTTCCGCTCCGCGCGCCGGTCCGGCGCCCGGGCGTCGGACCGGCGCGGGCAGCGGCGGCCACCGGCGCGCGGCTGCGGAATACCCCGTCGGGGCGCACGGTTGTCGCGAGCACGTGATCGGTAGCGCCGCCTCCGGAAGGGAAGGAATCGCGAGATGAGCAACACGGTCGAGCTGACCAAGGAGAACTTCGACGACATCGTCCCGGGTCCGGAGGGGCAGGACTTCGTCTTCATCGACTTCTGGGCCGGGTGGTGCGGGCCGTGCCGCCAGTTCGCCCCGGTGTACGAGAAGGCGGCCGAGCGCCACGCGGACCTCGTCTTCGCCAAGGTGGACACCGAGGCGCAGGTGGAGCTGGCCGCCGCGTTCGGGATCCAGTCGATCCCCACGCTGGCGATCATCCGTGAGGGCGTGCTCGTCTTCTCGCAGGCCGGTGCGCTGCCGGAGTCGGTGTTCGAGGACCTGATCGGCCAGGCCAGGAACCTGGACATGGCCGAGGTGAAGCGCAAGGTGGCGCAGGAGCAGGCGGCCGGGGGCCAGGCCTGACGCGTCCGGGCGTCCGGACGTCCGCTTGTCCGAGGGCCCGGGGAGTCGCGCTCCCCGGGCCCGGGCGCTCGAAAATCCGGGCGAAGTCCGACGGGGGTCGGTCCTAGAGTCGTCGGCGACGGAGATCCCGCCCGACCGCGAGGAGCGACCCACCATGAGCACGTTCGTACTGGTCCCCGGATTCTGGCTCGGTGCCTGGGCCTGGGACGAGGTCGCCGCGCCGCTGCGCGCCGCCGGGCACACCGTGCACCCCGTGACCCTGCCCGGGCTGGCGGAGCGCGCGGGCGAGGCCGAGCCGATCGGGCTGGCGGAGCACATCGCCGCGCTGGCCGACCTGCTGGTCCGCGAGGACCTGTGGGAGGTGGTGCTGGTCGCGCACAGCGGCGCCTGCGTCCCGGTCGGCGGCATCGCGGACCGGATGCCGGAGCGGATCCGCCGGGTGGTCTACCTGGACAGCGGCCCGATGACCGACGGCGGTTCGGTGTACGACCTCTGGGAGCCCGACCGCCGTGCGGCGGCCGACGCCTCGGTGGTCGACGGCCGCCTCCCGATGCCCTCCTGGGCCGACCTCGCCGCCGACGGCGCCGACGTGGCGGGCCTGGACGAGGCCGCGCTCGCCCGGATCCGCGAGCGGGCCACCCCGCACCCGGCCGGGGCGTACCGGGACCGGCTGCGGCTGACCGGCGCCTCGGCCGCGCTGCCGCAGGCGCTGGTGACCTGTTCCTTCCCGCTCGCCCAGGTGCAGGCGATGATCACGGCCGGGCACCCGTGGTTCGCCGGGCTCGACGGGCCGAACTGGGAGCTGCGCGAACTGCCCACCGGGCACTGGCCGATGTTCTCCCGCCCGGCCGACACGGCGGCGGTGCTGGCCGAGCTCGCGGCGCTCTGACCCGCCCTCGGCTCGGACCCGTCGGCGGGTTCGTCTGCGCGAAGCCCCGCCTGCGTCGCAGGATGGGCACGGCGCCGGGCACACGGCCCGGCGCCCGTCCGGCCGGGGGCCGGATCCCATGGGAAGGCGAGCCCCTGCGGATGTACGCGGAGCGCGAGAAGTGGCCGCCGGAGGCCGTTCGGGTCAGGCTCGGGTACGAGACGAACGGCAGCCGCGGGCCGACCTCCCGGGAGGCCGCCCTCACCGGTGCGCCGGCCGACGCCCGGCGCGCCCGGCTGCTCGACGTCCGCGACCACATTCCCGTCGCCCCGGCCCCGTGGGCCGGGGCGGCCATCGACACCACGGAGGACCGGGTATGACCAGCAGTGCCGAGGAGTACGACGTCATCGTCCTGGGGGGCGGCCCGACCGGCGAGAACGTCGCCGACCGGACGGCCTCCGCCGGGCTGCGCACGGTCCTCGTGGAGGCCGAACTGGTCGGCGGCGAGTGCTCGTACTGGGCCTGCATGCCGAGCAAGGCGCTGCTGCGCCCGGTGGCCGCGCTGGCCGAAGCCCGCGCGGTGGCCGGCTCCCGGGAGGCGGTCGGCGGCCGGCGGCTGGACCCGGCCGCGGTGCTGGCCCGGCGGGACTCCTTCACCTCGCACTGGAACGACGACGGCCAGGTGCAGTGGCTGCGGGACAACGGCATCGAGCTGGTGCGCGGCCACGGCCGGCTGGCGGGCGTACGGACCGTCACCGTGGAGGCCGAGGACGGCACCGAGCGGGTGCTCACCGCCCGGCACGCCGTCGCCGTGTGCACCGGCAGCCGTCCGGTGCTGCCCACGGGCGTTCCGGGGCTGGCGGAGGCCCACCCGTGGACCAACCGGGAGGCGACCGCCGCTCCGGCCGTGCCCGGGCGGCTGGCGGTGGTCGGCGGCGGCGTGGTCGGGGTGGAGCTCGCGACCGCCTGGCGGGCGCTCGGCTCCGAGGTGATGCTGCTGGTGCGCGGCGACCACCTGCTGCCGCGGATGGAGCCGTTCGCGGGCGAGCTGGTCGCGGAGGGCCTGCGCGAGGCCGGGGTGGACCTCCGGTTCGGGACGGAGGCCACCGCGCTGGAGCGGGCGGACGGCGCCGGGCCGGTGGTCCTGACGCTCGGTGACGGCGAACGGCTGACCGTGGACGAGGTGCTGTACGCGACCGGACGGGCCCCGCGCACCGCCGACGTCGGGCTGGAGCAGGTCGGGCTGAAGCCGGGCGGCTGGCTGGAGGTGGACGACAGCTGCACCGTGCTCGGCGTCGACGGCGAGTGGCTGTACGCCGCCGGGGACGTCAACCACCGGGCGCTGCTCACCCATCAGGGCAAGTACCAGGCCCGGATCACGGGCGCGGCGATCGTGGCCCGCGCCCAGGGGCGTGCGCTGGACACCTCCCGCTGGGGCGCGCACGCCGCGTCGGCCGACAGCGCGGGTGCGCCGCAGGTCGTGTTCACCCATCCGGAGGTCGCCGCCGTCGGGCTGACCCTGGCGGCGGCCGAAGCGGCCGGGCTGCGGGTCAAGGCCGTCGACCACGACTTCGGCGCCGTCGCCGGGGCCTCGCTGTACGGCGACCACTACCGCGGCCGGGCCCGGGTGGTCTTCGACCTGGACCGCGAGGTGCTGGTCGGCGCCTGCCTGGTCGGCCCCGGGGTCGCCGAACTGCTGCACTCGGCGACCGTCGCCGTGGTCGGCGAGGTGCCGATCGACCGGCTCTGGCACGCCGTGCCCTCCTACCCGACGATCAGCGAGGTGTGGCTGCGGCTGCTGGAGGGCTGCCGGGGGTGAACCGGGCGGGTGAACCGGGCGGGTGAGCCGGACGGGCGGGCCTTCCTGTTGAGCGGGCCTTCCTGATGAGTGGGCCTTCCGGGTGATCGGGCGTGGCGAGATGTGGCCGCCGGTGGACGGCGGGACACTGGGCGTCGGGGGCCGTCCCGGGGGGCCGTACTCGTCACCAGGTGGTGTGGGGCATGACCGAAGTGCTGTTGGCCGTCGGAACCGAGAAGGGCCTCTTTCTCGGCCGCAGCCGCGACCGGCTGGACTGGGAGTTCAGCGGGCCGCACTTCCGGATGAACGCGATCTACTCCGTCTCCATCGACCGCCGCGACGGCCGCACCCGGCTGCTGGTCGGCGCCGACAGCAGCCACTGGGGCCCGTCCGTCTGGCGCTCCGACGACCTCGGCGCCACCTGGTACGAGCCGCCGCAGCCGGCGATCCGCTTCCCCGAAGGCACCGGCGCCTCGCTCACCCGGGTCTGGCAGCTCCAGCCGGCCGGCCCGGAGGCCCCCGGCGTCGTCTACGCCGGCACCGAACCCGCCGCGCTGTTCCGCTCCGAGGACGGCGGCGAGACCTTCCGCCTGGTCGAATCGCTCTGGAACCACCCGCACCGGACCGACTGGGGCGCCGGCTACGGCGGCCAGGGCCTGCACACCGTCGTCACCGACCCGCACGACCCGCAGCGGCTGCTGGTCGCCGTCTCCACCGGCGGCGTCTACCGCAGCAAGGACGGCGGCGACAGCTGGGAGCCCGCCAACACCGGCCTGCGCGCCGAGTTCCTGCCGGAGGAGGGCCAGTACCCCGAGTTCGGCCAGTGCGTGCACAAGGTCGCCCCCGACCCCGTCGACCCCGACCGGCTGTACCTGCAGAACCACGGCGGCGTCTACCGCAGCGACGACTGGGGCGCGAGCTGGCGCTCCGTCGCCGACGGGCTGCCCGCCGCGTTCGGCTTCGCCGTCGCCGCCCACCCGCGCCGGGGCGACACCGCCTACCTGTTCCCGCTCGGCGGCGGGGACGACCGCATCCCGCCCGGCCGCCGGTGCCGGGTCTTCCGCACCACCGACGGCGGCACCAGCTGGCAGCCGCTCGCCGACGGCCTGCCCGACGAGGACCACTACGGCATCGTGCTGCGCGACGCGCTGCGCACCGACGACGCCGAACCGGCCGGGATCTACTTCGGCAACCGGACCGGCGACGTCTACGGCAGCCACGACGAGGGCGAGAGCTGGTCGTTGCTGACCTCCCACCTGCCGGACGTGCTCTGCATCCGCGCCGCGGTGGTGGCCTGACAATTCGGTTGCCCCCGGGCGCGCTCTGGTCGACCATGACGGCGGACGAACGACCGTACGAATGGGGCTGGGTGTGACCGAGACGGACTTGGTGGTCAGGTCGAACGGAGAGGGCGTACCGGTGGTGCGCTACCTCCTCGGCGAGCGGGAGGGGCGGCCCTGGGCCGACCTGTTGGAGGTGGTGGAAGGAAGCGGCGGCACCGACCCGGTGGAGTTCGTCCGCACCGAGCTGGCCGGGTGGGTGGTCTCCGGGACGCCCGAGTTCGGCCTCGCCCTGCTGGAGCACGGCGCCACCGTGCTCCGGCACGCCCACGCCATGCGGCGCGACCTGGTCGCCGACCCGCCGCCCGCCGACTGGGCCGGGGCCCCGCTGCGCGACGGCCTGCGGGCCGTGCCCTGCGACCGCGCGCCCGAGGACCTGTTCGAGGCCTGGCGGGCCGCGTTCGCCCCGGGGCACCCGGACCACTTCGCGGGCGACGACCAGCAGGCGCTGGCGGAGCGGATCGCCCCGCTGCTCGCCGGCAAGGTCATCGGGCCGGTGCTGCCGTCCAGCCTGCTCGCCGTGGACGCGCAGGACCGGGTGGTGGCCGGGATCGTCCTCACCGACCGCGACGGCATCCCGTGGATCGCCGACGTCTTCCGGCACCCGGAGCTCGGCTACCGGGGCCTCGGCGCGGACCTGCTGCGCCGCGCCGTCGCCGACGCCGCCGAACGCGGGCTCGTCGAGGTGCAGTTGGCCGTCACCGACGGCAATCCGGCCCGCCGGCTCTACGAGTCCCTGGGCTTCGAGCTGCTGAGCACCTCGCTGACCGTGATCGTGCCGGAGAAGGGCTGACGGCCACCGGATCCCGTCCGGCCGGTCTCGGTGGATCAGCCCGAGACCGGCCGGTCCGGCCGGACACGCCCACGGACACGCCCTATGACCGGGCCAGTTCCAGGACGGCTATCCCGGCCAGCACGATGAGGCTGGCGGTCAGCCGCAGGCGGCCCAGCCGCTCCCGGAACACCACGGTGGCGATCAGGGCGGCAATCACGATGCTCGTCTCGCGCAGCGCCGCGATCGTCGCCAAGTCCCCCCGGGACTGCGCCCACACCACCAGGCCGTAGGCCGTCAGCGAGAGCACGCCCCCCGCGATCCCCACCGGCACCACCGTGCCGACCCCGGTCAGCAGCGAACGGCCGCGCCGGGCCCAGGCGATCAGCGCGAGCGTCGGCCCCTGCAACAGGAACAGCCAGGCCACGTAGCCGCCGACCGTCCCGGCGTGCCGGACGCCGCTGCCGTCCAGCACCGTGTAGACGGCGATCATCACGCCCGTCCCGGCGGCGGCCCCGAGCGCGGGCAGTTGCGCCCGCCCCGGGACGCCCTTGGCGAAGGCCAGCCCGATCAGGCCGCAGGAGATCACCACCACGCCCAGCAGCTCGCCCGCGCCCGGGTGCTGCCCGAGCACGGTGGCCGACAGCAGGGCCACCAGCAGCGGCGCCGAGCCGCGCGCGATCGGGTACATCTGCCCGAAGTCGCCCAGCTGGTAGGCGCGTAGCAGCAGGACCGTCGACGTCGTCTGGACGGCGACCGAGGCCAGCAGGTACGGCCAGGACGAGGCCGCCGGCAGCGGGTTGAGCAGCACCAGGACGAGCGCGCACGCGGTGTAGGTCAGGTTGATCAGCGCGAAGCCGACCAGCTTGTCCGCGATCCGGTGGGCCAGGCCGTTCCAGACGGCGTGCAGCACGGCCGCGGCGAGCACGGCCACCGGCACGGCCGGCACGATCTCGGGCATGGCGAAGCTCCCCTCCGACGGCCTTCCGGCGACCCGGTACGGCCTGGAACCGAATTCCACGCTACCCTAGCGCCATGGAAGGACATTCCGACATGACGCCCCTGGAGTCCCAGCTCGCCGCGCGGATCCGGGCCCGGCTCGGCGACCTGCGCGGCGCCGAGGCGCGGGTCGCCGAGGTGGTGCTCGACCGGGGCGCCGGCCTGGTGCACCTGAGCGTCAGCGACGTCGCCGCGCTGGCCGGCACCGCCCCCTCCTCCGTGGTCCGGGCCTGCCAGCGGCTCGGCTTCCGCGGCTACCAGGAGCTGAAGATCGCCGCCGCCCGGCACTCCCCCGCCGCGGCCCCGGCCCCCGCCGACGACACCCGCGACCCGGCCGCCCGGGCCCTCGCCGACACCCTGCGGGCCGCCCGGGCGGCCCTGGACGGGATCACCGCCACGCTCACCGCCGACGACCTGCGGGCGGCCGCCGAGGTACTGGCCGGCGCCGGCCAGGTGGTCCTGGTCGGCTCCGGGCTGTCCGGCGCGGTGGTGCTCGACCTCGCCTACCGGCTGCGCGCGCTCGGCCTGCGCGTCGACGCCCCCGCCGACCCGCTCACCGCCCAGCTGGCCGCCGCCCAGCTCCCGCCCGACGGCGTCTGCTTCGCGGTCAGCCACGGCGGCGCCACCCCGCTGGTGATCGACGCCGCGCGCCGGGCCCGGGCGGCCGGGGCGGCCGTGGTCGCGCTCACCAGCTACGCCCGCTCACCGCTCACCGAGACGGCCACCCACACCCTGGTCGCGGGCGGGCAGGACCTGGTCTTCGGCCTGGAGACCACGGCCAGCCGGCTCGCCCACCTGGCCGCCGTCGACGCGCTCGCCCAGACCCTGCTGGCGCTGCGCGGGCGACCGGCCGAACAGGCCCTCGGCCTCTCGGCGGACATCACCGCGGACCACACGTACTGACCGCGGCGGGCGCCCGGCGGCGACGGCGGCCCGGAGCCGTCGGAGGCGCTGTGTAGGCTCGCGGGCATGGCGAGGGTGACACGGGACGATGTGGCGCGGGTGGCGGGGACGTCCACGGCGGTCGTGAGTTATGTGATCAACGACGGGCCGCGGCCGGTGGCGCCCGCGACCCGGGCGCGGGTGCTCGCGGCGGTCGAGGAGCTCGGCTACCGCCCCAACCGGGTCGCCCAGGCGATGGCACGGCGGCGGACCAACCTGCTCGGCATGGTCGTGCCGGACGCCCGCCAGCCGTTCTTCGCCGGGCTCGCGCACGCCGTCGAGCAGGCCGCCGCCGACCACGGCCGGCTCCTGCTGATCGGCAACTCCGACTACGTGGACGAGCGCGAGGCGCACTACATCCGCGCGTTCCTCGGCATGCAGGTCGACGGGCTGATCCTGGTCACCCAGGACCCGGCCACCCCCGGGCTCACCGGCTTCGACGTGGGCGACGGCACCTCGGTCGTGCTGCTGCACCACCGGGCGGAGACCGCCGACGGCGTCGCGGTGGTGGCGGACGACCAGGGCGGCGCCCGCGAGGTCGTCCGGCACCTGCTCGGGCACGGCCACGCCGAGGTGCACTGCTTCGGCGGCACCCTCGCGCTCAGCCCGCACGACCCGGTCACCGGGCGGACGGCCGGCTGGGCCGCCGCGCTGGCCGAGGCCGGGCTGGCGACCGAGGGGCGGCTGGTGCCGGCGCCGTTCGACCGCGTCCGGGCACACGCCGAGGCGCTCGCCCTGCTGGCCCGGCCCGACCGGCCGTCCGCCGTGTTCTGCACGACCGACGACCAGGCGATCGGCCTGCTGCGGGCCGCCGACGACCTGGGCATCCGGGTGCCGGAGCAGCTCGCGGTGGCCGGATTCGACGACATCGCCGAGGCGGTGATCGCCGGCCCGGCGCTGACCACCGTGGCGACCGCTCAGGACGAGATGGCCCGCGCCGCCGTCGACCTGGTCCTCGGCGGGGCCGAGCGGCGCTCCACCGGCGCGCGGACCTTCCCGGCCCGGCTGGTGCTGCGACGCACCTGCGGCTGCCCGGCGCCGGAGCGGGCGACCGCGGGCGCAGCCGCGATCTGACTCCGCGTCACGCGCGCTCCGGTTCGGTCGGGCCGCTGCCGGGCCGCCCGCCGCCGCGCGGGCGCGCCGGTCAGCGGAGTTCGTCCGCGAGGAGGTCCATCAGCAGGTTGTCGTGCCAGGTGCCGTCCGGGCCGCGCTCGTACTGGCGCATGGTGCCGACCGAGCGGAAGCCGACCTTCGCGTAGCAGCGGATCGCGGCCGTGTTGTCGGCCGCCGGGTCGATGATCAGCCGGTGGTAGTGGTGGTGGTCGACGAGGTGGCGGGCCAGCGTGCGGACGGCGTCCGTGCCGAGGCCGACGCCGTGGACCTCCGGGTCGAGGTAGATGTCGATGCCGGCGTGCCGGTACTCGTCGTCGTTGTTGGCGTACCACTGGATGGCGCCGACGATCTTCCCGCCCACCTCGACGACGAGGGTCTCCGTGTCCGGCTCCTCCAGGTCGCTGGCGACGGCGTCGGCGAGGTCGTCACCGCCCCGCCAGCGGGCGAACACCTCGGGCGTGCCGCGGATGGCCGCGAGCTCCGGGATGTCGTCGGTGTCGGCGGTGCGGAGGGTCACCAGGGTGCCGTGCAGAATCGTCCCCATATGGGGCATGTTGGCACGGAAACAGGCATCCGGCGAGCTGTTTTTCGGTATTCCCCACGATCGCCCGCACCCCCTCCGAGCAGCGACGATGCTCCACCGCGAAGCACTCGGCGAGAGCGGGCCCCGGGGCGGGGTCAAGGCCCGCCCGCGGCCGGGGCTCAGGCCGCCGGTTCACCCAGCGGGCCGAGCCACACGGCCGTGACCCCGCTGACGTAGCGGGCGCCGCAGTGGTCGTCGGGGACGACGAGCTGCGGGCCGGCGGCGTCCAGCGGGGCGCCGTCCATGCTGGTGGCCAGCAGGATCCGCTGGCCGCCGAAGTCGGGGTCGATCTCGGCCCAGGAGACGACGGCCCGGTGGCCGTCCGCACCGCTGACCGACAGCAGGAAGCGCAGCCGCTGCTTGCGGCCGGAGAAGTCGATCCGGGGCCGGGCCGCGCACAGCACGTCCCAGAGCGCGGGCCCCTCGTAGTCGTGCCGCTGCTCGCCCTTGGCCAGGCAGTCGAAGCTGACCTCGACGCGGTGCGCGGGGAGAGCACGCAGCTGGTCGACCGACAGCTCGGTGGGCCGGTCGAAGTGGCCGTGCAGCCGGACGGTGGGGCTCGACGGGGTCATGGTGCTCCCTCCTCCCGGGCCGCGCCGCCGCGACCCGGGAGGGGGTTACCCGAGGGAGGGCCCGGGCATTCGCAGCTGCGGCGCCGAAAGGATGATTTCAGCGGCATCTGCGATGTGGCGAAGCGCTTCCGGCTGGCAGCTGCGGGGGAAGGGGCGGGCGTGTCCGAGGAGGCGGATCGACGCGCCCCGCGCCGGCGGAAGCAGGTGGAAGCCGGTGGAAGCCGGTGGAAAGCGACGGAAGCGGCACCGCAATCGGGCGGACGACCGGTTCCGCACACCCGCCGAGGGGGCCCGCACTGGATGATCCGACAAGAAGAATCACTGCCGCATGACTTGCATTTACGATGCCCATGAGCACCTGAACCTTGCACTTGCGAGGCACGGCCGGGCGCGGCGCACAAGGGCGAGAGCGAGAGCGAGATGAGCGAGAGATGATCGTCGGTGACCTGCTGCACCTCGACGACCTGGACATCCGCCTGGCCTGGGGCACCCCGGACCTGCTCGACCGCCCGGTCACCGGGCTCAGCTCCACCGACCTCCAGGACCCGGCCCGCTACCTCCAGCCCGGCGAACTCGTCCTCACCGGCCTGGTCTGGTGGCAGCCCGCCGACGCCTCCGGCGCGCTGCGCTTCGCCACCGCCCTGCGCAGCGCGGGCGTGGCGGCGCTGCTGGCCGGCGAGGGCACCCACGGCAGCGTCCCGGACAGCCTCGCCGACGCCTGCCGCACCCACGGCATCCCGCTGCTGACGGTGCCCGCCGGAGTCAGCTTCCGCGCCGTCACCGACCGCGTCTACCTGCGGCTCTGGGGGGACCTGCGGGCCGGCGCCCAGGACATCGCGGCGATCCCGGAGACCGTCCGGCACGAACTGCTCGACCTGCTGCACGCGGACGCCGGGGCCGGCGAGGTACTGGCGCACGCGGTCGGCCGGCTCGGGGTCCCGGACTGCTCGATCACCACCGCCGGCGGGCGGGCCGTCGCCACCACCGCCGCACCCGCCAATGCCGCATCCGCCACCGCCGCACCTGCCACCGCCGTATCCGTCCCGCCCGCCGGGCGCGGCGACACCGGGCTGCCCGTCGGACCCCAGGACGGCTCGCCGTTCGACGGCTGGCGGCTGCGCCCGCACCTGCGCTCGGCGGCGGCCGAACCGGTGCTCCAAGCCCTGGCCGAACTGCTCGCCCCGCTCGCCGCCCGCGCCCACGCCGACGCGGGCGCGCGGCGCCGGGCCGCCGGGCGGCTACTGGACGCGCTCGCCGGGGAGGCCGGGCTCGCCGAACCGCTCGCCGCCTGCGGGCTGGGCGGGGCCGAGTCGCTGGTGGCGGTCACCGCGCGGATCGACGGCGGCCGGGCGGGCCAGGCGGGTGCCGCGCCGGGCGACGGCCCGCCCGCCGCCTGGGCGGCACACGCACTGGCCGAGGCGCTGCACCCGCTCGGCGCGCCGTACGCCGCCGGGACCGACCGCGACGGGCGGTCCGCCGCACTGGTCGCCGCGCCGGTCGAGCAGGTCGCCGAACGGCTGCGCCGGGCCCGGCCCGCGCTGCAGGGCCGGCTGACCGGTCGGCGCACCCTGCGGGTCGGCGTCGGCCCGGCCGCCCCGCCCGCCCCCGCCGCGCTGCGGGCGGCGCTGGTGCAGGCCCGCTACGTACTGGAGGGCTCGGCCGGCCCGGTCGGCAGCGCGGCCGAACTGGACTCGCTGGACGGACTGCTGCGCGGCATCCCGCCGGAGGTGACGGCCGCCTTCCACACCCGGCTGCTGGCCCCGCTGGCCGCCCACGACCGGGAGAACAGCGTCTCGCTGCTGGGCACCCTGGCCGTCTTCCTCGACCACGACGGCTCGTGGGCGCGGACGGCCGAGGCGCTCTGCATCCACGTCAACACCGTGCACTACCGGATCCGCCGGATCGAGGAGCTGACCGGCCGCAGCCTGGCCCGGCTGCGGGACCGGCTCGATCTGCGGACCGCCCTGCTCTGCGCCCCGCAGCCGGCCCGGGCTCAGGCTGCTCAGGCTCAGGCTCCGGCCCGGTAGACCGCCGGACGGGCGCGGCAGCGGCCGAGGGCTCGGGGGCTCGGGGCCGGGACTTCAGGGCGTCAGGGGCTTCAGGGCTTCAGGGGGTGTCGTCGAGGCGCAGCCGGGCGCTGACCTCGCCGAGGCTTTCGGCGAGCACGGCCAGCTGCTCGCGGGTGAGCACGTCGATCAGCAGCTCGCGGACCAGGGCGACGTGTCCGGGTGCGGCCTGCCGCAGCGACTCCCGCCCCTGGTCGGTGAGTTCGGCGATGACGCCGCGCACGTCGCTGGGGCAGGAGCGGCGGGCGACCAGGCCCATCCGCTCCAGCTGGGTGACCTGGTAGGTGAGGCCGCTCTTGGAGGTGACCAGCTTGTCGGCGAGTTCGGTCATCCGCAGCGCGTCGGCCGGGGCGGCGGACAGGTGCACCAGGATCTCGTACTGCTGGTGCGAGAGGCCGGAGTCCTCCTTGAGCTGGCGCTCCAGTCGGCGGTTGAGCAGGTTGCTCGCGACGACGAAGCCCCGCCAGGCAGCCATCTCGTCCTGGTCCAGCCAGCGGGGTTCGTTCAGTGTGGACATGTGGTGAAGCCTACTCCTGTTGTTCAAATTCGAACGAAGGTGTACGGTCAGCGAGTAGAGGTTCAAATTTGAACTATTCTTCCGATCCACCCTTCCGTTCGACCCAGGAGGAGGACGCCATGAGCACCGCGGCCCCCGAGCGTATGCCCGCCCTGTACCTCTCGCACGGCGCGCCGCCGCTCGCCGACGACCCGGTCTGGCCCGGTGAACTGGCCGCCTGGTCCGCCGACCTGCCCCGGCCCAAGGCCGTCCTGATGGTCTCCGCCCACTGGGAGGAGGCCCCGCTCGCCCTCGGCGCCGTCACCACCGTGCCGCTGGTGTACGACTTCTGGGGCTTCCCCGAGCACTACTACCAGGTCCAGTACGCCGCCCCCGGCGCACCGGCGCTCGCCGACCGCGTCCGCAAGCTGCTGCGCGCCCCCGGCACGCCCGTCCAGGACATCCCCGACCGCGGCCTCGACCACGGCGCGTACGTCCCGCTGGTGGAGATGTTCCCGGAGGCCGACATCCCCGTCCTCCAGATCTCCATGCCCACGCTCGACCCGCAGCGGCTGATGGAGATCGGCCGCCGGCTCGCCCCGCTGCGCGACGAGGGCGTGCTGATCGTCGGCAGCGGCTTCTTCACCCACAACCTGCGGGCGCTCAGCAACGACGGCCGGATCAGCTCGGTGATGGCCGAGTTCGACGACTGGGGCCGGCGCGCCCTGGACGCCCACGACCTGGACGCGCTGCTCGACTTCGAGCGCAAGGCCCCCGCCGGACGGCTCGCCCACCCGCGCACCGAGCACTTCGCCCCGCTGTTCGTCACCCTCGGCGCCGGCGAGGCCGACCTCGGCAGCCAGCGCAGCGTCATCGACGGGTTCTGGATGGGGCTCGCCAAGCGGTCGATCCAGCTGGGCTGACCGGGAACGCCCGTGACTGAGGGTTACAGCGCGCAGCAGGTGAAGCGCTCGCCGATGTGCTCGGGCTGCTCGACCTCGTCGACCAGGACGACCGCGTAGTCCGGCACCGAGATCCGGCTGCGCCCGGCGGCATCCGTGAGCAACTGCTCCAGGCCCGTCCGGTAGCGGCCGGTCCGCTCCCCCGGGCCGATCTCGGCGGCCGGGCTGAGCACCGTCCAGCGGACGTCGGAGACCGCCCGGTAGAAGTCCAGCGCCGCGCCGTGCGCGTGCATGATCTCCAGCACCGGCTCCGGCAGCCCCGGCGTGTCCCAGACCAGCACCCCCGGCGCGGTCTCCAGGCTGCCCGCGCCGCCGACCGCGATCAGCCGGGGTGCGGCGTCGCCGAGCGAGCGCAGGCCCTCCACCAGCGAACGGGCGGCCGGGCCGATCAGCGCCAGGTGGCCCGGGCCGTCGCCACCGCCGACCGCGCTCACCAGGACGTCCTGGCCGGCCGCCACCCGGGCCACCTGGGCCGGGTCCAGGACGTCCGCGCGTTCGACGAAGGCCGCCTCACCCCGGTAGTGGTCCGGGTCGCGGACCACCGCGGTGACTTCGTGCCCGCGCGCGGCCGCCTCCGCGACGATGGCACTGCCGATGGTGCCGTTGGCGCCGATCACGGCGATCCTGGCCATGGGGTACCTGCCTGTCTCTCGGGTGGTGGGGGTCGGGGAAGGTCGCCGCGACGTGGCATCAGCCAGGTTCGATTATCGGACGGTTCCCCTGCGACGGCCCGAGACGTCGGCCTGTCGTGTGACGGGTGCACCCGGCGGGGCGAAACGAACGGCCGCCAGGTCCTCGTGGACCCGGCGGCCGGTCGTTCAGGCGGTGGCCCAGGCGGTGGCCCAAACGTTGGGCCAGACGGTGGCCCGGGCAGTGCTCAGGCGGTGGCTCAGGCGGTGGCTCAGGCGACGACTCAGGCGTTGCCGGTGGCGATGCGCTCGGCCTGGCTGCGCTCGACGCACAGCTCGTTGCCCTCGGGGTCGCCCAAGGTGACCCAGCCCTTGCCGTCCGGGGTGCGGTGGTCGCCGAGCACCGTCGCGCCCAGTGCGACCAGGCGCTCCACCTCCTCGTCCCGGCTGCGGTCCTGCGGCTGGAGGTCGAGGTGGACCCGGTTCTTCACCGACTTGCCCTCGGGCACCCGGATGAACAGCAGCGAGGCGCCCGCGGACTCCACCACCGCCTCCTCGTCACCCGGGTTGTCGTCCTCGCCCAGGGTGCCGTCCAGCGCCTGGGCCCAGAACTGCGCGAGGCCGTACGGGTCGGCGCAGTCGATCGTCACGTGTCGTACCAGAGATCCCATCCGGCTACTCTGACCTGCCGTGTTCGGTTCCGTCCAGCCTTTTCCTGGAGTGCCGGTGGCCGTCCAGCGGGAACTCCGGCGGCAGGGCCGTCAGCACCTCCTGGAAGGCGTAGCCGCTCTTCTCCGCGACCCGGCAGGAGGCCGGGTTGTCCACCTGGTGCAGCAGGTCGATCCGGACCAGGCCGTCGTCGGCGAGCACCTCGAAGGCCCAGGCGGTGAGCGCCACCACCGCGCGCGGGGCCACCCCCCGGCCGCGGGCCGCGGCCGCCGTCCAGTAGCCCACCTCGGCCGCCTCCCCGCCCGGGGTGCCACGCTTGAGCGCGACGTTGCCGAGCAGTTCGCCCGTACCCGGCTCCAGCACCGCGAAGCTGTACCGGCGGCCCTCCGCCCGGCCCCGGTACTGCAGCCCGAGCCAGTGCGCGGCCTCCTCGGCGTTCCCCACCGGGGTGCGGGTGAAGCGGCGCAGCGTCTCGTCCCGGTAGGCCTCGATCAGGGCCGGTGCGTCCGCGTCCTCGAAGGGGCGCAGCAGCAGGCCCTCGGCCCTCGGGTGCGCGGCGACGGGGGCGGTCACCGCAGCCCCCCGGCGCGGTCCCCCGGCCCCGTGGACGGTGCCCGGTCGTTCGTCGTTCATGGTGCTTCTCCCCGTGGGTGCATGGCCGTTCGCTGCGATCTTCCTAGCAGGCTGCCGACCGACCGGGTGGCTCGGGTCGGGTCGACTCAGGTCGGGGATTCCCTCCCGCAGGCGACACCCCCGATCGGGGGTGTCCGGCGGGCGGGTGGGAGAGGACAGTGGGCGCATGCAGATTCCACTCTCCGTGATGGACTTCCTCGACCGGGCCGAGCTGGTCTACGGCGACCGGGTCGGCATCGTCGACGAGCCGGTGCAGCCGGCCGAATCCTGGGGCGAGCTGAGCTACCGCCGGGTCGCCGAACTGGCCCGGGCGCAGGCGGCCGGGCTGGACCGGCTGGGCGTCGGGCCGGGCGAGCGGGTCGCCGTCGTGTCGCACAACTCGGCCCGGCTGCTGACCTCCCTGTTCGGGGTGAGCGGGTACGGGCGGGTGCTCGTCCCGGTGAACTTCCGGCTGAAGGCCGAGGAGGTGGCGTACATCGTCGAGCAGAGCGGCGCGTCCGTGCTGCTGGTCGACCCCGAACTCGCCGACGCGCTGGGCGGGGTGGCGGCCAAGCACAAGTTCGTGCTCGGCACGGACAGCGACGCGCTGCTGTACGACTTCGACCACTCCCCCCGGCGGTACGAGATCACCGAGAACGACACCGCCACGATCAACTACACCAGCGGAACCACCGCCCGCCCCAAGGGCGTTCAGCTCACCCACCGCAACATCTGGCTGAACGCGGTACTGATGGGCCTGCACTACGGCGCCGGCGACCGGGACGTCTACCTGCACACCCTGCCGATGTTCCACGCCAACGGCTGGGGCCTGCCGTTCGCCCTCACCGGGCTCGGCGCCCGGCACATCGTGCTGCGCAAGGTGGACGGCGCGGAGATCCTGCGCCGGGTCGAGCGGCACGGGGTGACCTTCCTCAGCGGCGCGCCCGCCGTGGTCCAGATGGTGCTGGACGCGGCCGCCGAGTGGGACGGCCCGGTGCCGGGCCGGGACCGGGTGCGGATCGTGGTGGCCGGCGCGCCGCCGCCGACCTCGGTGGTGCAGCAGGTCGAGTCCGCGCTGGGCTGGGAGTTCATGCAGCTCTACGGCCTGACCGAGACCTCCCCGGTGGTCACGGTCAACCGCTCGCGCGCCGAGTGGGACGCCCTGCCCGCCGCCGAACGGGCCGAGAAGCTGGTGCAGGCGGGCGCCCCGGCGCTCGGCACCCGGCTGCGGGTCGACGCCTCCGGCGAGGTCCTGGTGCGCTCCAACACCGTGCTGGACGGCTACTGGCAGCAGCCCGCGGCCACCGCCGACGCCCTGCGGGACGGCTGGTTCCACACCGGCGACGGCGGCGTCCTCGGCGAGGACGGCCAACTGACCATCTCGGACCGGAAGAAGGACGTCATCATCAGCGGCGGGGAGAACGTCTCCTCGATCGAGGTGGAGGACTGCCTGTACGGCCACCCGGCGGTCGCCGAGGCCGCGGTGATCGGAGTGCCGCACGAGAAGTGGGGCGAGACCGTCAAGGCGCTGGTGGTCCTCCGGGAGGGCCAGGGGCCCGTCACCGAGGCCGAGTTGATCGCGCACTGCAAGCAGCGGCTGGCCGGCTACAAGTCGCCCACCTCGGTGGAGTTCCGGGCGGCCCTGCCGCGGACCGCCACCGGGAAGCTGCAGAAGTTCCGGCTGCGCGAGCCGTACTGGACGGGGCGGGAGCGGCAGGTCGGCTGAGGCGCGCCTGGTCGGCCGGTCGGGCGCGTCCGCCGGCCGACCAGGCGCCTCACCGGTCGACCAGGCCGGACTCGCGTGCCGCCAGGGCGAGTTCGGTGCGGTTGCGGACACCGAGCTTGTGCATCGCGGACTTCAGGTAGCCCGTCACGGTGTTGCAGGTGAGGCCCAGCCGGGCGGCGATCTCCGGGTTGGTCCGGCCGGTCGCCGCCCAGCGCAGCACCTCGTGCTCGCGCGGGGTCAACGGCCTGACGGGGGCGGCCCGTCGGGGCGGCGCGGACTGCCAGGCGGCCGCCCCGGCCAGGGCCCGGGTCGCCGTCGCGGCCAGTTCGCCGACGGCGGCGATCCGCACGTCCCCGAACGGGACGACGGCGCGCAGCGACGCGTACACCACGCCGTACACGGTGTCGCCGTGCAGCAGCGGCACGGTGAGCATCGCGTACAGGTCCTCGGCGCTGACGGCGGCGTCGTGGTCGTGCGAGATCGTGGTGGCGGCACGGTAGTCGGGCACCCAGCTGGGCGCCCGCTCGGCCAGTGCCCGCCCGCCCAGGCCGGTGCCGGTCGGGACGGCCCGGTCGTGCAGCAGGTCGGCCCGGGTGCCGGCCCAGTGGCGCAGCACCATGCCCGCGTCGCTCCCCCGGGGCCCGGACGGCGGCTGCGGCACGCCGACCAGTCCGACGTCGGCCCCGCACTCGGCCACCACCCGCCGGGCGAGGTCGCCGAGCACGGCGTCCCGCACCAACTCGGCGGCGCGGGCGGCGAGCCCGGGATCGTCCGAGTGTGCCGGAGTGGTGAGGGTGTCCGCGGCCCCGGGGCCCGTCTTCGCCCTTGTCATCGCGAGATTGTCACACGCGGCACGGCCGCTGGCGAGAGTGCTGACGTGGGTGTTCCCCGCGTCTTCGACGGAGTGGCGGGCGCGGCGGCCGGGCCGGGCGTAGGGTGCGGCCGTGGCTTACCGGCGGGTAACGCGCCGGACCCGTAAGGAGGGAAGGCGATGACGGACCCGAACACCCCGACGACGCCCGCGGCGAGCGTCCTGACCGCGCTGCTGGACGACCTGCGGGCCGAGAGCGCGGCGCTGGACGCCCTGGTGGCCGGGCTGGACCCGGCCGGCTGGGCGCGCCCGACGCCCGCCGAGGGCTGGACGATCGCGCACCAGATCGCCCACCTGGCCTGGACCGACGACTGGACGGCGCTGGCCGCGCGCGACGCGGACGGCTTCGCCGCCACGGTCGACGAGCGCTTCGGCACGCTGCTGGCCGCCGGCGTCGACCCGGTGGACGAGGGCGCGGCCGGCGGCGCGGCCGCCGCACCCGCGGACCTGCTCGCCCGCTGGCGCGCCGGCCGGGAGGAGGTGTCGGCCGCGCTGGCCGCCACCCCGGCCGGCACCCGGCTGCCGTGGTTCGGCCCGCCGATGAAGCCCGCCTCGATGGCGACCGCCCGGCTGATGGAGACCTGGGCGCACGGCCAGGACGTCGCCGACGCGCTCGGCGCCGCCCGCGAGCCCACCGCCCGGCTGCGGCACATCGCCCACCTGGGGCTGCGCACCCTCGGCTTCGCGTTCACCCTGCACGGGCTGCCCGCCCCCGAGTCGCCCGTCCGCCTCGAACTGACCGCGCCCGACGGCGGCCTGTGGGTCTTCGGACCGGACGACGCCACCGACCGGGTGACCGGCCCGGCCCTGGACTTCTGCCTCCTGGTGACCCAGCGCCGCCACCGCGACGACCTCGCCCTCACCGCCACCGGCCCCACCGCGACCGCCTGGCTCCCCATCGCCCAGGTCTTCGCCGGCGCCCCGGGCAAGGGGCGGCCGCCCGCCTGAGCCGACCGGGTCGCCGTATGCGGCGGTGCGGACGGCAGGCCCGGAGGCCACCGCCTCGCCCCGCTCGGAGTCCGATCCGCGACTCTCAGAGCCCGATCCGCAGCGGGGTGAGCCGGGTGGCGATCAGGTTGGTGGCGCCGCGGTCGCGCTCGATGCGGCCGTGGACCAGCAGGCCGGCCCGGTCCAGGGCCGTGCGGCGCTGGGACTCCCAGACCGGGCGGTTGCAGACCACGTTGATCAGGCCGGTCTCGTCCTCCAGGCTGAGGAAGAGCACCCCGCCGGCCGTCGGCGGCCGCTGCCGGTGGGTGACCAGGCCGCCGACCACCACCTCCGATCCCGGTGCCGCGTCAGGGAGTTCGGCGGCGGACAGGGCGCCGCCGCGCTCCAGCCGGGCGCGCAGGTGCTGGAGCGGGTGGCTGGTGGCGGAGGTTCCGGTCGCCCACAGGTCGGCGATGGTCTCCTCGACCGGGCTCATGCCGGGCAGCGGCGGCGCCTCCGTCCCGGGCGTGGTCCCCGGGATCAGTGCGGCCGAGATCCCGGCGAACGCCCCTGCCGTCCACAGTGCCTGACGTCGCGTCAGGCCGAAGCGGTCGAAGGCGCCCGCCGTCGCCAGCGCCTCCAGCGCCGGCGCGGGCAGACCGGTGCGGCGCGCGAAGTCCTCCAGGTCGGCGTACGGCTGACCGGCCGCGATCGCCGCGGCCTGCGGGGCGCCGATGCCGCGCACCGTCTCCAGGCCCAGCCGGATCGCCGGCTGCGGGCGGCCCGCGGTCAGCGGCGGCTCCGGCGTCGGCCCCCGGTACGGCTCCAGGGTGGGGCGCGGCGCGCTGGCGTTGACGTCCACCCCGCGCACCCGCACGCCGTGCCGCCGGGCGTCCGCGACCAGGCTCAGCGGCGAGTAGAAGCCCATCGGCTGGTTGGCCAGCAGGGCGCAGGTGAAGGCCGCCGGGAAGTGGTACTTGAGCCAGGCGCTGGCGTACACCAGGTAGGCGAAGCTGATCGCGTGGCTCTCCGGGAAGCCGTAGTTGGAGAACGCCTCGATCTTGCCGTAGACGTCCTCGGCGACCTCCTCGGGGATGCCGCGCTCGGCCATCCCGCCGAGCAGCCGCTCGCGCAGCCGGGCGACCCGCTCGTGCGAGCGCTTGGCGCCCATCGCCTGCCGCAGCCGGTCCGCCTCGGCGGGCGTGAACCCGGCGCAGTCGATGGCGAGTTGCATCATCTGCTCCTGGAACAGCGGCACCCCGAGGGTCTTGCCGAGCGCGTTCTCCATCAGCGGGTGCGGGCAGCCGGCCGGTTCGGCGCCCGCCCGGCGGCGCAGGTACGGGTGGACGGAGCCGCCCTGGATCGGGCCCGGCCGGATCAGCGCGACCTCGACCACCAGGTCGTAGAAGTGGTCCGGCTTGAGCCGGGGCAGCGTCGCCATCTGGGCCCGCGACTCGACCTGGAACACGCCGACGGTGTCCGCCCGGCGCAGCATCGCGTACACGCCCGCGTCGCCGTCCGGGATGGTGGCCAGGTCGTAGCGCAGGCCGTGGTGCTCGGCGACCAGGTCGCAGGCGTCGTGCAGCGCGGCGAGCATGCCGAGGCCGAGCAGGTCGATCTTCACCAGCCCGGCGCCGGCCGTGGACTCCTTGTCCCACTGCAGCACCGAGCGCCCGGGCATCCGGGCCCACTCGGTCGGGCAGATCTCGCCGATCGGCTCCCTGGTGAGCACCATGCCGCCCGAGTGGATGCCCAGGTGGCGCGGCAGGCCGTGGAGTTGGCCGGCGAGCGAGAGCACGTCGGCGGGGATCACGGCGTCCGCGCCGGGCGCGGAGCGGAAGTCGGTCTGCCGGCTGAACGCGTCCACCTGGCCCTGCGGGTAGCCGAGCACCCTGGCCGCGTCGCGGATCGCCAGCCGGGGCCGGTAGGTGATCACGTTGGCGACCTGCGCGGCGTGCTCGCGGCCGTAGCGGCGGTAGACGTACTGGATGACCTCCTCGCGGCGGCGGTTCTCGATGTCCAGGTCGATGTCGGGCGGACCGTCCCGGGCGGTGGACAGAAAGCGTTCGAACAGCAGCTTGTAGTGGACCGGGTCGACGGCGGTGATCCCCAGGGCGTAGCAGACCGCCGAGTTGGCGGCCGAGCCGCGGCCCTGGCACCAGATGTCCTGGCTCCGGCAGAAGTCGACGATGTCGTGCACGATCAGGAAGTAGCCGGCCAGGTCGAGGTCCTCGATGACGTCCAGCTCCAGGGCGAGCTGGCGTCGGGCGGCCGCGTTGCCGGGCCCGAAGCGGGCCGGGCCGTCGGCGGCGACCAGGGCGCGCAGGTGGCTGATCTCGCTCTCGCCCTCCGGGACGGGGAAACCCGGGAGCTCCGGGTCCAGCCTGGTGAAGTCGAAGGCGCAGGAACGGCCGAGTTCGGCGGTGGCCCGCCGCACCCCCGGGAAGCGGGCCAGCCGGGCGGCCATCTCCCGGCCGGAGCGCAGGTGCGCGGTGCCCGCGGCCCGCGTCCAGCCGACCGCGTCCTGGAGGGTGCGGCGCCCGTGCAGCGCGGCCAGGCTCTGCGCCAGCCGGCCCTGGGCCGGTCCGGCGTGGTGGGCGTTGGTGGAGGCGACCACCGGGAGGCCCTGCTCGGCGGCGAGCGCGGCGAGGGCGTCATTGCGCCGGTCGTCACCGGGAAGCCACTGGTCGATCAGCTCCACGTGGACGTTGTCGCGGCCGAACGCCTCGGTCAGGGTGCGGAGTTGGTGCCCGGCCGTGCCGTCGTCGAGCTTTGCCGGGACGCGGCCGAGGCGGCAGCCGGTGAGCACCGCCCAGTGCCCGCCGTGCGCCCCGGCCAGTGCCGCGAGGTCGTACGCCGGGCGGCCCTTCGCGCCGCCGGCCAGTTGGGCGGCGGCGATCGCGGCGGACAGGCGGCGGTAGCCGGCCGGGTCGCGGGCCAGGACCAGCAAGTGTTCCACCTCCGTGCTGTCGTGACGGATCGTCAGTTCAGCGCCGAACGCGGTGGCCACGCCCGTCCCCCGGGCCGCCTCGGCCAGCCGGACCGCGGCGTACAGGCCGTCGTGGTCGGTGATCGCCAGCGTCTCCACGCCCAGCCGGGCCGCCTCGGCGACCAGGTCCTCCGGGTCGCTGGCGCCGTCCAGGAAGCTGAAGGCGGAGTGGACGTGCAGTTCGGCCCAGGGCTCGCCGGCGTCGACGGGGGCTCCAGAAGCTGGGACTTCGGGGGCGGGCTCCTTCTGGGCGGGGCGGCGCAGGGGGACGACCGTACGGTCCGGCGCGGCGCCGGTCAGGCGGCGGTGCAGCTCGCTCCAGGGGAGGGTGGGGTGGCTGGTGAAGCCCATCGGGGGTCGCCTTCGTTCTCGCGGTTCGTCACCTCTCCCCCCTCGGATCCCCCCCCACGGATCCCCCCACGGGTCGGCGGCCGTCAGTCGTAGCCGGCCTCCAGGTACCACGCGCCCCCCTCCACCGTGAGCAGCAGCGCCCGGCCACCGCCCAGCACGACCTGGAACCGGGCCCGGCGGCGGGCGAGCGACTGGTCCCACCAGTACTCGACCGCCGGCCAGGGGCCGGTCCAGCCGTCCACCCGTTCCTGCCGCCCCTGCCGCCCCTGCTGCCCCTGTTCCTCCCGGCCCGACGGGCCCTCGTGGAACACCACCAGGGCCGGCCGGGCCGACACCCCCGCCCGGCCGTCCACCGTGACCGGCAGCCCGGCCTCGTCCAGCACCCGCACCGGCACCGGCTCCCGCAGCACCACCGCCGGCCACACGTCCGGCAGCCGCCCGGGCCAGGGCGCGCCGGCCGGCCCCGCCGCCTCGTACGGCTCGCCCCACGGCACCTTGACCGCCTGCTCGCCCGGACCGCGCCCGCCGGCCGGCTCGATCCGGCGCAGCCCGGCGTGCCCGAGCACCGCCTGCACCCGGGCCACCGCGCGCTCCACCCGGTCGTCCGCGACCGCCTGGCCCCACAGCGCCAACTGGCGGCCCTGGTCCGGGGAGAGGCCGTCGGGGGCCAGCCGGAGCAGGGCGAACCCGGCGTCGGGCGCCTCCCCGGACGCGGCGAACGTGCCCGCGCCCTGCCAGGCCTGGAGCTGCCAGCGGACCCGCTCGGCCAGTGCCGTCGCCGACAGCCCGCCCTCGTGCCGCCACAGCCGCGAGGCCGTCCGCCCGTCCGCGCAGGCCACCTCGACGGCCACCCGGCGGCAGGTCAGCCCGGCCCCGGCCAGCCGCTGGTGCAGCTGCTCGGCCAGCGTGCGGGCGACGAACACCAACGGCTCCGCCAGCGGCTCGGGCGGGTCGAAGCGCTGCTCGACGGCGAGGTCCGGCTCCTGGTCGCGCGGCACCAGCGGGCGCGGCTGCAAGCCCCGGGCCAGCCGGTGCGCCACCGCCCCGGCCGGGCCGAAGCGGTCCGCGACCGCCTCGGGCGGCAGCGCGGCGAACGCCCCGACGGTCGGCAGGCCGAGCCGCCCCAGCACCTCCGCCAGCGCCTCGTCGCCGAGCACGCCCACCGGGTACGGCGCGAGGAACTCCGCCGTCCGCCCGGCCGGCACCAGCACTCCGGCGCGGGCGGCGAGCACGGCGGCGAACAGTCCGTCGGCGACCCCGACCTGGGCGGGCGGGGGCAGCGCGTGCCCCGTCGCAGGGGTGGCGTCCGTACCGGGCACGGCGACCACGCCGGGGGCGGCGTCCGGTACCGGCTCCCGCGCCAGCGCGTCCGCCACCGCCGTCCGGACCTTGGCCGCCAACGCCTCCTCGCCGCCGAAGTAGCGGCCCGGCCCCTTCACCGGGATCGCGCACAGGCCCGGGCGGACCACCTCCACCCGGGGCGTGAACGCCTCCACCGCCGCGACCACCGGCTCGAAGCGGCCGGTCTCCGCCTCCGGATCGCGGTCGCGCAGCTCCAGCGCCGGGCAGAGCCGCTGGGCCAGCTTGAGCCGCTGCCCCTGCCGCACCCCGGCCGCCCGGGCACCCGCCGAGCAGGCGAGGATCCGCCCGCCCTCGGTCACCGCCACCGGGTCGTCGCCGGTGACGGCCGCCACCGGCCAGTCCGGGCACCAGACCACCAGCACCCGCGGTGTCCTGTCGTCCGCCATCGCTCACACCACCGCTACCCGTTCGAGCGGCTGCTCGACGGCCCCGGGCCGCCCCGGAACGGGGCGCTCCAGGACGGGACGCTCCAGGGTCGGCCGGTCCAGGACCGGTCTGTCCAGGACCGGCCGTACCGCGCCGTGCTCGTCCGGCAGCCAGAGCCGGGCGGTCCGCCCGCGCACCGCCGAACCGCGCCCCTCGGCCACCACCTCCACCTGCCGCCCGGCGAGCTGCCCGTAACCGTCCCCCAGCCCGAACCAGCGCCCGGACCGGACCCCGAGCCGCAGAGCCGCCCCCGGCCACAGCCCGGCCACCAGCAGCACGCAGCCGCTGCGCCGCAGCACCGCCGCCAGCCTGGTGGCCAGCTTCGGCGGCACCGGGCCGTCCGGGCGCAGCATGACCAGTTCGACCGCGCCGGCCAGCACCGACACCACCTCGGCCCAGTGCGGCCCCGGGTCGTCCGCGACCAGCAGCCGCCGCAGGTCCAGCCCGTACCCCTCGGCCGCGGCCAGCCCCAGGTCCGGCAGCCCGACGGCCGCCGCCCAACCGCCCTCGGTCTCCTTCACCCCGGCCGCCAGCGCCAGCAGCAGCCCGGTGTCCCCGCCCGCCACCGACACCGCCGTCCCCCGCCGCAGCCCGCCGTCCGGCAGCACCTCCCGCAGCGCCGGCACCACCGGCACCACGCCCCGCCCGACCCGCCCTTCCACCGGCACGGCGGCCGACGCCACCGGCCGGAGCGTCGGTCGCTCGGCGATGGAATCGAAAGCAGGTTCGAAAACGGGCACAACCCCAGGATCGAACATTCGTTCGTAAAGATTCAAGTCCACACCCTCCCCGCCCCACCCGTCACACTCCGTAGTTCCCCCTTGCCGGCCCCTGGGCGCCCCCGCCGCCGGGCACCGCCCGGTCCCGGCGAAGATTGACCGGCGCCCGTGGTGCCGCGACCGCCACGTGATCCGCCACGACAACGACCGAGAGAAGTGGTGACCTTGGGTGAGCAGGTGCCGGCCGACGACCCCGGCGGCGATCCGGACGAGCACGTACGGTTCGCGCGCTACCGCCAGGCCTTCGCCGAAGTCGCCCCGGAGGACGCAGCTGCTCTCGTCACCCGCGTACTCACCGACCCCGACCCGGGGATGGCGAACGGCGCGGTAGGCGAGTACCTCGACCGCAGGGCCGCCGAACTGCTCACGGGCCCCGGCTACCCCGCCTGGTGCCAGCGGATGACCGGGCCCGTCGCGGTGGACGACTTCGCCGCCCAGCGCCTGCGCGAGTGGACGCTGCTGCGGGCGATGGCCCTGGACGAACCGTGGGACACCGGGCAACTGCTCGCCGCGTCCAACTGGCTGCAGCTCCGCACCGCCGAGGAGTCCTCGGCCGGAACCGCCCTGTCCGCGCTGGCCGAGGACGGCCGCACCCGACGCATCCGCAACATTGCCAAGTCCCGGCTGTCGCGATTCCGATCGACGGGTTGATCGACGAGGTTGATCGACGAGGTTGATCGACGAGGTTGATCGGCGGGGCCGGAAATCGGTGGACAGGTCCGACGCGATCAACAGACTGATGCCATGACGGCAACCGACCCCAAGACCGACCTCCGGATCTATCTCCAGGACGCCCGCGACGTCCTGCTGTGGAAGCTCGACGGCCTCTCCGAGTACGACCTCCGGCGCCCGCTGACCCCGACCGGGACCAACCTGCTGGGGCTGGTCAAACACGTCACCGGGGCCGAGGCGATGTACTTCGGCGACACCTTCGGGCGGCCGTTCCCCGAGCCGACGCCGCTGTGGTTCACCGGCGACGCCGAACCGAACGCCGACCTGTGGGCGCGGGCGGACGAGACCACCGAGGAGATCACCGGGCGCTACCGCCGGGTCTGGGCGCACACCGACGCCACCATCGAGGCGCTGCCGCTGGACGCGATCGGCCGGATACCGTTCGGCCGGCGGGCCGAGCAGACCCTGCACCGGGTCCTCGTCCACATGATCTCCGAGACCCACCGCCACGCCGGCCACGCCGACCTCCTCCGCGAACTCGTCGACGGCGCCACCGGCCAGCGCCCGGACGGGATCAACACCGCCCCCGGCGACGCGGCCTGGTGGCAGGCCCACCACGCCCGCGTGGAGCGGGCCGCCCGGGAGGCCGGCGGGCTCGGCTGACCCCGCCCGGTACGACTGGAGCCCTGCGGTGGCGCCTGCGGTGGCTTGCCGGCGCTGGTGTCGGACGGGGCGGCTAGGGTCTGGGGGTCAGGGGTCGGGGCGGTGGAGGGCGGGGGACGTGGGGGGCACGGGGGACGTGGGGGGCACGGGGGACGTGAGGGACGTGGGGTGTGCGCGGGTGGCGGCGGACGGGTTGCCGAGTGGGGTGGTGCACCCGGGGAGCCGGGAGTTCCTGATCCGGGAGGGGCTGCCGCTCTCGGGGGCGTTCCTGGACTTCGGGGTGCTCGGCGACGGGGCGTTGGCGGCGCTGCCGGAGGCGGAGCGGCTGTTCGTCCTGGGCGAGACGGAGTACTGCGCGCCCTTCGCCGCGGCCGGCGGCCTGGTGCTGCTCGACGGAACGACCGGCGAGGTGTTCCTCGGCGGACCGGGCCCGCGGCGGGACCTGCTGGCCTCCGGTCTGCCCGCGCTGGCCGGGCTGGTGCGGGAGGTGGAGGCGGTCGCCGAGTCGGCCCGGCGGGCGGACGCGCTGGACGGGCGGCGCGGCCCCGCGGTCGTCGCCGAGGTGACGGCCGGGGCCGAACGGCGGATGCGGGAGATCGACCCCGGGCTGTTCGGGCGGTCCGCGACGCCGCCCGAACAGACGCCGCCCGCGCAGACGCCGCCCGCGCACTGGGGCACGGCGCTGCTCGTGCGAGCACTGGGCTGGGGCGCGCTGCCGGGCGGTCCGGGCGGTCCGGCGTACGAGGTCGGCCCGGAGCTGGTGGCGGAGCTCGCCGCGCTGACGGGCGAGGAGGGCGGCGCGGGCCTGGTGCACCGCTACCGGGCGCAGGAGCTGCCCGCCGGGCTGGTGCACGAGCCGACCCGGCGGCTGCTGACCGAGATCGGACTGCCGCTGGGCGGGGCGATGTTCGGGGTCTGCGAGGAGCCGCTGGTCACGATGGCGGAGGCGTACCCGGAGTACTTCGACGGCGAGGAGGAGCGCCCGTACCAGCGGGAGTTCCTGGCGCTCGGGGACTGGCCGACGGATCTGACGATCGCCCTGGACGGTGTCACCGGCCGCCTGGAGCTGCCGGACTGGTACGACGACGGCCAACCGGAGGCCTACCTCAACCGCGACCTGTCCGCCCTGCTGTACGCGCTGTGGACGTACGAGCGGCTGCGCGCCGAGTGGGAGCGCTGGGACTGCAGGCGCGGCCGGGACACCTGGGCGGTGTTCGACCCGCAGCCACTGCTGAGCACCGTGGTGGACCGGCTCGTCGAGGCCGTCGACCCGGAGGCGTTCGCCTCGCCCGGGTGCTCGTGGCGGCTGCTCGCCGAGGACGCGCACATGGGCGGCCTGCTCGGGTGATCACCGGGCGCCCCGGACGGTGCGCCGGTACGCTGCCCCGGTGACGAACATCCGTACGGCGACCGGGCGACGGCGGGCGGTGCTGCTCACCTTCAGCGCCGTCCTGTCCCTCGCGGCGGCGGGCTCGCTGTACGGGCTGCTGTACGTGCGGTCGCTGGACTTCGGCGAGCGCTGCGAACAGGGCCTGGTCCCCGGCGGCGGACGGCTGCTGGAGACGGGCGCGTCCTGGCTGCCGCCGGACGCCTGGTGCCGGTTCGAGGACGGGAGCATGTCCACCACGCCGTTCTGGGCGCTGCTGCTGTTCTACGCCCTGCTGACCCTGGTCGTCTGGTCGGTGACCGCGCTGCTGCGGATCTACCGCCCGCGCCCGCACCTGGGGCTGGACTGGCAGCCGGGGCACGGGCCGGGCTGGTAGGCCTCAGGCCTGTCGGGGCTGCGCGGGGAGCCGGGTGGGGGTCTGCGCGGGGGCGGGGACTTCGGAGGCTTCGGTTTCGGCTTCGATTTCGGCGTCGGCTTCGGCTTCGGCTTCGGGGAGCCGGCGGCGGGTGCGGATCGGGGAGAGGAAGACCGGCAGGAAGGCCACCGCGAGGACGGCTCCGCCGCACCAGAGGGTGGCCCGCAGGCCGACGAGTTCGCCGAGCAGCCCGGACAGCGCGGAGCCGATCGCGAGCGCGCCGGTGAGCAGGAAGCGGAAGGTGGCGTTCATCCGGCCGAGGAGCGCGTCCGGGGTCATCCGCTGGCGCAGGCTCACCCCGAGGACGTTGTCCATCCCGGTCTTGAGCGAGACCAGCAGCCAGCCCGCCCCCGCCGCGAACAGCCAGGGGCCGTGCCCGATCAGCGGCACCAGCAGCCCGGCGGGCGCCACGCAGGCGCCGGCCAGGCCGAGCGTGCGTCCGTAGCCGAGCCGGGCGGCGATCGGGCGGGCGCAGCGCGAGCCGAGCAGAATGCCGACCCCGCCGACCGCCCAGAACAGGCCCAACACCCCGGCGGAAAGGCCCAGTTCCCGCACGAACAGCACCGGGAGCAGGGTGTTGACGAGTTGGAAACCCAGGTTGGTGAGGGCCGCGGTGAGGGCGAGCGCGCGCAGTTCCCGGTTGCCGAGGACGTGCCGCAGCCCTTCGGCGATCTGCGCTCCGAGCCCGCCGCCCCTGCCCCTGCCGCTGCCCCTGTCGGCGTCCCCGCCGCCGCTCCTGTCGGCGGTCGGCTCGGGGGCGGGGGTGCGACGCAGCCCGATCAGGCGAAGCGCCGAGCCGAGGTGGCTGAGCGCGGTCGCGACGATCGCGAACGGCGCGGTGAGCAGTTGGACCAGCAGGCCGCCCGCGCCGCGCCCGGCGACGTTGCCGACCGCCATCAGACCGACGACGGCGGCGTTCGCCTGCACCAGGTGCCCGCGGCCGACCAACCGGGGCAGCACGCTCTGCGAGCCGACGTCGAAGAAGACCGTCGCGCAGCCGGCGAGCAGCGCGACCGCGTACAGCTGCCAGAGGGTGAGCCCGCCCAGCCACCAGGCGAGCGGGATGGAGGCGTACAGCGCGGCCTTCACCAGGTCGGCGACGATCAGCACGCGGCGGTGGCGCATCCGGTCCACCCAGGCGCCGGCGGGCAGGCCGATGAGCAGGAAGGCGAGGGTGCTCAGGGTGGCGAGGGCGCCGACCTGCCCCGGGCTCGCGTCGAGCGCCTCGACGGCGATCAGCGGGACGGCGACGTAGCCGACGTTGGTGCCGAGTTGGGCGAGGGCGGTCGCGGTGAAGAGGGTGCGGAAGTCGGCGGTTCGCCAGAGGGAGTGGGGGTGCATGGTCCGTTCAGTCGCGTGCAGCGGTGGGGTTCGGCATGGGGGCTGGGGCCTGGGTCCGGTGACGTTTCGTCAGGGCAACACCGGCGAGTACGACGATCATTCCGGCAACGGTCCGGATCGTCAGTTTCACCGTGAGCCGGTTCCGCGGCCCGGAGCCGGTCCGCGCACTGCATGCCGCAGGGCGCGAGGGAGCCTGGGGACAGCCTGCGCTCGGGTGTCGGCGCACTGGGACGGTGTCGGGGCTTGAAGCTGCCGCAGCGGCAGCTTCTACCGTCGTGACCAGGGCCGGAGGAACCGGCCCCGGTCCAAGCGAACGTGAACGAGGGAGACGGCGCATGGCAGCGGCCTGGTCGATCGCGGAAGTCGTCCGGATGTCGGGCGTGACCGCCCGGACCCTGCGGCACTACGACGAGATCGGGCTGCTGCCTCCGGCCTGGATCGGCTCCAACGGCCACCGCTACTACCAGGAACGGCAGTTGCTCCAGCTGCAACAGATCCTCGTACTGCGGGCGCTGGGGGTCGGGCTGACCGAGATCGCCCGGATCCTGGGCGACCAGGTGGACGAGCTGGAGGCCCTGCGGGACCACCGGCACCGGCTGCTCGCCGAGCGCGACCGGCTGGACACCCTGGCCGCCACCGTCTCCCGCACGATCGCCGACCTGGAACGTTCCCGAGAGGACGGCACACCCATGACCAGCATCAACCGACCGGAGAACCTGTTCGAGGGCATCCAGCCCGGCGACGTCGAGGAGAGCCTGCGGGACTTCCCCGAGCACGCCGAGGCGGCGCGACGCGCCACCGCCGCGATGAGCCAGGCCGACGTCGAGGCCGGACAGCGCGAGCGGACGGCGCGGATGATCCGCCTGGCGGAGCTGCTGGCGGCCGGCCACCCGGCCGACGCCGAGCCCGTGCAGACCCACATCGACGCCGAGTACCAGGCGCTCACCGCGCTCCGGACGGTCTCCGTCGAGGAGTTCCGCGCGATCGCGCGCTCCTGCACGGAGAACGCCCAGTGGAGCGCCGCGTACGAGGCCATCACCCCGGGCCTGGCCGCGTACCAGCGGGCCGCCATGGAGGCGTACGCGGAGGCGCGGCTGGCCTGATTCACCGGCGGGGCGGGGCGGGCCTTCCCCACCACCCCACCCCGCCGTCACCCCTTTCCAGCCCTTGAACGGCCACCGCCAAGTGAGAGGCCGCCCTCCGCCGCAGGGGGCTCGCCCGCTCCGGTCAAGGTCATCTACGCTGGTGACGTGCTCATCCTTGTTCGCCGTCGCCACGTGGACCTGCTCCGCGTGACAAGCATGTCCTGTCGACGCTCCAGCTGAACCTCGCGCCACCCACCCTCAAGGGCAGCCTCCACCCGGCCGCCTCCACCTCCCGGCTTCCGGAGCACCCGCCGCACCAGGCGGTCACTCCGGCCATCCCCCGGTCGATCACCGGGACCGGCCGGGACGAGACCAGCGGATGTCACACATGTCGCAGCAGTACACCCCCATATCCGACTCCCTCCCGGTGATCGACCTCTCGCTCGCCGACGGCGGCCCGGACGACCGCCGCCGGCTGCACGACGAACTCCGTGCCGCGGCCACCGACGTCGGGTTCTTCCAGCTCGTCGGCCACGGCATCACCCCGCAGGAGACGGCCGCGCTCACCGACGCGATGCGCGCCTTCTTCGCCCTCCCCGAGGCCGACCGGCTCTCCGTGAGCAACCTCAACTCCCCCCACTACCGCGGCTACACCCGCACCGGCGACGAGCGCACCGGCGGCAGCCAGGACTGGCGCGACCAGCTGGACATCGGCGCCGAGCTGCCCCCGCACGTCCCCGGCACCGGCGAGCCCCCGTACTGGTGGCTGGAGGGCCCCAACCAGTGGCCCGCGGCGCTCCCCGAGCTGCGCACCGCCGCGCTCGGCTGGATCGACCACCTCAGCGGCACCGCCCGCCGACTGCTGCACGAGCTCCTCACCGCGATCGGCGCCCGCCCCGACTTCTACGACGAGGCCTTCGCCGGCCACCCCCACCTGCGGCTCAAGCTGGTCCGCTACCCCGGCACCGCTCCGGACGGCGCCGGCCAGGGCGTCGGCGCCCACAAGGACTACGGCTTCATCACGCTGCTGCTCCAGGACACCGTCGGCGGCCTCCAGGTCGAGCGCCCGGACGGCACCTTCCTGGAGGTCCCGCCGATGCCGGGCGCCTTCGTCGTCAACCTCGGCGAGCTGCTGGAGGTGGCCACCGACGGCTACCTCAAGGCCACCAACCACCGCGTGGTCAGCCCGGTCGGCGCCCGCGAGCGCTTCTCCGTCCCGTTCTTCTACAACCCCCGCCTCGACGCCCACATCGAGCCGCTGGACTTCCCGTTCGCCCGGCACGCCCCCGGCGCCACCGAGGATCCGGACAACCCGCTGTTCGCCGAGTTCGGCCTCAACGAGTGGAAGGGCTACACCCGGGCCCACCCCGAGGTCACCCGCCGCCACCACGCCGACCTGGCCGACGCCGGCGCCCGGTAGCCCCACGCCGCGGAGGCCGGGACCAGCCGCGCCGCAGCGCAGAAGCAGCGCCGGTCGGAGCAGGCTCCGGCCAGAACAGGTTCCGGCCGGAAGCAGCGCCGCCAGAGGCACCAGCACCCCGAGTCCGCCCCCGCCGCTCCCCAGCGGCGGGGGCGGACTCACGTGCGCGGCGGGCCGCCGTCGCCGGTGGAACAGCCGGTGGACCAGCCCGTGGAACGGCCGGTGGACCAGGGGGACGGGCACTGTCACACTGCTGCTGTCACAGTGGAAGTGTGCCAGTGCAGGAGGCGGCAGATGGGGGAGCTCGGGGCCGTGGGAGACGGGAGCGGGGTGCGGCTGACGGTCGACGAACTGGCGGCGCGGGCCGGGGTGACGGTCCGGACGGTGCGGTTCTACGGGACGAAGGGCCTGCTGCCGCCGCCGGAGCTGGGGCCGCGCCGGGTCGGGCTGTACGGGGCGGCGCACCTGGACCGGCTGGAGCTGATCGAGGAGTTGCAGCGCCAGGGGCTGACGCTGGCCGCGATCGAGCGGTACCTGTCCCGGCTGCCGGAGGACAGCACGCCGCTGGACCTGGCGATCCACCGGGCGCTGGTGGCGTCCTGGACGCCCGAGGCGGCGGAGGAACTGGGCCGGGCCCAGTTGGAGCGGCGGGCCGGGCGGGGGCTGTCGGAGGAACAGGTGGAACGCCTGGTCGCGATGGGGGCGTTGGAGCGGACGGCCGATCCGGAGCTGTTCCGGGTGGATCCGGGCCTGCTGCCGCTGGGGGTGCGGATCCTGGACGTGCCGATCCCGCTGGAGACGCTGCTGGCCGCGCGGGCGGTGGTGCTGGAGCACAGCCGGGCGACGGCCCGGGAGTTGCAGCGGCTGTTCCGGGAGACGGTGTGGCGGCCCTACCGGGAGAGCGAGCCGGCGCCGGACGAGCTGGCCCGGATGAGGGCGCTGACGGACCACATCCAGCCGATGGCGGCGCAGGCACTGGTCACGGCGTTCCAGCGCTCGCTGCGGGAGGAACTCGGCGGGGAGCTGAGCGGGGAGCCGGGCAAGGACCCGGGCGGGGAACCGCAGGAGGAACCGCAGGAGGAACCGGGTGGGGCCGTCCGGCACCCGGCCCCACCCGCCCAGGCCTGACGGTCAGTCGGTGAAGGTGCGCCCCTCCGCCGCGATCCGCTCCAGCAGCGCCGGCGGCGCGAACCGTTCGCCGTAGGCGGCGGCGAGTTCGCGGGCGCGGGCCGCGAAGCCGGCCGGGCCGCCCTCGTACCCGTTGATGTACTGGAACACGCCGCCCGTCCAGGCCGGGAAGCCGATGCCCAGGATGGAGCCCACGTTGGCGTCGGCGACCGAGGTCAGCACGCCCTCCTCCAGGCAGCGCACCGAGTCCAGCGCCTCGCTGAACAGCATCCGCTCCTTGAGGTCCTCGAAGGGGACGTCCTCGAAGGGACCGTCCGCGGCCGGCCGGCCGAAGTGCTCGCGCAGCCCCGGCCAGAGCCGCCCGCGCCTGCCGTCCTCGCCGTACTCGTAGAAGCCGGCGCCGCCGCTGCGCCCGGGGCGGCCGAACTCGTCGACCATCCGGTCGACCACCGCGTCGGCCGGGTGGGGCGTCCAGCCGCCGCCGGCGGCCTCGACCGCGCGCCGGTATTCGTCGCGGATCTTGCGCGGCAGGGTGAGGGTGAGCTCGTCCATCAGCGAGAGCACCTTGGCCGGGTAGCCGGCCTGGGCGGCGGCCTGCTCGATGCTGGCCGGGGGGACGCCCTCGCCGACCATGGCGACGCCCTCGTTGAGGAACTGGCCGATGACCCGCGAGGTGAAGAAGCCGCGCGAGTCGTTGACCACGATCGGGGTCCGGTCGATCTGCCGGACCAGGTCGAAGGCGCGCGCGAGGGCCTCGTCACCGGTCTGCGGGCCCCGGATGATCTCGACCAGGCGCATCTTGTCGACCGGGGAGAAGAAGTGCAGCCCGATGAAGTCCGCGGTGCGCTCGACGCCTTCGGCGAGCAGCCCGATCGGCAGGGTGGAGGTGTTGGAGCAGAGCAGCGCGTCGGGGGCGAGGACGCCCTCGACCTCCTGGAACACCTTGTGCTTGAGCTCGGTGTTCTCGAAGACGGCCTCGATCACCGCGTCGCAGCCGGCCAGGTCCGCGGCCTCGGCGGTGGGGGTGATCCGGGCGAGCAGCGCGTCCTTCTTGGCCTCGGTGGAGCGGCCGCGGGCGATCGCCTTGTCCAGCAGCCCGGCGGAGTAGGCCTTGCCGCGTTCGGCGGCGGCCATGCTCACGTCCTTGAGCACGACCTCGATGCCGGCCTTGGCGCAGGTGTAGGCGATGCCCGCGCCCATCATCCCGGCGCCGAGCACGGCGACCTTGCGGACGAGCCGCTTCTCGACGCCCTGGGGGCGGCCGGCGCCGGAGTTGACCGCCTGGAGGTCGAAGAACAGCGCCTGGATCATGTTCTTGCTGGTCTGTCCGCAGGCGAGCTCGGTGAAGTAGCGGGCCTCGATCGCCATCGCGGTGTCGATGTCGACCTGGGCGCTCTCCACGGCGGCGGCCAGGATGTTGCGCGGGGCCGGGTAGGGCGCGCCGTTCAGCTGCTTGCGCAGGTTGGCCGGGAAGGCGGGCAGGTTGGCGGCGAACGCCGGGTTGGCCGGGGTGCCGCCGGGGATCTTGTGGCCCTTGACGTCCCAGGGCTGGACGGCGGCCGGGTTGGCCTCGATCCAGGCCCGCGCCCGGGCGGTCAACTCCTCCGGGGTGTCGACGAGTTCGTGGATCAGCCCGTGTTCCAGGGCCTGCGCCGGGCGGTACTGGCGGCCCTCCAGGAGGAACTTCAGCAGGGCGTCGGTGATGCCGAACAGCCGTACCGTGCGGACCACTCCGCCGCCGCCCGGCAGCAGGCCGAGGGTGACCTCGGGCAGGCCGAGCCGGCTGGCGGGGTCGTCCAGGGCGATCCGGTGGTGGCAGGCGAGGGCGATCTCCAGGCCGCCGCCGAGGGCGCTGCCGTTGACGGCGGCGACGACCGGCTTGCCGAGGGTCTCCAACTTGCGCAGCGCGCGCTTGATCCGCTGGGACTTCTCGAAGACGGCGGCGGCGTCCTCGGGGCGGGCGGCGGAGAGCAGCCGGAGGTCTCCCCCGGCGAAGAAGGTCTTCTTCCCGGAGGTGACGATCACGCCGCGCAGCCCGTCGGCGGCGGCGAGGCCGGCCAGCCGGTCGACGACGGCGTCGAAGTCGGCGGTGAAGGCCTCGTTCATGGTGTTGACGGACTGGGTCGGGTCGTCGAGGACGAGGGTGACCACGCCGTCCTGGTCCTGCTCCCAGCGGATGGTGGTGGTGTCGCTCATGAGTTCAGGGTCTCCGAGGGGATCCGAGGGACAGTGGGTCAGATGCGCTCGACGATGGTGGCGACGCCCATGCCGCCGCCCACGCACAGGGTGATCAGGCCGTAGCGCAGGTCGCGCCGCTCCAACTCGTCGACCACGGTGCCGAGCAGCATCGCGCCGGTGGCACCGAGCGGGTGGCCGAGGGCGATCGCGCCGCCGTTGACGTTGACCTGCTCGGGCCGGAAGCCCAGTTCGCGGATGAAGCGCAGGGCGACCGCCGCGAAGGCCTCGTTGATCTCGACCAGGTCGATGTCGGCGGCGGTGAGCCCGGCCTTGGCGAGCGCCTTGCGGGTGGCCGGGGCGGGGCCGGTGAGCATGATGGTGGGCTCGGAGCCGGAGACGGCGGCGGAGACGATCCGGGCGCGCGGGCGCAGCCCGTACCGCTCGCCGATCTCCCGGCTGCCGATGGCGACGAGCGCGGCGCCGTCGACGATGCCGGAGGAGTTGCCGGCGTGGTGGACGTGGTCGATGGCCTCGACCCAGTGGTACTTCTGCAGGGCGACGGCGTCGAAGCCGCCGGCCTCGCCGATGCCGGCGAAGGAGGGCTTGAGGCCGGCCAGGGTCTCGACGGTGGTGCCGGGGCGGATGAACTCGTCGCGCTCCAGCACGACCAGGCCGTTGCGGTCGCGGACCGGGACCACCGAGCGGTCGAACAGGCCGTCCGCCTGCGCCTTGGCGGCGCGGGCCTGGGATTCGGCGGCGAAGGCGTCCACGTCGGTGCGGGAGAAGCCCTCGATGGTGGCGATCAGGTCGGCGCCGATGCCCTGCGGGACGAAGTTGGTCTCGTACGCGGTCATCGGGTCCGCGAACCAGGCGCCGCCGTCGGAGGCCATCTTGACCCGGGACATCGACTCGACGCCGCCGGCCAGGATGAGGTCCTCCCAGCCCGAACGGACCTTGGCGGCGGCCAGGTTGACGGCCTCCAGGCCGGAGGCGCAGAAGCGGTTCTCCTGGACGCCGGCCACCGTGTCGGGCAGGCCGGCCGCGATGGCCGCGATCCGGGCGATGTCGGAGCCCTGGTCGCCGACCGGGCTGACCACGCCGAGCACGATGTCGTCGATCGCCGCCGGGTCCAACTCGGGGTGCCGGTTGCGCAGTTCGTGGATCAGGCCGACGACGAGGTCGATCGGCTTGGTGCCGTGCAGCGAGCCGGTGGCCTTGCCCCGGCCGCGCGGGGTGCGGATCGCGTCGTAGACGTACGCTTCGGTGGTCACGGTCAAACGCCTTTCGGGGCAGGGGGTTTCGCGGGAGGTCTCAGCCGAGGACGGACCGGCCGACGATCTCCTTCATGATCTCGGTGGTGCCGCCGTAGATGGTCTGGATCCGGCCGTCGGTGAACGCCCGGGCTACCGGGAACTCGCTCATGTACCCGTACCCGCCGTGCAGTTGGAGACAGCGGTCGGCGGTGCGCTTCTGAAGTTCGGTGGCCCACCACTTGGCCATCGAGGCGTCCACCGGGGTGAGCGCGTAGCGGTTGTGCTCGGTGATGCAACGGTCGACGAAGGCCCGGGTGACGGCGCACTCGGTGGCGAGTTCGGCGATCTCGAAGCGCACGTGCTGGAGCTTGGCCAGCGGGCGGCCGAAGGCCTCGCGCTGCTTGACGTAGTCGGTGGTGATCTCGACCAGGTACTCGGCGCCGGCGATCGCCGCGGCCGCGATGGTCAGCCGCTCCTGGGCGAGGTTCTGCATCAGGTGGACGAAGCCGCCGTTGAGCTCGCCGAGCAGGTTCGCCTTCGGCACCCGGACGTCCTCGAAGAACAACTCGGCGGTGTCCTGGGCCTTCTGGCCGATCTTGTCCAGGTTGCGGCCGCGCTCGAAGCCGAGCGTGCCGCGCTCGACCACCAGCAGGCTCAGCCCGTGCGCGCCGCCCTCGGGGGTGGTGCGGGCGACCACGACCACCAGGTCGGCGAGGATGCCGTTGGAGATGAAGGTCTTGGCGCCGTTGAGCAGGTAGTGGTCACCCCGGTCGACGGCCTGGGTGCGGATGCCCTGGAGGTCGGAGCCGGTGCCGGGCTCGGTCATCGCGATCGCGGTGATCAGCTCGCCGCTGCAGAAGCCGGGCAGCCAGCGGCGCTTCTGCTCCTCGGTGGCGAGCGAGGTGAGGTAGGGGCCGATGATGTCGTTGTGCAGGCCGATGGCCAGCCCGGAGGCGCCGGCCCGGGCGAACTCCTCGGCCAGCACGGCGGCGTAGCGGAAGTCCGGGGCGCCCCCGCCGCCGTACTCCTCGGGGACGGCCATCCCGAGCAGGCCCTGGCGGCCGGCCGCCAGCCAGGCCGAGCGGTCGACGATGCCGGCCTTCTCCCAGCGGTCGTAGTGCGGCAGCACCTCCTTGGCGAGGAAGGCCCGCACGGCGGCCCGGAAGTCCTCGTGCTGCTCGGTGAAGATCTCGCGCTGCAACGCTACGCTCCTTGTCCTGCATCGGAGTTGTCGAAGTTTCCGGAGTTGCCGGAGTTGCCGGAGCTACCGGAGCTACCGGAGTCCAGGGACGGGACGGCCCAGTCGCGGGCCACTTCGGCGGTGTCCGCGCCCGGCCGGGCCGGCGGGCGGCGCAGCGCGCCGGGGGTGACGGAGAAGCGCGGAGCGGGGGCGGGCTGGGTGACGCCGCCCGCCTCGACATAGGTGCCGCGCGCCAACAGGTGTTCCTCCCGGGCTGCCTGACGCATCGTCAGTACCGGCTCCACACAGGCGTCGGAGCCGGCGAAGACGGCCTCCCACTCGGCCCTGGTCCGGGTGGCGAAGCGGTCGGCGATCAGGGCCCGCAGTTCGGGCCAGCGGGCCAGGTCGTACTGCCCGGGCGCCTGCGGACCGAGGTCCAGCAGCCGGGCGAACTCGGCGTAGAACTGCGGCTCCAGCGCCCCCACGGCCAGGTGTCCGCCGTCGGCCGCCCGGTAGACCGCGTAGAACGGCGCGCCGCCGTCCAGCAGGTTGGCGCCCCGGCGGTCCTGCCAGTGGCCGGCCGCCAGCAGCCCCCACAGCATGCTGGACAGGTGCGCCGCGCCGTCCACGATCGCGGCGTCGACGACCTGGCCGGCGCCGGTGCTCCTGGCGTGGTGCAGCCCGGCGAGCAGGCCGACGACCAGGTAGAGCGAGCCGCCCGCGTAGTCGCCCAGCAGGTTGGCCGGGATGCCGGGCGCCTCCTCGGGCCCGCCCGGCCCCGCGACCAGGCCGAGCACCCCGGCCACCGCCGCGTACCCGAGGTCGTGGCCGGCGCTGGCGGCGCGCGGGCCCTGCTGCCCCCACCCGGTCATCCGCCCGTACACCAGCGCCGGGTTGCGGGCCAGGCAGTGCTGCGGCCCGACCCCGAGCCGCTCCGCGACCCCGGGCCGGTAGCCCTCGATCAGCAGGTCCGCCCGCTCGACCAGGTCCAGCACCAGGCCGGGCCCCGCCGGGGACTTGAGGTCGACCAGCACCGACCGCTTGTTCCGGTTGGTCACGTCGCACGCCGGATCGATGCCCAGCGGCGACGGATCCGGCCGGTCCACCCGCACCACGTCGGCGCCCAGGTCGGCCAGCAGCATCGCCGCGAACGGCCCCGGCCCGATCCCCGCGAGCTCGACCACCCGCACCCCCGCCAACGGGCCGGGGCCGGCGGCCGTGGCGCCCGGCGGACTGCTCGTGTCACGCACTGGCTGCAGAACCCTTCTGGGTTTGACAGTAAAGCTGTAACACCCGTGATGATAGAGAAGCGACCCGCCGGTAACAAGACCTCCTCCCCCATCCACCAGCCGTGCGACCGCGAACACGGAGGGTGCGTCAGTGCACTGACGGAGCGTCCCTGTACCGTCGTCATGCCACAGGGGGGATTGACCCCTTCTCGACGAGAAGGAGTTGCACACGCATGGTTAGCCCGTACTTCACCACCGGGCCGGTCTCGCCGGCCTCGGCTCCGGCACCCGGCTCGGCCAGGACCGCGCCGTACGCCCCACCCGTCCAGCCACCCGTCCAGTCCGGTGGCAACGCGCCCGTCCTTCCGCCGGGCCTGGTGACCACCCGGCTGGACGTCCCGCACGAACTCAACGCCTCGGCCGGGATGGCCCGACAGATCGCCACCGACCTCGACAACGCGAACGGCAAGGCCGGGCCCGGCGCACACAGCCTCACCGAGTACGCGAGCACCGCGTCGACCAGGATCCGCGGCTTCTCCTTCGGCGGCGCCCTCACCGGCTGCACCGAGCGCTGGATGCAGCAGTGCAAGGCCCTGCACGACACGCTCGGCACGGCCGCCGGCAACCTCGACAGGACCCAGCAGTCCTACAGCGCCAACGAAGCCGCGACCGCCGCCGACCTCCGCGCGGGCCGCTAGGGGCTGCTCGGCCTGCTTGGCCTTGCTCGGCCCTGCTTGGCCCCAGAAGAACAGCAGTTGGAAGACCAGAAGGGGGAAACCGGACACATGGTGTCCTTCAAGGAACTGCACGAGGCCGACTTCTCCGGGATCACCGACGCCGCCGAAGCCTGGGCCGGCGTCGCCAAAGCCCTCACCGCCCTGGACGGCCGGGTCGCCAAGGACCTCACCAGCACCGCGCAGCGGGCCGGTTGGAAGGGCGCGGCCGCCGACGACGCGACCAAGGTGCTCCAGGCCGTCGACGGCGACTTCAAGCAGGCCTCGGCCGTCGCCACCGCCCTCGCCGCGATCATGAAGACCGCCGCCGAGGACTTCGCCGCCGCCCGCCGCGACCTCGACACGGCGATCCACGACGCCCGGAGCGACAACCTGACCGTCGCCGCGGACGGCCAGGTCAACTGGAGCCTGCCGAAGGAGACGAGGAACGACCCCGACGGCGCCAAGCTGGCTCAGGCGCTCGCGGTCAAGGCCGAGGCCATCGCGGCCCGGCTGACGAAGGCCGTCGAGAAGGCCGACTCCGCCGACCAGCGGGCCACCGCCGCACTCCAGGGCGACATCGGCACCAGCACCACGGCCTTCAACCCCACGCCCTACGGCAGCGGCCCGGTCGCCGACGCCAACCGGGCCAAGGACCTGATGGCCAGGGCCGGCAGCCTCAGCGATCCGCAGCTGAAGCAGCTGCAGGACATCATGGCCGCCAACGCGGGCAACAAGGACTTCTCCACCACGCTGCTCAACGGCCTCGACCACGGCGGGAAGACCGGCCCGGACGCCCTGCTGGAGTACAGCAAGGTCTACGACGGCCTCGCCCACGGCAACCACAACGCCAAGGGCTACCAGGACGTCTACGGCAACCTGTCGGTGGTGCTCGCCACGGCCACCCGTGACGGGGGAATGGGCAAGGCCTGGGAGGACGGCCTGCTGGCCGCCGCCCGCCGCCCGGGAGGCTCGGCGGCGGGGTTCAACGACAACTACCCGGCGCTGACGGCGCTGATGGGGGCGAAGGGGACGTACGACAAGGCGTTCCTGCTCAAGGTCGGCACCGACCTGGTCGACTACGAGCGCACCAGCAAGACCAAGGGCGAGGACCTCTGGGGCCCGAACTGGAACGGCCGGGTCGACCAGTCCGACCCGCTGGGCGGCCTGATGAACGCGTTCAGCCGCAACCCCGAGGCGTCGAAGGACTTCTTCGACCCAGGGAAGAGCAAGAACCTGGACTACCTACTGCACGACCGGAAGTGGCCGTTCCAGGGCAACGAACAGAACGTTCCCGCCGACTTCACTCCCTCCCGTACCGCGTTCGGCTACGCCCTGGAGGCGGCCACGACCGGTCGGGACCCACACAGCGACCAACCGGTCGTCCGTCCGCACGACAAGGTCATGTCGCAGATCATGGACGAGACGATGAAGTCGTTCGCCGGCACCGGCCCCGGGGACAAGACCTCCCTTCCGGCCGGACTCCGTCGGCCGATGGCCGACATGATCGCCGACTACGCTGCGGACACGCACGAGATCCTCGGCAAGGACCTGTACGGCGCGTCCCAGCCGGACGGACTCACCGTCAACCGCGAGCAGTTGCTGCGCCTGATCCGAGGCACCGTCGAGGACCCGGCGGCATTCGCCGTCATCCAGCACGCCGAGACCCAGGAGATCGCCCGCCGCCTGGACGGGTACGGCCCCGACGCGGTGAAGCCCGATGCGACGGGTGGTGTGAACCACGGACTGAACGCCCTCGTCCACGAGTCCAGCAGGACTCTCGGCGCGCTCGACGCGGTGTACGCCGACTCCGTCGTCGACCACGCGGACACCGACAAGTCGGCCCAGGACTGGCAGGCGAAGATGAACTACCACCTGCTCGGTACACCCGTGAACTTGATTCCGGGAGTGGGTGACATCGCGCAGCGTTACACCGATATCGCGACGGCCACCTACGCCGACGCCGCCAAGGCCGAGATCGACAGCAAGCTCCAGGGCAATCTGAGCTCCCACTTCTCGGCAGGACAGCAACAGCTGAAGGCGATGATCGACTACAAGCTGATCATGTCCGGAGTCGACCAGCAGACCATGAACGTCGGAGAAGGCGTGCCACAGCAGCTCCACAGGACCGCGGAAACCGCCTACAACAACGGAATCGACACCACCTACCGCACCGTGTTCGGCAGGGCGTGAGGACCATGGAGACCAAGAGCAAGAGCGGGCGTCCCGACGACGCCGTAGGGCCGGCCGGCAAGGTCGACGCGGCACTCAGTCGGCGCGGGTTCACCACGCGCGCCCTGCGGATGCGGCTGGCGGCGGTGCTGTTGGCATCCTCCCTCGTCCCGGCAGGGGCGGCGGCGTTCGCGCTGTACCGGCTGACGAACATCAGCGGGCCAGACAGCGTGTGCGACGGAGCGGCCACAGCGGAGCAGGTGCACGACCTGCTGGGGTCCGGGCCGATGAGCGAGAACAAGAATGGCTACTCGGCGACGAAGGACTCCACCGGGAACAGCTGCTCCGTCACGGTCAGCTCCGGCTTGTTCAAGACCTCCAAGAAGGTCGTGCGGTTCACCATCGTCCCCAACTCCGCTGACGGCCCGGGCGCATTGGCCGCGTCGGATGCCCGGCTGTTCTCCGGCGAATCGGCCGGCTCGGTCACCCCGGGCGCCGCGTGGGCCGTGCTCCCCGAGGGGTGCCAGAAGGGCGTACGCGCCGAGGTGAACACCAGCGAGGCGGGCCATGACGAGGTCAGGGCCCGCCTGGCCGTGGCCTTCGCCAACAGCGTGGCCAAGGCCCGCTCGTGCGCGGACCGGACACTTCCGGAACCGAAGAGCCTGTCGGCGAAGGCGGCCCGGACGGAACCGGACTGGGCCAACCTCTGCGGCCTGCCCGGGTTCGCACCCGCGAAGAACCCCGAGGCCCAGTGGCCCATGCCGCAGCAGGTCACCACCGCGTCCAACCCGATCTGGTCCTGCACGATCGGCGAGGACCCGAGGCACGACAGTCGGTCACAGGAATTCACGATCACCACCGAACCGCGGGTCACCGCCCTGACCCAGAAGGACGGCAAGAAGCCGTCCGAGTTCGGGCGGGCCAGCTGGGTCGCCGGCGGGACACTCGTCGCCACCTGCCAGGGCAAGGACGTCTTCTTCACCGTCGACGGCGGGTACGAACAAAGCCTCGAAAAGCCCTTCCTGTTCCCCGATCAGAAGGACCTGGTGCGCCAGTTCCTCACCGCCGGGGGCAAGGCGATCGGGTGTGAGCCGATCCTGTAGCCGCGGTGGGCGGGCGGAAATGGTCGGGCGACTGTCGGAGTAATGGCCTATGGTGCGGTAGACCTATTACGCACGACACGGGGGAAGCGCCATGACCACCGCCGGACACGCCACCGAACACGTCACCGGACCCGCCGCCCGCACGATCGTCACCGCCTCCGAGCGGCTGGTCCTCGGCCGGCCCCAGGAGGGGGACGTGGAGGCGGTGTTCGCGATCCACGGGGATCCGGAGACCAACCGGTACAACCCCAACGGGCCCCACCGGGACCGGGCGGCGAGCCAGAAGATGCTCGACGGCTTCGTCGCCGACTGGGCGCGGGACGGGGTGGGGTACTGCACCGTGTCCACCCGGGAGGAGCCGGAGGCGGTCATCGGGTTCGCCGGGCTCTACCTGCACACGCTGGACGGCGAGCGGGTGTTCAACCTCTACTACCGCTTCAGGCCGTCCGCCTGGGGCCTGGGCTACGCCGCCGAGGCGTCCCGGGCGGCGATGGCGGAGGCGCTGCCGCGCTTCCCCGGCGTGCCGGTGGTCGCGCTGATCCACCCGAGCAACGTGCCGTCCCGCCGGCTCGCCGAGCGGCTCGGGCTGCTGCCGGACCCGGACGGCCGCATCGACGACGAGGGCCGGCTGATCCACCGGACGGCCTGAGCCGAGGGGGCGGGAGACCAGAGGGCGGGCCTCAGAACCAGGGCGCGGCGGCCGTGGTCAGGGCCCGCAGGGCCTCGGTGAGGGCCGTCGCGGCCCCGAGGGCGCCGGTGAGCGTGAAGACGGCGCGCCTGACGCGGCCGTCGTCCCGTTGCTGGCCCTCAGGAGCGGCCGCCGCCAGCTCGTCGAGCACCTGTCCGGCCACCTCTGCGGCGGCGGGCGGCAGTTCGTCCGGGGCAAGCGCCCGCAGCCGCTCGCGCAGCGCGTCCACCGCCGTGAGCAGGGCGCTCAGTTCGGGTGCCTCCCCCAGGGTGGGGGCGGTCTGCTGGTGGGTGTACTCGGCGCGGGCATGGCTGCCGCTCTGCACGATGCCCGTGACGTTGCCGGTGATGCTGATCCCGTGGCCGTCGTCGTTCACTCTGCTCCCCTGTTCCTGGTGCCGTTGGTTCCTGGTGCCGTTCAGTCCTGCCGGGTGCCGCCGACGCGCGGCGCCGGGGTGGTGAGCGTCTGGTACGAGGCGCTGGCCGCGTCCCCGGTCTGCACCACGCCGTGGACGTCGCCGTGCACCTGCACGCCGTTGTTGATCACCACGTGCTGCAACTGCTCCGCCCCGTCCGTCCGGTAGCCGTGGTCCCGCAGGCAGTCGCGGACGGCCGACACGATCCTGGCCCTGACGCACTTCACGTACCGCTGGACGTCCATCTCCTGGAACAGTTGCTGGTACGCGCGCTCCGCACCCAGCTCCCGGACGGACAGCGTGGGGCCGTGGTCGACCAGCCGGTTCTCTCGGCACATCCGGGCGTAGCGGAGCGCGTTGCGCCCGACGGCCCGCCGGCTGCGCGCGGCGCGGCGCAGCACGCCGACCGAGCCTGCCACCAGAGCGGGCAGCGCCGCGAGGGACGCCGCGCAGAGGCCGAGCCAGTCACCGAGATCGGCGGGCGGTGCCGCGGTGTCGATCGCGTGGTAGGCGCGCGCGATCGGCGGCAGCACGAAGGCCCTGCTCTCCAGGAACAGCTGCCCGCCCTGGAGTTGGGCCCGCACGAACACGGTGACGACGATCTCCTCGCGCCAGCCCGCGATCCGCACCGTCAGGTAATGCCGCAGCCGTTCCTCGGCGGCGAGGTCGACGCTCTCCACCCACCAGTGCTCCGGGTCCGACCCGCCCCCGTTCGGCGCGGCGGCGCAGTGGGCCGCGTACGGGGCGAGGGCGGCGAACGCGGTGCCGGGGCCGTGGCCGCACCAGTCGGCGGCGGGGCCGAGGCGCTTGCCGCTCTTGAACACGAGGTCGTGCACGGCGATCCCGTGCAGGCGGTCGCCCGGGTAGGCGGGTGTGTCGGCGGCGCCGAGGCGGGCGAGTTCGGTGCGCAGCCGGGCGTGGACGGCCGGGACGGTCAACGCCTTTGCGGTGGATGCTGGTTCGGCCTTGTTCACCTCGGGCAGCAGGTCGTCGGCGAAGGACCAGTGGTCGATCTCGATCCCGGCGCCGACGAAGGGCGCGTAGTCGCTGTAGACGACGTCGGGGTCGGCCTGCTGCCGCGCGAGCCGCTGGTACAGGTCCTTGCGGAGGGGGTCCTCGGGGGTGGCGGCCCGGCCGGTGCCGAGCTCGTACAGCGTCTGTTCGAGCCGCCGCCGGCCGGCCAGGGACACCGCGAACCAGACGGCCAACAGGGCGGCGATCCAGTGCCACCCGAGCGCCTCGACCGCGACGAGCAGGCAGCCGGCGGCCAGCCAGTTGCCGGTCCGGCGGCGCCGGGGCCGGTCGGACCGAATCAACCAGGCCGCCACGAACACCAGGGGGACGGCCAGTTGCAGCAGCCCGAACCGCACCAGCACGTCGAGCGCGTGCGGCACGCCGGCCTGACCGGACGCCACGAGGGAGACGACGACACACACCACGAGCACGGGCAGCACGGCCGCGGCCAGCAGGACCAACACCGCCCGCCCCACCGCCTGCCGCCGGGCCGCGTAGCACTCCTTGAGCACCGCCGCCAGGTCGACGCCGGGGGTCGGCGGCGGTACCCGGTACGGGTGTTCGGCGAGTTCCTCGATCACCGCGTCCCGGAAGGCCGGGTCGAGGTGCGCCCCCGCCCGCAGGTAGGCGGTGGCGTCGCCGCGCGGCGCGCCGGCCTGGGCCTGGATGAGCTGCTGCAGCGGGTCGGGCACCGCCGGGGCGACCGGCGGCAGGGGCGGGTGCGGGTGCCGGGGCGGCGGTACCGGTACGGACGGTTCGGCCATGGCTGTGCCCTCTCCCGTCCACCTGTGCGTCTCATGAGGCGTGTGTCCGGGTCAACGACGCTCCCCCGGCCCGGGAGGAGGGTAGCAGGGCAAGATCCCCCCGGAGGGGGAGATGGACCGTTCGCCGGGTTGACGCGTCGGCCCGGGGAGCGACGGGACCGTGGACGGCATGAGGATCAGGGAGGACGCGCGGCACCGGCCCGGGCTGCTGCTGGCCCTGGCGGCGGGCATGATGTCACCGGCCGGACGGGCGGCCCCGGGCCGCACGACCGCTGACGTAGGGTCAGCCGGGTGAACACGGGGGCGGGCGGCCGGATGCGGCGGGCGGCGGGGGCGCTGCTGGGGCGGCGGGCCCGGCTGCGCTGGGTGCACCTGGTGCTGGGCGGTGCGCTGCTGATGCCGTACTGGCTGCTCTCGGTGGTGATGCTCGGGGCGCTCAACCCGGACCAGGGGCAACTGCGCCAGACGCTCCTGCAACTCACCGCGCTGTTCACCTCCCTGCCGATGGCCGCCGTCACCGCGCTGGTCCCGACCGTACGGGCGCTGGAGGGGGCCGCGGCCCGGGCGCTGTGCGCGGCGCTGCGGCCCGAGGAACTGGCCGCCGGGCCGGCCCGCTCGTGGGCGGCGCGCCGCCGCGCCGCACTCTGGTACGTGCTGCACCTCTTCTTCGGCGGTGTGGTGGCCGGGATGACGCTCGGCGGGACGCCGTTCGCGGTGGTGCTGCTGTTCTCCATCACCGGCACCGGGGATCTCGCACGGTACTGGGAGGACCGCTTCCCCGGCTGGATGCTCACCGGCCCGGCGCTGGGCCTCGCCCTCCTGCTGCTGATCGTCGCCACCAGCGCCGGCTGCGGCGCCCTGCTGGCCCGCTGGGCGCCGGCCCTGCTCGGCCCGACCCCGGAGGAGCGGCTGGCCGCCGCCGAACGCCGGGCCACCGTGCTCGCCCAGCGCAACCGGCTGGCCCGCGAACTGCACGACTCGGTCGGGCACGCGCTCAGCGCGGTCGGCATCCAGGCCTCGGCGGCCGCCCGGGTGTTGCGCACCGACCCGGACTTCGCCGCCGAGGCACTCCAGGCGATCGAGCGGACCGCGCGAGCGGCCGTCGCCGAACTGGACACCATGCTCGGGCTGTTGCGCGAGGAGGAGCCCGACGCGGGCCGGCCCGCCGGGCCGACCCTCGGCGGGCTGGACGACCTGCTGCGCCAACTCGCCCGCACCGGCGTGACGGTGGACGCCGAGCTGGCCCCGGGTCTGGCCCGGCTGCCCGCCGGAGTCTCCCGGGAGGCGTACCGGATCGTGCAGGAGGGCCTGACCAACGTGCTGCGGCACGCCGGGCCCGCGCCAGCCGGACTGCGGGTCTCCCTGGCCGGTGGCCGGTTGGAGATCGAACTGACCAACCCGCTGGGCCCCTCCCGCCCGAGCCGCCCCGGCGGCGGGCGCGGGCTGCGCGGGATCGGGGAGCGCGCGACCGCCCTGCGCGGCGGGAGCACGGCGGGGCCGAGCGAGGACGGAACGACGTGGCGGCTGGCCGTCTGGCTGCCGGTGGGAGGGACACGATGAACGAGGACGACCACGGCGGGAGCGTGCATGGCGAAAGCACGCACGGCGGGAGCGCGCACCGCGAGGGCCGCGACGGGGCCCTCGACGGCATCCGCGTGGTGATCGCGGACGACGAACGGCTGGTCCGGACGGGCCTACGGGTGGTGATCGACGCCGAGCCGGACCTCACCGTCGTCGGCGAGGCCGCAGACGGCGCGGAGGTCGTCCCGCTGGTGCGCGAACTGCGCCCGGATGTGGTGCTGATGGACGTCCGGATGCCCGGCATCGACGGGATCCGGGCCACCGAGCAGTTGATCGGCGGGATGGCCCGGCCGCCTCGGATCTTGGTGGTCACCACCTTCGAGCACGACGACCACGTGTACGACGCGCTGCGGGCGGGCGCGGCCGGCTTCCTGTTGAAGCGGGCGCGGGCGGAGGAGATGGTCCAGGCGGTGCGCCTGGTCGCGCGCGGGGACTCGCTGCTCTTCCCGGCGGCCGTCCGCGACCTCGCCCTGCGGCACGGCGCGGACGCCCGCAGCACCGCCGCCCCGGACCGCAGCAGCATCGGGCGGCTGACCGGACGGGAGGGCCAGGTGCTGCGGCTGATGGCCACCGGGCTCAACAACGGCGAGATCGCCCGGGAGCTGGTGGTCAGCCAGGAGACGGTGAAGACGCACGTCGGCAGCGTGCTCGCCAAGCTGGGCGCCCGCGACCGCACCCAAGCGGTGATCGCGGCGTACGAGTCGGGCTTCGTCCTGCCGGGTTGAGCCGAGGGGGGCTCAGGGGCCCAGGGAGCGGCGGGGCTGCGGAGTCCGGCGGGCCCGGGCCCGAGGAGGACCGTTTCTTCCGTCGCCCCGCTACCTGCGAGTAGAGTGCGACGTTCCCCCTCAACCGTCCGATACCTCCCGTATCGCCTGAAACGAACTGGTGGCCGCATGACAGTCCGGACCCGCCCCGCGCTGTGGTGGCGCATGGGCATCGTGCTCTCGGCGGGCCTCGGCCTGACCCTCGGAACCGCGCCGCTGGTGTTCTTCACCGTGCAGAGCAACGTCATCGTGCTCGGCTACTTCATCGGCGCCGTGTACTGGATGCTCAAGCGCGACACCGTGGACGCGCCCGCGCCCCGGCTGCGCGGCGCCGCCACCCTGTACATACTGATCACCGGGCTGGTCTCGCACGTCCTGCTCCAGCACGGCGCCAACCCGCTGCCCGGGCTGGTCAGCGGGCCGGACAAGCTCGCGCACTGGTCGTCGTTCTTCCTGCACTACGTGACGCCGGTGATGGTGATCGCCGACTGGCTGGTGCTGAAGCCGCGCAACGCGGCGGCCTGGAAGGACATCCCGCTCTGGCTGGCCTTCCCGCTCGGCTACGCGGCGATCGTGCTCGCCCGGAACGCGCTGTTCGACGACTACCCGACGCCCTACCCCTACTTCTTCTTCGACCCCACCACCAAGGGCTACGGCTACGTCTGGGGCCAGATAGCCCTGCTGACGGTCGAGTTCGTGGTGCTGGCCGCCGCCGTGGTCGGCCTGGACCGGCTGGGAACGCTGGTCGCGGGCAAGCTGAGGTCCGCCAAGTCCTGAATGCCCGGGCGCAGATGACGGCTTCTCCCGGGGGCGCCCTCCCCGGGTGACCGTCCGCGCGGCGGCCGGCCTCAGATCCGCCAGGAGCGGATCCGGTCGGCCGCCGCGAACACGTCCGCCCCGCCCGCCGCGATGTCGCGGGCCAGCTCGACCAGCGCCCCGTACGGCGGGTCGATGCCCTCCTTGGCCGCGTGCATGTACGCGGCCGTCGTCATGCAGGCGTACAGGTTGTTGCGCACCGGCAAGGGGCGCAGCAGCACGATGGTGTGCATCAGGGTGGCCGCGCACCAGGCGGCGTCGGCGTCGTGGCCGAGTTGCGCGGTGTTCACCCGGTGCCGGGCGACGGCGGCCTGGAGCGCGGAGTAGTCCCGCACGCTGAGGTCCTCCGGCGAGGCCAGCTCCTGCACGTCGAGCAGCCAGCGCAGGTCGACGTGGAGCAGCATCATCCCCGGACCCCCGCCGCGCCGTTCACGCCGCCGGCGCGTCCTCCGGGAACGCGGCGTCGAACTCCGCCCGGTGCGACTTCCAGAACGCCACCGCGTGGTCCACGAACACCCGCCGCTGCTGCTCCCGCACGCTCAGGTCGTGGATGTACGCCTTGATGCTCTTCCCGTCCGCGGCGGCGGCCTCGCGGATCGCGGCGAGCTCGTGCTCCGTGTACTCGATGTTGAGCGCAGGCATGGCGCCGATGGTACTGGAGCGCAACGGAGTTGGGACCACCGGCGGAGGATTTTCACCCGCCGTCAAAGGGGTTTGCTGTCGATACCCCCACGGAGTGGTTTCGGCGGAGCCGCGGGTAGCCCCGAAGTCGGGCGGGGGTCGGACGCCCGGGATGACGCCGGGGCGGTGGGGGCCGCCGTAGCGTCGGGGGCAAGGCGGCGGAGCGGTTCCGCGGGGGAGGCCGGGCGGTTCGGCGGAGGCCGGAGATGACGCGCAGGGCAGCGGGCAGGGCGGCGGTCGGCAGGACTACGGCGGGCAGGGCGGCGGCGGCCACGGCGGTGGCGCTCGCGACGACGGTCGCGGTGGCGGCGGCGGCCACGGCGGTGGCGCTCGCGACGACGGTCGCGGTGGCGGCGCCGGGGGTGGCCGCGACGCAGGCGGACGGCCAGGACGGGCGGGGCGGCAGGTCCCTCCAGGGGGTCTGGCAGATGGACGGGTACGGCCTGGTGGCCGTGGTCTCCGGGAGCAGCCTGACCACCTACGACGTGACGACGCACAGCTGCGTGCCCGGGTGGGTCACCGGGACGCAGGACGGCGCCCCCGGCCGGGACGGCACCGTCCGGTACGTCCTGGGCGACAACGCCCTCACCCTCACCCCGCAGCCGGGCGGGCGCCGGGCGATCGACGCCGAGGAGGGCGGGACGGGCACCAAGACGCTGCGCCGCCTGGACGCGCTGCCGGCGCTGTGCGCCCGGCCCGCCCCCGACGACCCGCTCGCGGTCTTCGACCGGTTCTGGGAGACCTTCGAGGAGAACTACCCCTTCTTCGCCGCCAAGGGGATCGACTGGCACGCGGCCCGCGACGAGCAGCGCGCGAAGATCACTCCGGCGACCACCACCGACCAGCTCCAGCAGGTCTTCATCGACCTGCTGACCCCGCTCAAGGACGCGCACACCAGTCTGGCCCGGGTGACCGGCACCGGCCCGACCGGCGTCTACTCCGGCCGGCGCGACGGCTCGCTGAAGTCGACGCCCGCCCTGCGGGACGCGGCCCGCAAGGCCGTCGACGCACAACTGACAGGCCCCGAACAGGAGTTCGCGGTCAACGCGCAGGGAGTGAGCCGGCTGGGTGTGGGCCGGCTCCCGGACGGCGTCGGCTACCTGCGGGTGAGCGGCTTCGACGGCTACGCGACCGGCGGATTCGCCGCCCAGGCCAAGGAGCTCGACCGGGCGCTGGACGCCCTGCTCGCCGATCCCGACCGGCTCGACGGCCTGGTGATCGACGTCCGGCTGAACGGCGGCGGCTCGGACGCGCTCGGGCAGCAGATCGCCGCCCGGCTCACCGACCGCCCGTACGTCGCCTACCGCAAGGTGGCCCGCGACGACCCGGCCGACCCCACGAAGTTCACCCGGCCGCAGCCGGTCGTGGTGCGGCCCGCGCACACCGAGCACTTCACCGGCCCCGTCGCCCTGCTCACCTCCTCGCTGTCGATCAGCGCCGCCGAGACCTTCACCCAGACCCTGATGGGCCGCTCCCCGCACGTCGTCCGGATCGGCGAGAACACCCAGGGCGTCTTCTCCGACGTGCTGATCAAGACCCTCTCGCCGGACTTCATGGTGGTGCTGCCGAACGAGAAGTACCTCACGCCCGACGGCAGCACCTTCGACGGCCCCGGCATTCCGCCGGACATCCGCACGCCGGTGTTCACCGACGACGAGTCGGCCGGGCTCAAGGACTCCGCCCTGAGCACGGCCCGCCGCGTCCTCGGCGAGCAGTAGCGGCCGCGGCGCGGGCGGGGCCGCCCGCGCCGTACCGGCCCCCTGCATCGGACCCGCCCCCCGCTACATCGGATCCACCCCCCGCAGTTCGCCGTCCAGCTCCAGCCACCGGGTGAGGCCCAGGCCGCGCAGGAACGGCACGTCGTGGCTGGCCACGATCAGCGCGCCCTGGTAGGCGGCGAGCGCCTGGGTGAGCTGGCGGACGCTGGCGAGGTCCAGGTTGTTGGTCGGCTCGTCGAGCAGCAGCAGCTGCGGCGGCGGGTCGGCCAGCAGCAGCGCGGCCAGGGTGGCCCGGAACCGCTCGCCGCCGGAGAGGGTGGCGGCGGGCTGGTCGGCCCGGCCGCCGCGGAACAGGAAGCGGGCCAGCCGGGCACGGATCGCGTTGTCCCCGGCGGCGGGGGCGAACAGCTTGACGTTCTCCGCCACGGTCAGCTTGTCGTCCAGCAGGTCGAGTCGCTGCGGCAGGTGGCGCAACGGCACCGGCGTGCTGACCTCGCCCTCCAGCGGGGCGAGTTCGCCCGCGATGGTGCGCAGCAGGGTGGTCTTGCCGGAGCCGTTGCGGCCGACCAGGGCGATCCGCTCGGGGCCGCGCAGGTCGAGGTCGGCGGTGGTGCCGTAGGGCAGCCGGACCTTCTGCAGGGTGAGCACGGTGCGCCCGACCGGGACGGCCGTGCGCGGCAGGTCGATCCGGATCTCGGCGTCGTCGCGCACCGCCTCCTCGGCGGCGGTGAGCCGCTGCCGCGCCTCCTCCAGCCGCTCGGTGTGCATGCCCTGGAGCCGCCCGGCCGTCTCCTGGCCCTGGCGTTTGAGCTTGCCCGCGAAGATGTGCGGGTCGTTGCGGGTGACCGAGCGCTTCCTGCCGTAGCTGGCGCTGCGGTCCAGCCGGGTGCGGGCCTCGGTCAAGTCCCGTTTCTGGCGCTCGACGTCGGCCTCGGCGTTGCGCAGCAGCCGCTCGGCGGTCTCCTGCTGGGCGGCGAGGGTGCGCTCGTACTCGGCGAAGTTGCCGCCGTACCAGGTGACCGCGCCGTCCCGCAGGTCGGCGATCTGGTCGACGTGCTGGAGCAGTTCGCGGTCGTGGCTGACGATCAGCATGACGCCGTGCCAGCCGGCGACCGTCTCGTAGAGCCGCTCCCGGGCCGCCCGGTCCAGGTTGTTGGTGGGCTCGTCGAGCAGCAGGACGTCGGGGCGGCGCAGCAGCAGGGCGGCGAGGCGCAGCAGGACGGCCTCGCCGCCGGAGAGCTCCCCGGTGGTGCGGTCGAGGCCGAGGCGGTGCAGGCCGAGCCGGTCGAGGGTGGCGCGGGCGCGCTCCTCGACGTCCCAGTCGTCGCCGACGGCGTCGAAGTGGCGCTGGTCGGAGTCGCCGGACTCGATGGCGTGCAGGGCCTCGCGGGTGGCCCGGATGCCGAGCGCCTCGTCCACCCGCACGGTGGTGTCCAGCGTCAACCCCTGGGGCAGGTAGCCGAGTTCGCCGTCGATCCGGACGGTGCCGCCGGTCGGGGTCAGCTCGCCGGCGATCAGCCGCAGCAGGGTGGACTTGCCGGCGCCGTTGAGCCCGATCAGGCCGGTGCGGCCGGGGCCGACGGCGAGGTGGAAGCCGTCCAGGACGGGCTTGCCGTCGGGCCACTCGAAGGTGAGATCGGTGCAGAGGACGGCGGTGGTGGGTTGTGCCATGGAGGGCCTCCCGGGTGGTTGCCGAAGGGAACGATGAGCAACACGGGGAGACACCGCGGGTGCGGGCCGGTACGGCCGGGGGGAGGGCGGGGCGGATCCGGATCAGCCGGATCGGGCTCGCCACGGGGCCGTGACTGAGGTCGCACACTCGCACACCGCGCGGCGAAGGGCCTGCGCGGCGGGGGCGGTGTCTCGGGACCTCAGTAGAGCAACGGCCTTCTCCTTGTCTGGCGGATGACTCCGTCCACGCTACGCACGGCGCCGGACCCGGGCAACCGAATTTCGGCGCACCGGAAAGCGCACCGGGAAGCACACCGGAAAGCGCCCCGGGAAGCGCCCCTGGACACGCACCCGAACACGCACCGGGAAGCGGCCGCCGGGGTGGGAGCCGACCGGATTCCGGAGGGCCGGAGGAGGGCGGGTGCCGGTCCGGTGCCGATCCGGTGACGGCCCCGCCCCGGTCCCGGGGTGTGCGCGAGGAGGCCTTTGTCCGCGTGGCAGACTCCTCCCCTGCCACGCCTGCGGCTCCCCGGAGCCGTACCCGAGGAAGGGGTCGCGTGGCGGTTATTCACAGGGGGATTTGAAGTCATGTCACCGATGTACCGGCCGAACCGTGCTGTCCTGGGCGCCTCCGTCGCCGCGCTGACCGTGCTGGCCGCGACCGCGTGCGGCCCGGACAACAGCGACCCGGTCACGGCCCGGACCACGGCGCCGACGGTCGCGGCCGGCGCCACCGGCAAGCCGGGCGCGGCGCCGATCAAGCTGCCGACCGCCGAAGAGCTGAAGACCTGGAAGTTCGAGGACTGGGACAGGTGGGCCCAGCAGAACGTGATCACTCCGGCGGTCAAGGGCTACTGGACGCTGCAGCGGATCCTGAACGCCAAGCCCAAGCCGATGCCACAGCCGCAGGCCGACCCGACGCAGCCGCCGGCCCAGCCGACCGGCGCGGCCCCGGCCCAGCCGACCTCGAAGCCGGCCACCCCGGCCCCGGCGCAGCCCACCACCGCCCAGCCCCCGAGCACCGGCGACGCGCTGCCCACCGTCATCGAGGCCAAGCCGACCCAGCACCCGTTCGCGAAGAACCTGCACGTCAACGGCAAGCTCTTCTTCAAGGACGGGAACCAGGACTACGTGTGCTCCGGCACCGTCGTCTCCGACCCGGCCAACCCCGGCAGGAGCAACCTGGTCTGGACCGCCAGCCACTGCCTGAACGGCGGCAAGGGCGGCCAGTACTACACCAACATCTCCTTCGCCCCGGCCTACAACAGCAACGGCCTGCTGAGCGGCGGCAAGCAGGCCAGCGAGACCGACGCCGAGCCGTACGGCGAGTGGGGCGCGACCGCCGGCATGGTCTCGCCGCAGTGGTCGGCCGAGGCCGACCCGGAGCACGGCGGCCCGTGGAGCCAGTACGACTTCGGGATCATCAAGGTCGCCGACCCGAGCGGCAACGGCAAGTCGCTGGAGGAGACCGTCGGCGGCTCCGTGCCGATCTGGTTCAACGCCCCGCGTGACCAGCTCAGCAGCGTCAGCGCGTACGGCTACCCGGCCGGCAAGCCGTTCGACGGCGTCGAGCTGGACCACTGCGACAGCGGGAAGCCGGTGAAGAAGACCGGCGACCCGAGCCGCCCGGCGATGCTGATGATCGGCTGCAACATGACCGGCGGCAGCAGCGGCGGCGGCTGGGTCGCCACCAAGGACGGCAAGCCGGCCCTGGTCAGCGACACCTCGATCGGCAACGGCGCCAGCACCTGGGAGGCCGGCCCGTACCTGGACGACGTGGCGGCCCGGATGTTCGACTACTTCTCGAAGAAGTCCAAGTGACCTCCTGACCGGCCCGCGTGGCCGGTCCCCGGGGTCGCGGCAGCCGCGCCGCGGCCCCGGGCTTTTCCGCCACCCGGCCCGCTCCTCCTACAATCGGGCTCATCATGAGCGCCACACTCGTAGTCAAGGACCTCGCCGCCGGTCACGGCGAACGCACCCTCTTCTCCGGCCTGGACCTGGTCGTCGCCCCCGGTGACGTGATCGGCCTGGTCGGCGTGAACGGCGCCGGCAAGTCGACGCTGCTGCGACTGCTGGCCGGGCTGGACACCCCCGAGGGCGGTTCGCTGCGGCTCAGCCCGGCGAGCGCCAACATCGGCCACCTGCCGCAGGAGCCGGAGCGGCGCGAGGGCGAGTCGGTGCGCGACTTCCTGGCCCGCCGCACCGGTGTGGCGGCCGCGCAGACCGCGCTGGACGAGGCCACCGAGGGCCTGGTCGAGGGCCGCCCGGGCGCCGACGACGCGTACGCGGCGAGCCTGGACCGCTGGCTGGAGCTGGGCGGCGCCGACCTGGAGGAGCGCGCCGAGGAGGTCGCCGACTCGCTCGGCCTGAAGGTCTCGCTCGACCTGCCGATGACGGCGCTGTCCGGCGGCCAGGCCGCCCGGGCCGGCCTCGCCTCGCTGCTGCTCTCCCGCTACGACGTCTTCCTGCTGGACGAGCCCACCAACGACCTCGACCTCGACGGCCTGGAGCGGCTGGAGGCCTTCGTCAAGGGCCTGCGCGCGGGCACCGTGCTGATCAGCCACGACCGCGAGTTCCTGGCCCGCACCGTCACCAAGGTGCTGGAGCTGGACCTGCACCAGCAGCAGGTCAACCTGTACGGCGGCGGCTACGAGGCGTACCTGGAGGAACGCGCGGTGGCCCGCCGGCACGCCCGCGAGGAGTACGACGAGTACGCCGACACCAAGGCCGGGCTGGAGGCCCGGGCCCGGATGCAGCGCGGCTGGATGGAGCACGGCGTGCGCAACGCCCGCCGCAAGTCCTCCGACAACGACAAGATCGGAAAGGCGCAGCGCGCCGAGTCCACCGAGAAGCAGGCCTCCAAGGCCCGGCAGACCCAGCGGATGATCGAGCGGCTGGACGTGGTCGAGGAGCCGCGCAAGGAGTGGGAGCTGCGGATGGAGATCGCCACCGCGCCGCGCTCCGGCTCGGTGGTCGCCACCCTGCGCGCGGCCGTCGCCCGCCGCGGCGACTTCGCCTTCGGCCCGGTGGACCTCCAGATCGACTGGGCGGACCGGGTCGCCATCACCGGCGCCAACGGCGCGGGCAAGTCGACGCTGCTGGCCGCCCTGCTCGGCCGGCTCGAACTCGACGGCGGCAGCGCCTCGTTGGGCTCCGGCGTGGTGGTCGGCGAGGTGGACCAGGCGCGCGGGCTGTTCCTCGGCGGCGAGCCGCTGGCGGAGGCCTTCGCCGCCGCCGTCCCGGAGTTCACGCCGGAGGAGGTGCGCACCCTGCTGGCCAAGTTCGGCCTCAAGGCGGTGCACGTGAAGCGCCCGGCCGGCACCCTCTCCCCCGGCGAGCGCACCAGGGCCGCGCTGGCGCTGCTCCAGGCGCGCGGGGTCAACCTGCTGGTGCTGGACGAGCCCACCAACCACCTGGACCTGCCCGCGATCGAGCAGTTGGAGGCGGCGCTCGGCTCGTACACCGGGACCCTGCTGCTGGTCACCCACGACCGGCGGATGCTGGACACCGTCTCGGTGAACCGGCGGATCGAGGTCCGGGACGGGCGGGTGCACGAGCTGTAGTCCCGTCCGGCAGGGCGGGCCTGCCGGACGGCCCTGCCGGATGGGCCCGCCGGATGGGCGTTCCGGACGGCCCTGCCGGATGGACCTGATCTGCGGATTGGTCTCGACCTCTTCCCGGCGCGGCCGTCATGTGCTGTGCTGTCGGCCATGGTTGACAGTGCAGTGGCAGGGACGCCCTACCCGACCGTCCCCCTCACCCCGATGACGGTGCCGGCCCACGAGGCCGAGGCCCGCAGCAAGTCCTTCCACGACGTGATGGCGCAGCGCCGGACCGTCCGCGACTACGCGACCCGCCCGATCCCGGACGGCGTCGTCGAGTGGGCGATCCGGACCGCCAACACCGCGCCCAGCGGTGCGCACGTCCAGCCCTGGCGGTTCGTGGTGATCACCGACCCGGAGCGCAAGCGGCGGCTGCGCGAGGCCGCCGAGGTCGAGGAGCGCGAGTTCTACGCGCACCGGGCGTCGGAGGAGTGGCTGGCCGCGCTGGCGCCGATCGGCACCGACTGGCACAAGCCGTTCCTGGAGGACGCGCCGGCGGTGATCGTGGTGTTCGAGGTGCACAAGGGGCCCGATTCGCCGCGCCCGTACTACACCAAGGAGTCGGTGGGGATCGCGGTCGGACTGCTGCTGGCCTCGCTGCACCAGGCCGGGCTGGCGACGCTGACCCACACACCGAGCCCGATGAAGTTCCTCAACGAGGTCTGCGAGCGCCCGCTGGAGGAGCGTGCCGCGTACGTCATCCCGGTCGGCTACCCGGCCGAGGGGGCGCGGGTGCCGGATCTGCGGCGCAAGGAGCTGGACGAGGTGCTGATCCGGCTCTGAGCGCCGGGCGCGTGCGCGCCCAGGTGCGCCGGGGTACGGCCGGGCGCGCCGGGGCGTGGCGGGGCGGGGGCGGGGACCGGTGAGAGGCCTGGTGGGAGGCCGTCTGGAATTCATTGGTGACAGGTCCCGGCCAAGGACATAATCGCGCTCATGAGCCACCCGCAGTCACGGTCCTGCAAGTACCCGCCCGCCCCGCTCCACGCGCCCGGCCCCACCGCCGTCACCGCCGGGCGGCCGCCCGAGGAACTGCGGCTGCCCGGCGGGATCTCGCTGCTGCGCCGCCGCAGCACGCACGCGATGGCGCTCAACAAGGCCGTCCGCGCCAACCTGGACCACCTGCGGCCCTGGATGGAGTGGGCGGCCGAGCCCCCCACCCGGGCGCAGACCGCCGAGCTCGCCCGGGCCGGCTCCCGCGCCTGGGAGGCCGGCACCGACTTCATGTACCTGGTCGGCCTGGACGCCGAACCCGGCGGCGTGGTCGGCGCCCTCGGCCTGCACGGCCGGATCGGCCCCGGCGCACTGGAGATCGGCTACTGGGTCGCCGCCCGGCACGCCGGCCGCGGCATCGCCACCACCACGGCCGGGGCGCTGACCGAGGCCGCCCTGGCGCTGCCCGGCATCGCGCGGGTGGAGATCCACTGCGACGAGGCGAACGGCGCCAGCGCGGCCGTCCCGCGCAAGCTCGGCTACCGGCTCGACCGGGTCGCCGAGGCCGCCGTCCGGGCTCCCGCCGAGACCGGGCGGCAGCTGATCTGGGTCCGGGAGGCCTGACGGCGTTCCGGGGCGGGGCCGGCGACCCCGGCGGCCCATGCCCTTCGGTGCCGCTCGCCGCTCAGTACCGCCCGCCGCTCAGTGCCGCCCGCCGCTCAGTACCGCCCGCCGCTCAGTGCCGCCCGCCGCTCGGTACCCGCTCGCCGGTCAGTACCGCTCGCCGGTCGGCGTCGGCAGCGCGTCCAGGTCGGCCAGGTCGGCCGCCGAGAGCACGATCTCGGCGGCACCCGCGTTGTCCACCAGGTAGCGCGGCGTCTTGGTGCCCGGGATCGGGAAGACGTACCGGCCCTGCGCCAGCACCCAGGCCAGCGCGACCTGCGCGGGCGTCGCGCCGATCCGCTCGGCGACCTCCCTGACCCTGCCGACCAGTGCCAGGTTCTCCTTCAGCGCGTCCTGCTGGAAGCGCGGCAGCCGGCGGCGGAAGTCGTCGGCGGGCAGTTCGTCGAAGGAGGCGATGCTGCCGGTCAGGAAGCCCCGGCCGAGCGGCGAGAACGGCAGGAAGGCGATGCCCTGCTCCTCGGTGTACGGCAGCACCTCGGCCAGCACGTCCCGGGTCCAGAGCGAGAGCTCGGACTGCACGGACGCCACCGGGTGCACCGACTGGGCCCGCTTGATCTCCTCGACGGTCGCCTCGGAGAGCCCGATCCGGCGGGCCTTGCCGGCCGCGACGGTCTCGGCGAGGGCGCCCCAGGTCTCCTCGATCGGGACGGCCGGGTCGACCCGGTGCAGCTGGTAGAGGTCGACGTGGTCGGTGCCGAGGCGGCGCAGGCTGTCGTCGATCGAGCGGCGCACGTGCTCGGGCCTGCCGTCGCGGGCCGACTGGCCGGCCCCGCCCGGGACGATGCCGACCTTGGTGGCGAGGAAGGCGCGCTCCCGGTACGGGCCGGCGAGCGCGGCGCCGACGACCTCCTCGTTGGTGTAGGGGCCGTACATGTCGGCGGTGTCGATCAGGGTGACGCCGAGGTCCAGCGCCTGCCGGATCACCCGGACGGAGTTCTCGTCGTCCCGGTTCTGCACGTCGTAGGCCCAGGTCATCCCCATGCAGCCGAGGCCGATGACGCCGGTCTCCGGGCCGTTGGTACCGAACGTGGCGTTGCGCATGACGGTGCTCCGATCGTGGTGGTGTGCCCGGCCGCTCGCGGGGTGCTGCGGTGGATCAACGCGTCCAGCTTTCACCTTGGAGTGCACTCAAGGTCAAGCCCGTCCGGACGCGCTCCGGATCCGCCTCGGATTCACCTCGGATCCGCTCCCGATCCGCCTCCGACCCGGTCCCGATCCACCTCCGGTCCGCCGACCGCCAGAGGGGGCGTTGATCGTATGAGCGGCCCTCGGCTCACCCGGGAGTGGGATGCGCCCGAGGCGCCGGCGGAGCGCGTACGTCGGACTTCACCACCATGCGAGCGGACACGGCAGTCCGAACCGTTCGTCCACACCACGTCCCGCCACCGGGCGGGCGCAGGCCGACCGCCCGGCCGACACCAGGCGATCACCCGTCAAACCGGCGCGCGGTAGCCCGTCGACGGAACCTCCGCACCACCGGGCGCCACCCGTCCGGTCTTGGCAGGGCTCGTGGCGACGGCGGACTCTCTGGGCACAGCCGATCATCGGCTCATCCACTCGGTATCTCGTTGGGGAGGAACCCATGACGTTCTCGCGCACCCGCCTCGCCGCCGTCGCGGTGATCGTGGCCGCCGCCACCGCCGTGACCGTCCCGGCGCAGGCCGCCGGCGGCCACCGCGCCCTCAGCCGCTTCGACGACGGAAGCTTCGAGTCGCCCAAGGCCCCGGCGAACAGCTTCGCCGAGTTCAACGCCGGACAGACCATCGGCCCGTGGACGGTCACCAGCGGCAGCGTCGACCTGATCGGCGCCGGGTTCTGGCAGGCCGCCGAGGGCGACCAGTCGGTGGACCTCAACGGCGCCACCACCGGCGCCGTCGCCCAGACCTTCACCACCGTTCCGGGCGCCACCTACTCCGTGACGTACGCGCTGGCCGGCAACACGGCGGCCGCACCGACCGTGAAGACCGGCCGGGTGCTCGTCGACGGCCAGGACTTCCAGGACTTCTCCTTCGACACCACCGGCAAGTCGCCGACCAACATGGGTTACGTGGGGCGCCAGTTCAGCTTCGTCGCGCGGAACGCCTCCACCACGCTGACCTTCGCCAGCACCAACGCGGGCGCGGCCGGCCCGGTCGTGGACGACGTCCAGGTCAAGGAGTGCAAGCCGTGTTGCGGGTGATCCGCTGAACCGCCCGCCCGCCCGTTCGCCGGTTCGGAACCGGCGGGCGGGCCCTCCCCTCCTCACCGACCGTTGTTTCCCCCTCGCTTAAAGTGCTTCACCCCGCACGGCGAGCCTGACAGGGTCGGTCACCGGAAGGTGCACTCCCTGTGAGGAAGGGTGGATCCCTTGTTCAACCGATTGAACCGATTCAACCGATCGAACCGACTCAACGGACGGAAAGCATCCGCGCTCGCCGTGGCGACGTTCACGGCGGCACTCGGCCTGGTGCCGGTCGGCACCGCCCAGGCGGCGGCCTGCCAGTGGCAGAGGACGGCGTGGGAGCTGCCGTCCACCGCCACGTCCGGCACGGTGTCCGCGAGCGACGGCAGCCGGTACGGAGTCGGCGTCACCGGAACGCGCAACACCAGCTGGCCCTACGACTACACGGACGCACACGGGACGCTGTGGGACAACGGGAAGGTCGTGCTGCGGCTCCCCGGCAGCAAGCCCGACATCTCGGGCGTGAACGCGGCCGGCCAGATGGTGGGCAGCGACTACGTCGGCGGCAAGTTCAAGGCCGTGACGCTCGACCGCTCCGGGACGACGACCGCACTGCCGTCCAATCCGAACTGGAACGGTTCGTCGGCCAGCGTGATCAACAACGCCGGTGACATCGCCGGGACCGCCGGGATCGGAACGAAGATCATCCTGGTGGTGTGGCCGGCGAGCGCGCCGGGAACGTACCGCGAACTTCCCCTCCCGGCAGTCAGTTTCCTCTTCCTCAACGGCATCGACGAGCAGGGCAGGATCGTCGGGTCCACCAACTCGTTCGGCTTCGTCTCGGACCTCAACGGCCAGTGGCACACGCTCGCCGCACAGGGCTCCAACGCCAAGGGCACTCCTGAGGCGATCCGGGACGGGCGCATCGTCGGCGGCGCGGACACCGGCACGAGCTACGCCGAAGCCGAATGGGACGCTCAGGGTTCGCTGACCCGGACCATCACCGCGGGCGCCGTCACGGCAAGTGCCATCGGCGGCAACGGAATCGTGGGCGGCACGAGGTTCGTCGGGACGGCTCAGCGGCCCGTCCTGTGGCGTGACGGCGTGGTGGCGGACTCGTTGGCGGCGGTCCCGGACACGTTCAGGATCAAGGCGATCAGCAACGACGAGAAGACCCTCATCGGGAACGACTCTTCCCAGCCCGCGAGCTACACCTGCTCGCCTTAAACCGTTCCTAAAACCTTCCCACAGTGGGCCTCCGATGCCCCGGAAGTGCTTGACGTGCACAGCTGGTCTAGTCCAGTTTGATGCTCAGCACCGCGCTCCTCCCCCGCACCGGACCAGCCCCCATGCTGCCGCCCGCCCCGCGTATCCCCCTTCGCGGCGCGGGCGGCCCCACGTCCCGAGAGGCACCCCCATGCCCAGCGCGCCCCAGCCCGCCCCCACGCACCGCCGCCCCGCCGGTCGCACCAAGCTGCTGAGCCTCGCCGCCGCCACCGCGCTCGCCGCCGGCGGCCTCGCCACGCTCGCCGGGAACGCCGGCGCCGCCGACGGCAACCTGCTGGCCAACCCCGGCCTGGAGAGCGGCACGCTCAGCCCATGGAGCTGTTCCGGCGGGACCGGCAGCGTCGTCAACTCCGGCGCGCACAGCGGCAGCTACGCGCTGAAGGGGGCGGTCGGCGCGAGCGACACCGCGCAGTGCGGCCAGACCGTCACCGTCCAGCCCAACACCACGTACAACCTCAGCGCCTGGGTGCAGGGCCAGTACGTCTACCTGGGCGCCACCGGCAGCGGCGTCACCGACCCGGCCGTCTGGACGCCGGGCGGCGCCAACTGGCAGCAGCTGTCCACCAGTTTCACCACCGGCCCGGCCACCACCAGCGTCACCGTCTACCTGCACGGCTGGTACGGGCAGGGCGCCTACCTCGCCGACGACATCACGCTCACCGGCCCCGGCGGCGGCAACCCCACCACCCCGCCGCCCACTTCGGGCACCCCGACCGGCGACCCCACCGGCACGCCCACCGGCGGCCCGAGCACCCCGCCGCCGAACGTCGCCGTCCCCGTCGCGCCCTACATCGACATGGGCGCCTGGCCCACCCCGTCCATGCCCGACATGGCCAAGTCCGGCAACCTCAAGGCCTACACCATGGGCTTCGTCACCGGCGTCGGCTGCAAGGCCAGCTGGTTCAACGCCTACGACCCGCGCACCGGCTGGGCCAAGGACCAGATCGACGCGCTGCGCGCGGCCGGCGGCGACGTCAAGCTCTCCTTCGGCGGCGCCAGCGGCACCGAACTCGCCGCCGCCTGCACCACCGTGGACTCGCTGTTCGCCGAGTACGACGCCGTCGTCAACGCCTACAACCTGCGCTACGTCGACTTCGACATCGAGGGCGCGGCCATCGCCGACACCGCCTCCAACGACCGCCGCTCCGCCGCGCTCGCCAAGCTCCAGCAGGCCCACCCCGGCCTCAAGGTCTCCTTCACCCTGCCCGTCCTCCCCGAGGGCCTGACCGCCGAAGGCGTCGCCATCGTCAAGTCCGCCCGCGACGCCGGGGTCGCCGTCGACCTGGTGAACATCATGGCGATGGACTACTACCGGACCGGCACCGACTACGGCAACGCCGCCGTGCAGGCCGCCCAGGCCCTGTTCGGCCAGCTCAAGGCGCTCTACCCGGCGAAGACCGACGCCCAGCTGTGGGCCATGGTCGGCGTCACCCCGATGATCGGCGAGAACGACGACCACCAGATCTACAACCAGGCCGCCGCCCAGCAGTTGGTGACCTTCGCCCGGCAGAACCACCTCGGCCTGCTGGCCTTCTGGGACGCCACCCGCGACGCCAACGCCTGCACCGGCGGCTCGCTCTCCAAGTGCACCAACATCGCGCAGCAGCCGTACGAGTTCGCGAAGATCTTCGCCCAGTACGCGGGCTGACCGCGCCCCACGGGCCGGCCCCCGCCCCGCCGGGCGGGGGTCAGGCCCACGAACGCACACGGCCGAACCGCACGGCCGAACCGTGACGACGCCCGGCCCGGAGACGACTCCGGGCCGGGCGCTGCTGCGACCCGGGCACTGCTGCGGGTCGGGCACTGCTGCGGGTCGGAGCCGGCTCCGGCCCGGGCCCGGGCGGCCGACGGTTCGTTCAGCGCCCGGTGGGCAGGTTGGCCCCGCCCGTGCAGTCGAACACCACGCCCGTCACGAAGGTGTTGGCGGCCAGCAGGCGGATCGCCTGCGCGACGTCCTCGGCCCGGCCGACGCGGCCGACCGGGGTGGTGGCGGCGAGGCCGTCGAACAGCGCCGTCCGCTGCTCGGCCGGGACGCGGTCCCACCACGGGGTGTCGATGACGCCGGGCGAGACGGCGTTGATCCGCAGCGGGGCGAGTTCGACGGCCAGCGGCGGGACCATCGCCTCCAGCGCGCCGTTGATGGCGGCGAGTCCGGCGGTGCCGGGGATCGCGGCGCGGGCGGAGGCGGCGGTGATCAGCGTGACGGATCCGTCCGCCCGCAGGTGCGGCAGCGCCGCCTGGAGGACGCGGACCTGCGGCCAGAACTTGGCGTCGAACCCGGTGGCGAGGTCGGCCAGGTCGAGCTGGGCGAACGGGCCGCTGCCGGCCGCGCCGCTGACCGCGACGACCAGGTGGTCGACGGTGCCGGACCGGGCGAAGAAGGCCGCGACGGCCTCGGGGTCGGCCGCGTCCAGCTGGTGGCCGACGGTCGTGCCACCGATCCGGGCGACGGCGGCGTCCAGCCGGTCCCGGCCGCGACCGGTGACCACGACCTCGGCGCCGTCCGCGGCGAAGGCGGCGGCCGCGGCCTCGCCGATGCCCGAGCTGCCGCCCATCACGACGACGCGCTGTCCGGTGAAGAGGTCTGACGTGGTGCTCATGGTGGCGTGTCCTTCTCTTGTCGAGACCGCTAGTTCCGTCAATAATGTTATCGAGACTGCTAGTCTTGTCAAGCGGGGGAAGAGGAAAGGGAACACGATGACCGAAGCCCGCCCGCACACCGGACGCCGCCGCAACGAGGCCGCCCACCAGGCGATCCTCGACGCGGCCCTCCAGCTGCTCGCCGAGTCCGACGGCACCCCCGTCACCATCGACGCCATCGCCCGCACCGCCGGCGTCGGCAAGCAGACCGTCTACCGCTGGTGGCCCTCCAAGGGCGCCGTCCTGCTCGACGCCCTCACCGACCGCGCCGACCAGGACGTCCCCGGACCCGACACCGGCACCCTGCGCACCGACCTCCGCGCCTTCATCGCCACCACCTTCGACGGCTCCCAGCGCGACACCACCGCCCCCGCCCTGCGCACCCTCGTCCGCGAAGCCGCCCGCGACCCCCACCTCGCCGACCTCATGCAGACCTTCACCGCCACCCGCCGCACCGCCCTGCGCGACCTCCTCGCCCGCGGCCGCGAACGCGGCGAACTCGCCGACGACACCGACCTCGACCTGATCGTCGACCAGGTCTACGGCGTCTTCTGGTACCGCTTCCTCCTCGGCCACGCCCCCCTCGACACCACCGTCGCCGACCGGCTCACCAACTCCCTGGTCGCCGGGAACGGTTAGGCCCCGCCGGGCGGGGCTTGCCGGGCACCCGAGCCAGTTGATCATCCGATCCGCCTTCGGTACCGTCCCGTGGGGCCCTCCCTGCGGGACGGCACCCGTCCGGGGAGGGGACATTCGTGCAAGGGCGAGGCGCGGCAAGGCCGTTCGGATCCCGGCCGGCGCGACGCGCGGCCGCACTGGCTGCGGCCGCGACCGCCGCCGTCGCCCTGACGGCCGGCTGCGCGGCCGGGGGCCCGGATCCGGATCCGAGGGCGTACCCGGGCAGCCCGAAGGGGCAGACCCTCGAAAAGGTGACGAAGGCGTTCGGACTGGACCTGCCCGCGTGCGACCTTCAGGGCGTCGGGTTCCACGGATCGGCGAAGTACCCCGGGGAGGCCCTGAACCTGAGCTTCCGGGCTCCGAAGGACTGCGTGGACCGCTTCCTCGCCGACCACTCGGTGGACCTGGCCCGTCCCGTCCACTGGAGCCCCGGGCAGGGGGCAGGGACGGGCTTCGACTCCGACGCCGAGACCCGGGCCTTCGGCTGGTCCTTCGACAAGAACGTGACCTACGACCTCTTCGTCGACTTCACGACCTCCACCGGAAGCCGCTTCAGCGTGCTGGCCGACCCCGGACAGACCGAGCGGACGGTGCACCTGGAGGCCCGCCACCTCGGCGGTTCCTGACCCCGGAGGCCCGCGCCCGCCATCAGCCCGTCCTGGGCCCACCCTCGACCCGTCCGCCGACTCCCGCCTGGCGCCACTCCGGGCCCGTTCAGACGCCCGACGGCCCTCGGCGCCGGATCAGCGGCAGGTAGACCTCGTCCACGATCTCGACCAGGACGTCGTCGGGCGCGGTCGGCACGCCCCGCACCACGAACTCGTTGCGCAGCAGCACCACCGCCACCGTGGCGACCCTGGGGTGGAGCGCCTCGGGGGCCGCTTCGCCGCGGGCGACCGCGCGCCCCAGGACGGTGAGCCAGGGGGCGGCCGCGGCCTCGCCGGACTGGTCCTGGAGCTGCGCCAGGAACTCCGCCGCGCCACCGGCGGCGGCCAGGAGTTCGCGCAGGACGGCGCCGAGCGGGGAGCTCCAGTGCCGGTTCGCCTGGCGGAGCAACTCCAGGGCGTCCCCGCGCAGTTCACCGGTGTCGGGGGGCACGGCGGCGGTGGCCAGCTGCTTGTAGGCGGCGATGCCAAGGGCCAGGCGGTTGGGCCAGCGGCGGTAGAGGGCGTTCTTGTTGGTGCCGGCGCGGGCGGCGACCTTGTCCATGGTCAGCCCGGCGAATCCGGACTCGGTGAGCTCCGCCACCGCCGCCTGGAGGATCGCCTCCTCCAGTGCCGCCCCGCGCCGCCGTGTCTGCCCGGCCATGGCCCTCGTCCCGTCCGATCCAGTCCGGCCCCGTCGCCGGTACCGCCGTCGATACCGCCGTTGGTACCGCCCCTACCCTCCCATCCTTCTTGTCCTCTCCGGCCCGCGCCAACTAGGGTACTAGCCGTACCATATTTGCCTGCTCCCCGCCCCACCCCCAGGAAGGCAGGACACCGTGCGCGCCAAAGGCATCAGCTACGACACCGGATTCGTCAAGGACGGGTCGTACTCCCGCAGCCGGTTCGACCCGAAGGAGGTCGAACGCGAACTGCGCATCATCCGCGACGACCTGCACTGCAACGCGGTCCGCGTCATGGGCGGCGACCCCGACCGGATCGAACTCGCCGCCGACCTCGGACTGGAGGTCTGGTACTCCCCGTACCCGCTGGAACTCGCCGCCGACGAACTACTGGCCCTGTTCGCCGACTGCGCCGAACGCGCGGAACGGCTGCGGCGGCGCGGCGCCGAGGTGGTGTTCGTCACCGGGGCCGAACTCAGCCTGATGAACCCGGGGTTCCTGCCCGGCGACACCACGGACGAACGCATCGCCCTGCTCAGCCGACCCGAGCTCGTCCGCGAACACCTCGGCCCGGTCAGCGCCCGGGTCAACGCGTTCCTCGACCAGGCCGTGGCCACCGTCCGCGAACACTTCGGCGGACGCGTCACCTACGCCGCCGTACCACTGGAGCGCGTCGACTGGACGCCCTTCGACCTCATCTCCCTCGACCTCTACCGCTCCGCCGAGACCGCCGACCGGTTCGCCGACGGCGTCCACGACCTGGCCGCACAGGGAAAGCCCGTCGCCATCACCGAGTTCGGCTCCGCCGGCTACCGCGGCGCGGGCGACCGGGGCGCGCTCGGCCTGGACATCGTCGAGTACGACGCCGAGGGCCCCGTCCGCCTGAAGGACACGTACGAGCGCGACGAGGCCGGCCAGGCCGCCTACCTGCGCGAACTGCTGGAGGCCTTCGACGCCGGCGGCATCGACGCCACCTTCGTCTTCACCTTCGCCCTCTACGACCACGTGCACCGCCCCGACGCCGACCCCCGCGACGACCTCGACCTCGCCAGCTACGGCATCGTCAAGGTCTACGAGGACCGCCCCGGCACCACCTACCCCGACCTCCCCTGGGACCCCAAGGCCGCCTTCACCACCCTCGCCACCTACCACCACACCCACTGACCAGGCGCCACCCCACCTCACCTCGCACAGGAAGCCGACCAACCCGACTTCCTGCGCGGCACCCACCCAGCAGCGACCCGAATGTGGCGGCCGGTCTGGCCGCGTCCGCACCTTCGCGGTCATCATGACCAACCGCGAAGGAGAGCGGCTGCGGCACCGGATCGCCGACGTCGACGCGGACGAGCAGCGCGGCCTGGCCGACTTCGTCGCCGGACTGCTCTCCGACCTCGACGCCGCCGTCTTCGACCTGAACACCGACTGGTCATCCGGTCCGGTCGAGGGCCGCGTCAACGACCTCATTCTGAGGAATCTGATTTGTCAACATCATGCGTATTTGAGTAGTTCCATCGTCCACCCTCGTTGCTCGGCGGTGTCCGGGACGGCGAGCCCGCGAGCCTCTTCGATCTGGTTCCAAGCGGTGTCGGGATCGATGCCGTTGAGGATGAGGAGTGCGGCCGCGAGGAGGGATGAGCGTCCGATGCCCGCCCGGCAGTGAGTGACGACGTGTGCGCCTTCGTGTAGCTGCTCGGCGAGTCTGTGCAGGGTGGGCAGGATCATGGTGAGGTCGGGGACGGCGCGGTCGGGGATGGGTATCGCGACGAACTGCAGCCCGACTGCCGCAGCTGTCCGGGGTTCGCCCGCGAGGCCGAGGTCGTCGAGTTCGGGTTCGGTGAGTGCGCAGACCAGGACATCGACGCCGCAGTCTTTCAGCACGCCCATCTCGTCTTCGAGCCAGTCATTGCCACGGGGTCTGGCCATGGTGCTCAGTCGTCCCGGGCCCGGGAGGTCGACAGTGAAGAGGGCGGGTCGCATGTCAGCAGCACTTTCGGTCGGTGGAATCGGATGGTGATCGGACAGTCAGTGGCAGGGGTCGACAAGGTTCGGCGCAGGGCTCGCCCGGGGTCGGGCCGACCGGGGTGGCCACCTCGGCGAGACGCTCAAGCAAGCGGTCGAGAGAGCTATGCCCGTCGTCGACGGCGGCGCGTTCCTCTTCGGTGAGCGGAATGCTCACGAGCATGCGCTGCAAGTTGGCCTTGGATTCGACGAGTTGAGCTTCCGTCGATGCCTTGGGGCGTAGAAATCGCAGCGGGCGCAGGCCATCCGGTGCTGGCACTGTTCGAAGAACGAGTAGGAGCACAGCCCGTGACCGAGATCGTAGTACTGCCATGGTTCACCGGCGGCCCCGGCCCACCGGATTCGACCCACGCAGCCCCTCCTCCATCGGGAAGTCCTAGAACACGCGGACCGGCACCAGCCGCCGCTGGATCGTCGCGTTCACCAGCCCCGACCTCGACTCGATCGAGACGACATTCGCACCGCGACGGCCCGCCCGCGAGGCCAACTCCCTTACATGGAAGGCGATATGTGCGCGGTACGCGGCGACTGGATCGACGGCGCGCGCCCGAGATCGGTCCGGATCTCCAACCAGGCCGCTGCCCGCTCATGCCGACCCAGCACCGGCCACTTCTCCGTCAGCACCGTCGTGCCGCTCAAACCATCCTCCAAGTCCGTGGTCACACCGAGGAGACAAGATCATCTCCGGCAGATTCCACGTAACTTTTAAAGCGCTCAAGCGCAGCATGTTCGACCGAGCGAAGCCAGCCAACGCTCCCCACGCACGGACGACCCATTGACCGACCAACGAACCGCGAGTGAAGCAGTCACCTGAGCGGCACGACACCGGCAGGCCGGGCGTCCTACAGCCTGGAAAGGAACACCCTTCGCTGCGGCCGCTCGACTTCCGTGACGACGACTGACATCTCGTCGCCGACCTGAAAGATCTCCGGCAGGCCGGCTGCGGGCCTGCCGTGGACCTCTTTGAAGGGCACCAGTCCCACGACTCCGTCCCCGACGTCAACGAAGGCGCCGAAGGGGAGCACCTTGAACACCGTCCCGCGAAGCGTCTGCCCCACCACCGTGCCGTCGGCAAAGGCCTGAAAGGGGTCGGGCAGCAGTGAGCGCAACGACAGTCTGGCCTCAGCATTGTGGGTGTCAAATTGGAGGAACTCGCATGAGACGCGCTGTCCGACCTCCACGACGTCGGTCGGAGCTCCGATGTGCCGCCAGGACAGTTCGGGGATCGTGATAAACCCGACGCCGGGGAACATGGGATGGTCCGGTCCGTTGTCCAAGGCCACGAAGACCCCGAACCGCTCGATCGCCGCGACGGTGCCGGAAAGGATCTCGCCGCGGTGCAGTGACTCCAGGAACGCCCAGAGGCCTGGGCTCTCAGACTGCCAATCCATGCCCGCCACCTTGGCATACGCGTCGCAGGTCGACGACTCCCCGATGGGACCGACAACAGGCCGTCGCGGCCTCGCGATCAGCTTCACGAAATCCGTGCCTGAACCCATTCGACCTGTCGAAAACGGGCCCAGCAACGCCACCTTCCAAGAACTCCCACGCCCCACCACTCGACCGGACCAGATCGAACACCGCCTGCCAGTCCTCCACCGAGGCGCCCTCCACGAACACATTCGGCGGAGCACCCATGACGTCAGGGTCGAAGAAGTTTCTGACGTCGTCCCACAGCAGATCCGGCATCCCGCCATGCTGCCCGCCCGCGGCTCCCGAACGCAGCCCGACTTCCTTGACGAACCCCACGGAGGCCCCCGCAGGAAGTCGATCTGGCCGACTTCCTGCGCAGCGGTCCCGGCCTGAACTTGGGGCTCACAGAATATGAAGACCGGTCTACATAGCTATGCGCGCGGCGAGTGCACTCCGGCCTGCACAGGAAGTCGGCCTGACCGACTTCCTGTGCGGAATCCACCGTGCGCAGCGCAGAATAAGACGGTCGGTCTACATATTCGGCTCGCGGCGGGCGCGGGCGCCCTCTCCCGCGCCCAGGGGGGCTGGAGCGAGGAATATGACGGTCGGTCTACATAATTCCCTGGGGTGGAAACGGCACCGGGGCGAGGGGCGGACTGTCCGATGGGGCGTGTGAGCTGGTCAGGGCCGCGCTCTAGTGTTGGCAGTTGAATGAAGGGGGTCGCTTGTCACGCAAGACGGCCGCGGCAGAGGTGGGGATGGAGGGGATCACGTTTCCTGCCTGGTACGGCGAGCACTACGTGACGCTGGCTGAGCTGCTGGTCCGCCTGGGCAGCTTCGGCCTGGAGCTGAAGTGGCGCGTCGAGTTCGACGAAATCGTCGATCCTCGTTGCGTCGAGATGGAGAGACAGTCTGCCGACGGCGGCATGGACACGTTGACGCTGTTGTCGCTGACGACCCCCTTCCTCCAGCTGATCGACGCCGAAGCACTCGGGTTCGCCGGGGACGAGGCGATGATCGCCCTGACCGAAGTGGACAGCTCGTTGTGGGAGGTCAGGGCTGTCGACGAGCGCGTACTCAGTGAGCTTCGCCGCCACTATCCGGGTGCACGGGAATCATCTGCGGCGCCCCCACCGGCCGGGCGTGGTCACAGATCCGAGCAGGCTTGAATCCCCTCCCCCACGCATAGGAAGTCGGCCTGATCGACTTCCTGTGCAGCGCTCCAGGTGGGCCGGGTTGGGCGGGCGGGGGCGGCTAGTCGGTGAAGCGGGCTGATAGGTGGGGGAGGAGGGTGGGGAGGTCTTCGTCGTCCCAGGGTTCGCCGGTTGGGGGGCCGGAGGTGATGTCGTTGGTGGGGAGGTCGGTGCCGGTGAGGCGGCGGTAGGCGTGGGCGGCCGCGTAGGCGAGGTCTTCGGCTTCCAGTTCCTCCTGGTTGGGGGTGAGGAGTTCGGCGAGGCTGTCCGGGTCGGCGAGGGCCTGTTCGAAGAGGGTGCGGCCGGCGCCTATCAGCCAGTCTCGGAAGTAGTCGAAGCCGTCGTCGCTGCAGCCGCCGTTGACGAGGTGGCCCGCGCCCCAGAGCAGCCAGGTGCAGGAGCGGGCCTTCTGCTGCGCGTAGTGCCGGTCGAAGTCGGCGATCTGATCGGGCGCCAGGCCGGCGAGGTGCTCGGTGAGCGCGTCGGCGTGTTCGCTCTCGTCGGCGGCACCGGCGCGGGTGTCGTCGATGATCTGCCAGAAGGTGTCGAGGTCCATGCCCGTCACCCTGGCAGCCGGGGCTGACAGGCAGGAGGGCGGAACGGCATGAGGGCAGAACGGCAGAACGGCTTCAGCGGGGCGTCTGGGTGCGGAAGCTGTGGCCGAGTTCGGGGCCGAGCCCGTAGTAGTGGCGGAAGTTGTAGATCAGCGGGCTCCAGCGGGCCGGGTCGACGTGCTGGGAGCCGGGGACGACGATGCGCGGATCGGCGTGGACCTTGAGCACGTGCGCTTCGACGATGAGGAACCCGCCGGAGGCGTCGGGCTGGATCCGGGCGGCCCGGGCCTCCAGTTGCAGGGGGCATTCGGCGACGCGCGGCGGCCGGACGAGTTCGGAGGGCTCGGGCCGCAGGCCTGCGGCCGCGAACTTGTCCCGCTCGAACCGGAAGGCGTCCTGCTTGTTCGCGGGTACGGGCGTGCGCCCGGTGAGCGGGGCGAGTCGTTCGACCGCCGGCCAGTGGGTCGGCGCGGGCAGGTTGATCACCAGCTCGGGTCGGCTGCGGAGGTTGTGCGCGGTCTGTGCCTCGGCCCCCATGCCGAGGACGATCACCTGGCCGAGGGCCCAGGCCGAGGACATCGGCGCGAGGTTGGCGGTGCCGTCCGCGTTCTCCGTGGAGAGCAGGACGACGGGTGTGCCGAAGTAGAGGATGCTCGGCGCGATGGCCACGTGGTCCGCGTCCGCCGAGCCGTCAATGCGCGTGTCGGCACGCGGGTCGGTCCGCGGCTCGGTCCGCAGGTCGGCGCGCGGGTCGGTCCATGTGCTGCCGGGTGTCATGGTGTTCACGGGAGTCGACGGTAGGGCGGCGATCCTTCGGCGCGGACCGAAGGATCCCCGTCGGCCGGTCCGACGATCGCACTGCCGGGGCCGACGGTCGCGAGGGGCCGGAATGGGGCCGGAATGGGGATGGAACGGGGCCAGGTGGCCGACACCGAGCAGTCTCAAGCGATTCGGGTCCGGATGGCGGCCCGAGCCAACCCATGCCGCAAGTCGTCCGCCGTCACCGGCACCGCCGGGAGCGTCCGCGAAGCGGGACGCCGCGCAGACCGGGGAGGTCGTGCGCGGCGTCCGGGCTGGGGTGGGTCATGCCGCGCCGAGGCGGCTCGGGGCTGCCGGGGCTGCCGGGGCGGGCTTCAGGTAGCGGACGGCGGCTGCCGTCACCAGGGCGATCAGGGTGACGGTGAGCAGGTACTGGCAGAGCAGGCCGAGATCGCCGAGCTCGTTGTCGTACCAGCGGAAGAACGCGTTGAGGCCGAGGCTGAGGCTGAGGACCGGCGGGAGGACGGCCAGTGCGGTCGCGGCCGGTAGCAGCCGACCCCAGCGGAGGGACGCGAGCGAGAGCAGGGCCAGCGGGATGCAGACCCCCATCGACGTCAGCACGGGCTGGGGAAGTACGGGGAGGGAGTTGTCGTCAAGAAGTGCGCTGAGGCGGCCCAGGTTGGACAGCAGGAGGCTCGCGACCAGCACCAGGGCGGGCGGGACGACGGCGCGCGGTCGGCGGGCGATCGTGCTCTCCAGCAGGTCGCCGGGGGCGGCGAAGACCAGCAGGGACCACAACACGTTCGCGCCGGACGACATGATCAGGAGGGTGTAGTCCGGCGGAAAGCCCGGCACCGCGATCCATATCTCACGCTGCTGAACGAAGCACTGGGCGATGGCAGCCACTCCGGCCAGGGCTGCCAGAGCCCGGACGGTGGTCCACCGGCGGAACAGCAGGGCTACCACGACCAGCAACCAGAGCACCTGAGTGACGGTCTGGGCGATCAGCGGGGAGTGCCAGTCGACGAAAGCGGTTCCGGGGTGCTGCAACGCGGAGGACTGGTTGTCCGTGGCCTCCCGCCACTTATCCGGGAGGAACACGAGGGCGGTCAGCTGCTGGCCGAGCGCCATGGCGGCGGCCAGCGGGGCGGTGGTGGCGAGCAGGCGTCCGGCGGTGCTGCTCGCGGTGATGCCGGTGCGCACCCGCAGGCCGTACGCGGCGACGCCGACGGTCTCTCGGATGGCGGCCAGGCGGCCGGCGCCCGCGGTGGAGTCGGCGTGGACCGCGATGATCTCCTCGCTGCGCTCGGCGCGGTAGGCGGCGGGGTAGGCCCGCAGGGCCAGTCGCAGTCCTCGCAGGGTGGTGCCGGTGGTGCTGTTGCTGGCAGTGCTCACGCGAGGGCCCCCCTGGCTGTCGGACGAGTGGTGCGCAGGCGCCGGTCGGCCTCGGCGACTACCGCGCGCAGCCGGTCGGCCTCGGCCGCGAGGGTGTCCCGCCCCGCGTCGGCGAGTGCGTACGTCCGGCGGGCGCGGCCGTCGATCACCTCGTCGCGCTCGACCTCGATCAGTCCCTGTTGGAGCAGGCGGTCCAACGCGCTGTAGAGCGTGCTGGTCCGCATTTTGACCCGGCCGTCCGAGAGCGCGGCGACCTCCTGGATCAGCGCGTAGCCATGCCGAGGCGCGTCGGCCAGTGCGGTGAGCAGAAGCAACGTGGGCTCCTGCATGGAGCGTAATGTCATGCGGATACATATACCGTTCATAGGCATATACCGTCCAGTGTTCATGTAGCCAGCGCGAGCGGACGCCTGAGCAACCGTTCGGCCTCGGAAACCGTCATCTCACGGATGTCGGGGTACGACCCCGCCTCGCCTCAAGGACCCCGGGAGCTGGTCTCGTTGCAGCGGAAGAAGCCGCACTGGCAGCCGTACTGGTGGCGGCTGATGTTCCGTTCGGACACCGCGCCGGAGTGGGTGGCGATGGATCGCGGACCGCTCTCCCCGGTCTCGAACCACGCGCTGAAGACGATGTCGATCGAGGCCTGGGCCGACGCCCTCCTGGAGGAGGCGCTCCACGAACTCGAAGACCTGCGCGGCGACCTGCGCGTCGAGTGCTACGAGGAGCCCGTCCTCACGGACGGCACTCCGCCGGTGTATTCGTGCCAGGGGCGGCTGCCGGGGAGGTGAGTCCGGGGCGGGTTCGGCGCGGGAAGTCGGTGGGGCCGACTTCCCATGCCGCAGTCAGCGAGCGGGGGTTGGGGTTGTGGTTGAGGTCGGACTCGGGTGGGGGTGGTGGTCGGGCGGGTGCTGGGCGGTGAGGGGGTAGATCCAGGCGAGGAGCGCGAGGAGGAGGGCGAACGGGAGGAGGGTGTAGGCGGTCGCGGTGCCCGGGGTCACGTCAGGACGCATCGAGGGCGGCGGGGAGGTCGAGTTCGGCCCAGACGGTCTTCGCGTTGGGGTGACGGGGGATGCTGCCCCAGCGGTCGGCGAGGGCGTCGATGAGGGTGAGGCCGCGCCCGGACTGGGAGTTGGGGGCGAGGACGGCGGGCAGAGCCGGGAAGCGGTCGCCCCGGCAGTCCGAGATCTCGATGCGCAAGGTCGTGCCCCGGCGCACGGTGGTGGTGAGGCAGAGGTGAAGCTCGAAGCCGCGCCCCGGAACGCGGCCGTGGGTCGTCGCGTTGGCGGCGAGCTCCGCGACGATCAGGAGAGCCGAGTAGTACGGCTCGGTGTGGGACAAGTTCAGCCCCCAGGTGGTCAGTTGACGCCTGGCGATGCGCCGGCAGATGGCGGCGCCCTTGGGGGTGGCAGCGAGGGTGATGGTGTGACGGCGGGGGCTGTCGAGGGGGATGTCGGTCGTCATGGAAAAAATCGTGACGGCGCGGACGTACGCTGACCACGGATTCGGCGAGCACTCAGAGTGCCTGTGCGGATGCGGAGGGTTGGCCTGTCGGTCGGCCCAGATCAATCGGTCGAAAGGGTGGGTGATTGTCGTGGGTGGCGTCGAGCGCACGGTCTTCGATGACGGCGAGACGGCGGAGAACTCCGACGGGGTCGCGGAGTTCTATGCGGCGGTGGGCAAGTTGATCAGGCTCTTCCGGGAGCGGGCCGGGATGACGCAGCGCGAGCTGGCCGAAAGGCTCGGGTACAGCGAGGACCAGTTGGGAGCGGTCGAGCGCGGCAAGCGGACGCCGAGAATCGAGATCCTGACGAAGGCGGACGAAGTCCTCGACGCGGGCGGCGCGTTGAAGATCGTTGCCGACGACGTGATGAAGGCGAAGATCCGGATCACCACCCGGCACCCGGCGTTCTCCAAGGCCTTCACGTACGAGGAGTGGCGGGCCATCGAGATCCACGAGTACAGCAGTCTCCACATTCCCGGCCTGCTTCAGACCGAGGCCCATGCGCGAGCGCTGTACGACATGCGCAGGCCGTGGCTCTCCGTCGAACAGATCGACGACTGGGTGTCCGCGCGGTTGGCACGGCAGGAGATCCTGAGCCGATGGCCGCTGCCGGTCATGAGCTGGGTGATCGACGAGAGTGCCCTGCGCCGCCCGCTGGGGGGTTGGGACGTTCACCAGGCACAGCTTCGCCACCTGCTCAAGGTGGCCGAGATCCGCGGCCTGGAGCTTCAGGTGATGCCGCTGGACAGGACAGAGAACGCCGGCATGGGAGGCTCCTTCATCCTCCTCACGCCGGCCGGGCGGGCCCAGATCGCGTACGTAGCGGTCCAGCACGTCAACAGGCTGATCACGGACCCGGAGGAAGTCCGTAAGATGGCTGCACGGTACGGCACCCTCAGGGGGCAGGCGCTCACCATGAGGGAGTCCTTGGCCTTGATCGAGATGATCCTGGGAGAGCGATGAGCATGGCCGAGCTGGCGTGGTTCAAGAGCAGTTACAGCAGCAACGAGGATGCTGCGTGCGTGGAGGTCGCCGAGACCCCCGGCGTCGTCCACGTGCGTGACTCCAAGGACAAGAGCGGCCCGCAGCTGGCGTTCGAGCCGGCCACGTGGCAGGCGTTCGTGGCGTTCGCCGCGACCGCTGAGGTCTGAGCAGTCCCCCGACGGCCCACCGCTAGGCAGCGGTGGGCCGTTGGCGTACCGTCAGAAGGCATGGAACTCGCCTGGTTCAAGAGCAGCCACAGCAGCAACGAAGGCGCTGCCTGCGTCGAGATCGCGTGGCGCAAGAGCAGCTACAGCGGCAACGAGGGTGGCGAATGCGTCGAGATCGCCGAGACGACCGCCGCCGTCCACGTCCGTGACTCCAAGGACAAGGACGGCCCCCAACTCACCTTCTCCCCCGCCGCCTGGCAGGCCTTCGTCGACTTCGCCCCAACCGCCTCCTGAGGGCCCGAGGCCGGCAGGACCAGGACCTCAACACCGTTGCGTTTGGGCTGTGAGTCGTACGTCAAGCCCCAGCCTCGACCGTGCCCTCAGCTGAAGACGATGGCATGGCCGCTGGCGATGCTCGACTGGCATGCTGCATAGAGCTGGGCCCAGGCGAACTTCTCGGGCTCGAAGGGGTCAGTGCGCGGCATGTCCACCAGTTTGGCCTGCTCCGCACGGGAGAGCGTTCCGTCCTCGTCGGGATGGATGTCGATCCCCGGTGCCAGCCAAACCAGCTCGGACTGCAAACGCTGGCTGGACCCGACCATTCCGTACCCCAGGACCTCGTCATCTTCGGGCAGGAACAACGGCTCATTCATGTCAACCGGCACGTAGTAACCCCCGTTGTCGGCATGGCAGAGCAGGTGTGACGAAAACCTGGTCAGCTCGTCATCGACCTTCTGCTGGTCCCGGGCGTACTGCTCAGCGTCCACGGCGTGAGCGGGGGTGACAGCTTCCCCGCGCAGCCGCAGGACGAACGCACGGCGCAGGTGGCTCAGGTAGCTGTAGGGAAAGCCTCCGGCGTAGAGGACATCGCCAGCGGGATCCGTGCCCGGTTCGCGCCAGTCGATGCCCTGCCTGGTAAGTGCCTGGTTGAGCAGGGCGAAGGCGCTCAGATGGTGTTCCCATCCCTCGGGGTCGTTGCGGGCCAGGTCGTTCAACAACCCCACTGTTATCGAGAGTCCCATGCCCACAAGGTTAAGAGGAGGGTCTGACACGGCAGCTGTAGTTCGTGATCGCTGACGTGTTCGTGCTGTTCTTGCGTCCTGAACATGAAAGGGAGTTGGTTGTCGGACGCGTTTAGCGGCGGGCGCGGGGTGAAAGTCCGCCTTCCATGGCGTGGATCTCGACGGAGAGGGTGTAGGCCTGGGCGGTCTGCGGGTGTTTTCCTGCGTTCGGCCCGTACTTGCTCGTTGGGTTCTTGCGGCTGCGGGCCTTGACGCGCTGGCGCCGCGCGGTGGGCAGTAGGTTGTCCAGGACCATCCGGCCGATCGGTCCGAGCAGGGGGTCGGGTTCGGCGGCGTGTGTGCCGGTGGTGACTTGATCGGCGGCGGCCTGCAGCAGAACGGTGAAGCTGATCCGCTCCATGGCCAGACCCGGTCGAGCGGTGACCGCGTCGGCCGCGGTGCGGATGAGCGCCTGGTAGGTCGACAGAAGCGCGTAGACCTCCTGGTCCAGGCCCGGGACGCTGTGCGAGCGCAGGACGCGGCCGTCGAGCATGGTCGCCTTGATCGAGAAGTAGGTGGTCTCCACCTGCCACCGGCGGTGGTAGAGCTCCACGAGTTCGCTGGCGGGGTAGCGCTCGTGGTCGAGGAGGCTGGTGACCAGCCGCCACGGTTCGCGCCCAGTGGTGCCGTCGGCGAGGGTGACGGTGATCCACGCCTCGATCATGCGCACCGGCAGCGTGCTGTAGCCACTCCCGGCCCGGTAGGGGGCGGCCAGGCGGGCCAGGTAGGAGCCGTCGGGCAGGCGGCGCTGGATGGTGGGGCGGCGCCGGGCGGAGGAACGCACCAGGAACTGAGCGCCGGTCGCAGTCACCTCGCGCAGGAACTCCACGGCGTCGAAGGCGGCATCGCCGAGCAGCAGCATCGAGGCATCCAGGCAGCTCAGCAGGTGGCGGGCGTAGGGAAGTTCACCCTCGTCCTCGGGGCCGAAGCAGGCGGCGAGCACGGCCCGGGTGCCGCACTCGACCACCACGAGCAGGCGTAGCAGCGGGTAACCGAACTCCAGCAACTCGCCGACGCGCTTCGGGTAGCGCCAGGTGACCTGCTCGTCGTCGGGCACGTGCAGATGCGTGCCGTCCAGTGCCACGGTCCGCAGCCCGCGGTAGAAGGACCCGGCCTGGCCGCGATCGGCGACCGGGCCCGCGAGGACCTCGAACAGGCGGCGCAACGGGACCGCTCCCACCCGGCGTCGGGCTCTGGCCAGCGACGATGCAGCCGGGCGGACAGGGGCGAGTACGTCAAGGGCTGCGGTGAGCTTGCCCCACACCACCCGGTAGGAGCACTGCTCGAACAGGGCCAGGGCCACGACGAAATACACCACGCCCCGGGACGGCAGTAGCCGGAGCCGCTTCTCGCGTGCCCCGGTCTCCTCCAGCACCGCGTCGACCAGCGCGTAGTCCACGATCTGGGTCAGCTCGCCCAGATGCCCGGGCGCATGGACACCCGCGGCTGTCTCGATGGTGCGGGTGATGGCAAACTTCTCCTGCAACGGGACCCCTGGTTCTTGATCACATGGCTCGACACCACAGTGATCTACCAGGGGTCCCGTTCTGGCTGATCAGCGGCTTGACGAACCACCAGTCAGCCAAACGCAACGGCGTTGACCAGGACCTCTGAGGTCGATCTCTAGCCCGCAGCGCCGTCCTTCGCGATGACGGCCTGGGCCTGCTGCGTCCGCACGCTCAACTGCCGGGCGAAGCTCCGCAGGGAGTCGGCGTTGCTCGCGATGTACTGGTTGTCGTAGGCAATCTGCACCGCGACGACCTGGCCGACCGTGTTCAGCGAGATCTTGCAGGCGATGTCGACCTCGGCCGTCGACACCTCGTCAGGGGTGCGCAGGGGCAGCGTCCCAGCCGGTGGGGTGGTGCCCCCCCATGCCCCACTTCCGGTCGCTGTAGGCATCCGCCGGGCCGGCGTGGCTGTAGCCCTTCGTCTTCATGCACGCGCTCCACTCCGCGTACGCGGTGGTGAGGCGCGGGTCGGTGAGGGGGATCCGGGGGCCCTTGTCGGGCAGCCCCTGCGCGCCACCGGGGACGGGCGGTGCTCCGCCGAGCGCGTCCGCGCCGGCCTGCCAGCAGCCGCCCTTCGGCACCGGTTTGCCGTTGAAGCTCGTGCCCGGCTTCCCCGAGGAGTCCGATCCGTAGAGCACTGAGGTGACATCCCGGGAGAGGTCGGAATCGGGTATGACCTGATTCCGGTCGTACCCCTTCTCGGCCGCTTTCGCGGGGGCGAAGTACCCGTAGAGCTGCGTCCGTTCCTTGGCCGCCGTCGCCGCCTGGGCGAAGGCGTCGTCGGTCTCCTCCGGGGTCTGGAGGCCGAAGTCCTTCATGCAGCGGACGGTGGCGAGATGCGAGGCCCGGCTGATCGTCGTCTGGTTGATCGACTCGATGACCTGCCGTAGCGGCTTGAACAGATGCGCCCCGGCCCGTTCGGGTTCGCCCTGCAGTCGGGTGTCGGTGGCTGTCCGGTCGAAGCCGAAGGTCTCCATCCTCCGCGCGGGTGAGTCGAGTTGGACCTTGCGCATGATTCGGCGGGGCTGGACCGCGAGACAGTATGGGGCCATGGTCACGTTTGGGACACCGACAGCCGCTGCCGTCTCCGAGAGTCAGCCCCCTGCCCGTTGGGTGGTCCGAGTCGCGCACATTGCGGCACTCACCGCTGTGCCGTCCGGGATCTGGCGGATCGCGCTGGGGGTCGGCATACCGGTGGGATTCAACACCACGGGATTGGACATCCCCGGCTGGTTCAGCGCCATGTGCATCGCGATGAGCTTGGGTACCGAAGGCCTCACGTTGCTCACCCTTGGGCTGGTCAAGCCCTGGGGCGAGGTGGTGCCGGGCTGGATCCCGCTGATCGGAGGGAAGCGTGTCGCGCCGCTGGCGGCGGTGATTCCGGCGTTGCTCGGCGCGGCCGTTGTGATGCTGTTGACGATCCCCCGGGCGGGCGGCTTCGGAGGGGCCCAGGGAGCCCCGACCGGGCCGGCGCTCGTCGTGATGGACGCCTGTTACGCACCACTGCTGCTGTGGGGGCCACTGCTCGTGGTCGTCACGATCTCCTACTACCGGCGGCGCCTGAACTGAGCAGGCGCAGTCAACCTCGTTCGGCCAGCCCGGACCCCTTGGACTCATCCATCTGGAGCGCCGCGCGGTCAGAGGCCCGCCTCCCAGAACGCGCGCCGCACCGTGTGCAGGGCGGTGGCGGACTGCTCCCAGCCGTGCCACCAGAACAGGCCGCCACTGTGGCTCGCCTCGGCGGCGAGCGCCGTCAGGTGCGCCCAGGGCCCGGCCGGGAGGCCGAACTGCGGGCGGGCGGCCAGGCGTTCGGCCGCTTCGGCGGCGACCGGCACCATGCCGACCACCGGCAGCGGCGGGCCGCCGGGCGCGTGGCCGGTGCCGGTGGTGCCGGTGGTGCCGGTGGTGCCGGTGCCGGTGCCGGTGCCGGTGCCGGTGAGCATCGGGTGCAGGGTGATCGGGTCGAGCAGCAGGGTCAGTTCGGCGGACGGCAGCGGTGCGGGGCCGTCGCGCCAGCTGAGGCGCTTGCCGGTGAACTCCGCGTGGAGGACCGGCTGTCCGTCGAGGGCGACGCCGTCCGCGGCCACCCGTAGCTCCGCGCCGCGGCCGCCCGGCAGCTGCACCCGGTAGCAGCCGTACAGATACGGCGGGACGGCCGATGCCGCCACGGCCCGGGCGTAGGGGACGGCGACGCCGTCCACCTCGAAGCCCGCCGGGCCGACCACGACGGCGGCCGCCGTGGGCACGCCGTCGACCGTGACGCGGACCCGCAGCGCCGGGCCACCCCCACCCGGACCGACGGAGACGACCAGTTCGCGCCCGGCCTCGTCCGCCGCCCGGTAGTCGCCGACCAGGTCGGCGAGCGGCGGCACGTCCGGCAGGGCGTACTCGGCGAGCTGCACCGAGAACTCCGCCACCGCCACCCGCCCGGCGGGCCACACCGCGCCGACCAGTCGGCGCCGCCCGTCCCGGCCGACCTCGGTGCGCAGTTCGCCGCCGCAGTCGTTGCCGTCCTCGACCCGCCAGCGCAGCACGCCGTGGGCGTGGTGCGGGGCGGTGATCCGCCGGCCGTTGACGTGGATCCGGTGCCGGGGCGGGTCGGTGGCGCGTCCCAGGACGTAGACGTCGAGGTCGCCGTCCGGCGTGCCGTAGAGGCCCGTCCACGGGTACAGGGCCTCGGCGAGGACGGTGTCCAGGTCGCGCCGGATGCTGCTCCCGTCGACCCCGAGCCCGCCGACCCCGAGCCCGCCGTCGAGTCCGCCCCCGTGCCCGCCGTCGCGCACCGACCGGAGCAGCGCGCGCGCCTCCGACTTGCGGGTGAGCAGGGTGCGCAGCCGCCGCGCCGCCTCCGGGGTCGGCCGCCGGTAGCGGCCCTTGGCGGCGGCCTGCATGGCGGAGTCCTCGCGGCGGGCCAGCAGGGCGCGTTCGGCGTCGGCGAGGTCCGGCGGCGCCCAGGACGCCACCGCCGCCTCGGGCTCCCGGACGAAGCGTTCGCGCAGGGCGCCGTCCTCCCCCAGGGCGAGGACGAAGCGGGCGGCGGGCGTGTCCTCCTGCCAGTGGTAGCCGCCGGGGACGTGGAAGTCCGCGAAGCCGTCGAGGGCGGCGAGTTCGCGCGGCCCGTAGTCGTCGATCGTCCGGACCGGGCCGGTGGGCGGCCGCACGGTCTGGCCGGGCCGGATCAGGCCCAGTCGCTCCAGCATCCGCGGGTCGGCCGGGGCGGCGACGGCCGGCGGGAGGTACCAGGTGGAGGCGCTGGTGACGGTCCGCTGCACGGCCCGGTCCCGGAGCCCGGCGACGGTGTGCCGGTCGGTGACGGGGGCGGTGCCCCGGTAGCGGGCGCCGATGTAGTTGACCACGGGGTGGTCCGGGCCGTAGACCTCCTCCAGCCGGTCGACCAGGACGGGCAGCCGGTGGTTGAAGAACCCGGTGCGCTGGTAGCCGAGTTCGCCGACCAGCCCGACCTGCCAGAGCACCAGGTGCAGGCCCGGGTCGATCCGCCGGCCGCGGATCAGCAGGTCCGAGGCCTCGAAGGTCTGCATGCCGGGGCTGCTCGGGTCCACGCCGAGGTCGGCGCACAGGACGTCCAGCGCGCTGATCCCCGGCCGCATCACGGCCGCGTGGCCCTCACGGCGGGCGATCCGGACGGCGCGGTGGCTGGAGAGGACGAACACGCCCGGATGGCCGTAGAAGACCGCCGCCACCCGCCGCCCGGCCCGGACGAAGTGCAGGATCGCCTCGGACATCTGCACGTACGTCAGGTAGCGGTCCTTGGCGTCGTCGTAGAGGACGCCGAGGTCGTAGGAGTCGGGCCGCCAGGCCTTGATCCGCACCACCGTCACCGGGTCGGCGACGCAGTGGAAGACGTGGTCCGCCTCGCGGAGCAGCCGCTCGTCGGCGCGGGTGAACCCGGCCGCCTCGATGCCGGAGCCGAGCACGGTCAACTCGCCCTTGGGCGTGGCCGGTTCGGCGGGCCCGCCGTCCTGCTCGGGGCTGCCCGGCCCGGGGGCGGCGGCGATGGCCCGGGCCAGCTCCGCCCAACGGTCCTCGTGCTCGCGGCGGGTCGGGAAGCGGTCGAAGGGGCGGCCGTACGGGCGGTCCGGGTCCATCGGGCGGCGTCGGTCGGTGTCGGCGGCGGCGGTCGGTACCGGCGGCGTCAGGCGGCGTCGACGGCGAAGTCCGTCTGGACGACCTGCGGTGGGGGATCCATCAGGCCCGGGGCGTCGACCTCGAAGTCCATCTGGGTGATCTGCGGCGCGGGCTCCGTCAGGATCGGGCTGTCCAGGTCGAAGTCCGTCCGGCCGACCTGGCGGAAGGGCTCGTCCGCGACGGTGCCGGGGTCCAGCGTGAGATCGGCGTCCACGTCGATGTCGACGACGTCGACGGCCAGGCTGCTTGCGGTCACGGTAGGCATTCGACAGTCACTCGTCCCCTCGGAGCCGCGGGCGTTCGCGCGTTCATGCTACTGAACACCAGTTCGCGCCGACAGCCCCGCGGGTACGGCTGCGCCAGGCGGAACGGGAGCCGCGAAGGAACGCGACCGCCCCGCCCGACACGTCGGCGCCGAATGCCGACAGTTCCCCGCTGTCCGGGTGCGCCGCCCCCGGACCGGCCCGCACCCGGGGCTCCGGTCGGGCGCGGTCAGCGGGCCGCTGACCGGGCGGCGCGGGCGGCCCGCTGGGCCCTCTTGGCGAGGACGTCCTCCCGGCGGTCGGCGGTCTGGCGCAGGACGCGCTTGCGGTCCCGGTCGGACAGCCGGTCGATGTACAGCTGCCCGTTCAGGTGGTCGGTCTCGTGCTGGAGGCAGCGGGCGAAGTAGCCGGTCCCCGCGGCGGTGACGGCGGCGCCGTGCTGGTCGAAGCCGTGCACCACCACCTCGGCCGGGCGGGCGAGTTCGGTGCCGGCACCGGGGACGGAGAGGCAGCCCTCGGTGTCCTCGATCAGGCGGCGGCCGGGCTCGCGGGGCTCGACGACCGGGTTGAGTACGTGGCCGACGTGCCGGACGCCCTGGTCGTCGCGGCAGTCGTAGACGAAGAGGCTCAGGTCCACGTCCACCTGGTTGGCCGCGAGCCCGCAGCCGTCGGCGACCTGCATGGTGGCGAACATGTCCTCGATGAGGCGGGCCAGCCGCTCGCTGCCGAAGTCCTCCCCGGTCGCCGGGCGGCAGGTGCGGCGGAGGATGTCCTCCCCCACCTCGGTGATCCGCAGGACGGTCGGGCGTTCACGCAGTTCGGACATCGGCGCTCCCTCGTCGACACCGTCGGCACGACGGCAAGGATGACGGCTTGTCATCGACTTTGCAAAGTAGCAGACTTTGCAAAGTGACCGAAGATGCCAGAGGCGCCGAAGACACCGAAGACCTCACCGCACCGCCCGCCACCGGCGCCCTCCCCCAGCACCCCGTACGCACCGCGCTCCTCGGCCTCCTCGCCGAGCAGGCCGCCCTCACCTCCACCGAGGCCGCCGCCGCCACCGGGTACAGCTCCGGCCTGTGCTCCTTCCACCTGCGGCAGCTGGCCCGCCACGGCCTCATCGAGGAGGCTCCCGCCACCGACGGCCGCGCCCGCCCCTGGCAGCTCCCGCAACCGTCCCAAAAACCCCACCAGCACGCCGCAGCCGACGAGTTCGGGGAACTCGCGCGCGGCCTGGAGGACGAGAGCTACCAGCGCTGGCTCGCCCACCGCGACACGGCCCCGGCCGACTGGCGCCAGGACGAGGCGTTCAGCACCGTCCTCTACCTGACCCCCGCCGAACTGGCCGCCGTCGGCGAGGCCGTCCGCCAGGTGCTGGCCCGCTATCGCGACCGCGAGGCCGACCCGGCCGACCGGCCGGCCGGCGCCCGCCCGGTCGCCGCCGTGGCCCGCCTCTTCCCGCTCCTCCCGGACGGGCGCTGACGGGCAGGGCCGCCTGCACCACGTACAGACGGAGCAGGAAGTCGGCCGGACCGACTTCCTGCTCCGCGACCGTCGACCATCACGGGAAGTTCAAGGCCAGGCCGCCCGGCCGGCGGCCCGCCGCTCCCGCGCGCCCACCAGGGCCAGATGGAGAGCCGGGCCGTGTTCAAGGCGAGGAAAAACCCGCTGGCGCGCCGGCCCCACCCACCTGCAAGCTGGCCCGATGCACGTCAACGGCCCCCTCTGCACCCGCCAGTCCCTCACCGCCGAGCTGCGTGCCGCCGGGGTCGAACCCGGCGGCACGCTGCTCGTGCACTCCTCGCTGCGCTCCCTCGGCTGGGTCTCCGGCGGGCCGGTCACCGTCGTCCAGGCCCTGCTCGACGCCCTCGGACCGACCGGCACCCTCGTCGTCCCCACCCACACCGGCGACAACTCCGACCCCGCAGGCTGGTCCAACCCGCCGGTGCCGGAGGCCTGGTGGCCCGACATCCGGGCGTCCTGGCCCGCGTACGACCCGCAGGTGAGCCCCACCCTGGGCATGGGCGCCATCCCCGAGACCGTCCGGACCTGGCCCGGCGCCCGGCGCAGCGCCCACCCCCAGACCTCCTTCGCCGCCCTCGGCCCGGGCGCCGCCGAGACCACCGACGGGCACGCCCTCGACTGCCTGCTCGGCGAGTCCAGCCCGCTCGCCCGGCTGGAGGACCGCGACGCCCAGGTCCTGCTGCTGGGCGTCGACTTCGGCTCCTGCACCTGCTTCCACCTCGCCGAATACCGCGTCCCGGGCCCGAGCGAGGACATCTCCTTCGCCGCCCTCACCCCCGAGGGCCGGCAACGGCTCACCGTCCGCGACCGGGCCGTCCGCGCCGACGACTTCGCCGAACTCGGCACCGCCTTCGAGGCCGACCGCCCGAAGGCCGTCCGCCACGCCACGGTCGGCGCCGCCACCACCCGCCTCTTCCGCCTCCGCGACGCCGTCGCCTACGCGCAGCACTGGCTGCCCGAGCACCGGGCGTAGGGCGTGTCCGATTTCAGGTCCGGGGCGTCTTCTCCCCGTGGACGGCGGTGTACTCGGCCGCCAGCCACGGCCCGAGGTCCTCGGTGAGCACCGTGAGGACGGCCGGGTCCGCCGTCGGCGTGCGCGCCACGGTCGCCGCCAGACGCATCTGCTCGGCGCGCTCCGGGTAGTAGTGGGCGAACGCCCCGGCGGACTCGGCGAGATCGCTGGTCCAACCACCCCACCGCGGCATCACCAGGGTGAAGCCCGTCCGCACGATCCGGCGGGCGACCGCGCGGCCGAGCGCTCGGCGTTCGGCGGGTGTACCGGCCGAGCCCGCCCGCTCGCGCCAGCGCGGGAGGGCAAGGGCGAGATCACCGTTGGTCTCACGGGCGAGCGTGGAGGTGGGGCGGTAGCGGGGCAGTCCGGCGGCGAGGTCGTCACCGAGCAAAGGGGTGCACAGGCAGGCCACGAACCAGCCCAGATCGTGACGTTCGAGCTCGCTCAGCAGCGTGTCGGCACTGAACACGAGGATTCCGACACCGTTGACCTGCGGGAAGGAAGCATCGAGGCGGGATTCGAGCGCATCGGCATCGGCCCGGTCGGCGGCGGAGGGCTCCTGCCTCAGGGCGAGCAGGAGATCGAGATCGGAGACCTCGGGGATCGCGGTACCGCGCGGGATGCTGCCGTAGAGGTAGGCGCTGTGCAGCCGGGGGCGGTCGAAGACCTCGGCGATCAGCGTCCGGGCGGCGGCGACCACGGGTGCGAACACCTCGGGCACCCGGCCCAATGAGCCCTCCCGTGCGATGAAGCCGTCGTCGTCCAAGCCCGCGGTGGTCATGGGCGTACTCTGCCGGTTCCCGCACCCCCCGAGCGAGCCGATTTCGGACGCCGGGCATGGCGAATCGTCAACTCCGCGGTGATTCCCGGGCATCATTCCAGGCACGGACGCGAGGGGAACGGCGTTGGACCCAGGGAACACCTCGCGCCACCGTCGCCGCACTCCGACGAGCACGCTCCCCGGAACGACGAGCCGCAGGACGGGGAGCAGGGCCGTGCACCGCGCGCGGGCCGCGGAGGAGCGGCGCCCGTATGCGGCCTGCCCTCCGGAGGATGATCCCCATGCAGCCCGACCCTCAGCCCACCTCCCAGCCCGCCCCGCAAACCGCCCCGCAGGCCGTCAAGATCGGCCTCGGTCTGCCCCTCCAGGACCCCGTCCTGCTGTTCGAGTGGGCCCGGCGGGCCGACGCCGGCCCGTTCAGCACGCTCGGCCTGGCGGACCGGGTGGTGTTCGACAACCCCGAACCGCTGGTGACGCTGGCCGCCCTGGCCGGCGCCACGTCCCGCGTCCGCCTCCAGACCGAGGTGCTGCTCGCGCCGCACCACGTCCCCGCGCTGCTCGCCAAGCAGACCGCCACCCTGGACCTGCTCTCCGGCGGGCGGTTCACGCTCGGCCTCGGCGTCGGCGGCCGGGAGGACGACTTCCTGGCCGCCGGCATCGACCCGCGCCGCCGGGGCCGGCTCCTGGACGAGCGGATGGCGGTGCTGCGCCGACTCTGGGCCGGTGAGCCGTTCGGCGAGGGGGTCGGCCCGGTCGGGCCCGCGCCGGCGACGCCGGGCGGCCCCGAGGTGCTGTTCGGCGGCTTCGCCCCGGCCGCGCTGGACCGGGTCGGCCGGTTCGGGGACGGCTTCCTCGGCGCGGGGGTGCCGCCGGAGGTGATGGCCGGGCTGTTCCAGGACGTCGAGAAGTCCTGGCAGCGGCACGGCCGCGACGGTCGGCCCCGGCTGGTCGCCCAGGCGAACGCCGTCCTCGGCTCGGCGGAGACGGTCGAGCAGGCCCGGCGCAACATCCGCGCGTACTACGAGTCCAGCGGCCGCGCCGACCGGATGGAGGAGGGCCTGCTCACCACGCCGGAGGCGGTCCGGGCCGCCGTGGCCGGCTTCACGGCCATCGGCGCGGACGAGGTGATGCTGTACTGCTGGTCCCCCGAGGTGGACCAGGTGGACCGCTTCGCCGAACTGCTGTTCCGGTAGCGGTCGGTCGCAGAGCCGGAAACCAGTGCGGGATGCTGGACATCAGTGCGGGATACCGGAGATCGGTTCGGGGTGCCGGGGGTCAGTGCGGGATGCCCGCGATCAGCTCCTGTGCGCCCTGCCGCTTGAGCGCCAGCGCCGTGGAGGTGCCGAGGTCCTCGGGGCTGAGCGCGCCGGCCCACTCGTGGGCGTCCAGCACCTGCTTGCCGTCCGGGCTGAAGACCCGGCCGCGCATCGAGAGCCGACCGTCCGGTTCGGCCTTGGCGTAACCGGCGATCGGGCTGTTGCAGTGGCCCTGGAGGACGTGCAGGAACATCCGCTCGGCCGCCGCCTCGCGCCAGGTGTCGCGGTGGCCGAGCGCGGCGACCGCGTCGACGGTGACGACGTCGTCCTCGCGGCACTGCAGGACGAGGATGCCGGCGCCGATCGGCGGGCACATCGCGTCGAGGTCCAGGATCTCGGTGATCCGCGCCTGCTCGCCGATCCGCTCCAGCCCGGAGACGGCGAGCAGCAGCGCGTCGGCCTCCCCGGCGGCCAGCTTGGCCAGCCGGCTGTTGGCGTTGCCGCGGATCGGCACGCACACCAGGTGCGGGTGGGAGGCGGCGAGTTGGGCGACCCGGCGGACGGAGGAGGTGCCGATCCGGGTGCCGGGCGGCAGTTCGGCGAGGGTCAGGCCGCCGGGGTGGACGAGGGCGTCGCGGATGTCGTCGCGGCGCAGGTAGGCGGCGAAGACGGTGCCGGCGGGCAGCGGGCGGTCGGCGGGCACGTCCTTGAGGCAGTGCACGGCGACGTCGGCCTCTCCGGCGAGCAGCGCGGCGTCGACCTCCTTGGTGAACGCGCCCTTGCCGCCGAGCCGGGCGAGGTCGCCCATCCAGCGGTCGCCGGAGGTGGTGACCGGCACCACCTCGGTGCGCAGGCCCGGGTGCAGGGCGGCGAGTTCGGCGCGGACCCGCTCGACCTGGGCGAGCGCCATGGGCGAGGAGCGGGAGACGATGCGGATCAGCTCAGCGGTGGCCATGGCGCGATGATAGGCGCTCGAACGCCGGGCCCTGATCCTGCGTCAGCCAAGCGGCCGAAGGCGTGGCGAACCTGACGGACACGCCGGACGGCCGGGCGACGAACCGCCCGGCCGCCCTCGCGCCGCCCCCGCTCACTCGTTGTGCAGCACCTCGGCGATCGGCAGCCGGGCCGCCGAGCGGGCCGGGACGAGGGCGCCGAGGACGGCGATCGCGACGCCCGCCAGCGCGAGCCCGGCCAGCAGCGGGGCACCCCAGACGTCGATCATGTGCTCCGGGAAGGCCAGGATCCGGACGTTCTCGGCGATCAGCCGGTGCACCACGATCCCGACCGGGATGCCGATGACGCCGCTGAGCGCGCCCTGCCAGGCCACCGAGGTGACCGTCATCGCGACGACCTGGCGGGGCGTCATGCCGATGGACTTCAGCATGCCGATGTCCCGGCGGCGCTCGCGGATGGTGAGCAGCAGGGTGTTGAAGACGCCCAGCGAGGCGACCACCGACAGCAGGACGGTGAAGGTCGTGCTGAAGGTCTGGATCGCGACGACGGGCCCCGCCGAACTCTCCGCGACCACCGAGGGCGTCAGGCTCGGGTCGGCGTCGGTGACCGCCTTCCGGTAGGCGGCGGCGTCGGCGCCGTCGGCGAGCCGCACGTCGTACTCGACCGTGTGCGGGTCGGGGGTGAGCGCGGCCCGGGTGGCGTCGTTGGAGGTGATCGCGTTCGCGTTGCCCTGGATCTCCTCGCCGACGATGGTGACGGCCCGCTGTCGTCCCTCCAGGGTCAGGGTGATCCGGTCGCCGAGCCTGAGCCCGCGCTGGTCGAGGAAGGCCGGCCCGGCCTGGACCTCGTCCGGCCCGGTCGCCGGGCGGCCCTTGACCACCCGCAGCCACCTGGTGCCGGCGATGTCGTCGCCGCCGTAGAAGTCCATGAAGACGGGCTGGGTGTGGCCGACCACGCCCACCCGGACCAGCCCCCGGGTGACGACCTGCGCGGCCCCCGGGGTGGCGCGCAGCATCGCCTCGGTCTGGGCCGGGGTCAGCCGCGGCTCGACCGTGTTGCCCTGGAAGTGGCCGGTCTGCACGTTGACGTGGGTCTTGTCGTCGGCCGGGGCCATGCTCCTGGCCAGGGTGCTGCTCAGGCCGGTGGTGACCGTCACGGTGACCACGCCGAGCACGATCGCCGCCATGGTCAGCGCCGTCCGGCCCGGGCGGGCGAAGGGCTGGCCGAGGCCGAGGCTGACGGCGCGCGGCAGCCGGGTGCCGCTCAGCCGGCGCTGGACCTTCAGCCCACGCCCGGTGCGCGGGGCGCTGCCGGCCGAGATCGCCTGGGCGGCGGAGAGCCGGTGGGCGCGCGAGGCCGGGACGAACGCGGCGGCGACGACCAGCAGCGGGACGCCGACCAGGGTGGCGGCGGGCAGCCAGCCGGCCGGCTCGATCACGGCGGTGCCGGTCGAGATGCCGCTGAAGGCGGTCTCCAGGATCGGGTACGCCCCCGCCCAGCCGGCCGCCGTCCCGAGGACCGTGCCGACGACCGCGGGCACCGAGACCATGGTCAGGTAGACCGTGACCACCTGGCGCGGGGTGAAGCCGATCGACTTCAGCACGCCGATGTGCCGGTAGCCGGAGACCACCGCGCCGCTCACCACGTTGCCGACGATCAGCGCCGCGACGACCAGGCCGAGCACGCCGAAGACCGTCATCACCGGCAGGTAGGCGTCGGCGCCGGCGGAGAAGGCCTGCTTGAGCACCAGGTACGACTGCGCGCTGGCGAGCGCGCCCTCGGGCAGTCCCTCGGTGGCCGCGCCGAGGGAGGCCGTCAGCCGCTGCTCGGTGTCCGCGTCGGCGAAGCGGTAGAGCATCTGACGGCCGGTGGGGTGCAGGGCGGCCGCCTGCTCGGGGACGACCCAGCCGCCGGCGGACTGGCTCATGCCGCTGGCGAAGCCGACGATGGTGAGCTTCAGCCCGGTGGCGGTGGTGAGCGAGGTGCCGAGGAACATCGTCGCGGCGCCGCCGCCCGGCTGCTGGATGACCACCTCTCCGGGCGCCGTGGCCCAGCGGCCGCCCAGCAGCTGCACCCGGTCCACCGGCCCGGCCGGATCGGCCCGGCCGACCAGGGTCAGCGGGCCCGGCGGGCGGCCGACCCAGTCGGTGGGGATCTCCACCACGGCCTGGTCGAACGGCCCGGCGGCCGCCTCCACGCCCGGCCGGTGGGCGGTGGCGGCCAGCTGCTCCGCCGAGACCCTGGCCGGGTCGAAGGCCGCCACGACGTGCGCGCCGCGCTCGGCGTCGAAGGCGTCGTCGAAGGGGGCCCGGGCGGCGCTGATCACCGCCAGGGCGAGCAGCACGGTCGTGGTGGAGCAGAAGACGACCAGGCCGATCACGAAGGTCTGCACCCGGCGGCGCTTCACGGCCGCCCGGGACGCCCGCCACACGGCGCCGGTCATGCGGACGCCTCCAGGGCCCGCTCGCGCGCCACCTTGCCGTCCGCGACCTCGACCAGGCGGCTGGCGCAGCGGGTGGCCAGGTTGGGGTCGTGGGTGACGATCAGCAGGGTCTGGCCGATCTGGTTGAGGTCGATCAGCAGGTCCATCACCTGCTCGCCGGAGCGGCTGTCCAGTGCGCCGGTCGGCTCGTCGGCGAGCAGCAGCGCCGGGCGGTTCATCAGGGCCCGGGCCACCGCGACCCGCTGGCGCTCGCCGCCGCTGAGCGCGGCCGGGTAGGTGTCCTTGCGGTGCGCGACGCCGAGTTCGTCCAGCAGTTCCAGGGCGCGGCGGCGCGCCTGGCGGGCCGTGGTGCCGGTCAGCTGGGCGGCCAGGGCGACGTTGTCGAGGGCGGGCAGGTCGTCGATCAGGTTGAAGAACTGGAAGATCATGCCGATGTGGCGGCGGCGGAACAGGGCCAGCCCGGTCTCGTTCAGCTGCCCGAGGTCCTGGCCGTGCACCCGGACGGTGCCGGAGGTCGGCCGGTCCAGCCCGGCGACCATGTTCAGCAGGGTGGACTTGCCGCACCCGGAGGGGCCCATCACGGCGACCGCCTCGCCCGCCCGGATCCGCAGGTCGACGCCGTCGAGCGCCTTGGCGTCGCCGAACTCCTTGTGGACCCCGGACAGCTCGACGACGGTCTGCACGTCGTCCGGCGGGGTGGTCCCGTCGTGGTCGTTGCTCATGGTGGACGACGGTAGGCGCGGGCCCCCGGGCCGGGCGTCCCACCCGGGGTGTAGCCGGGGCGGCCGTAGTACCCGGGATGTACGCGGGCGGCACCCCCGGATGATGTCGATCATGGCCTGGACTGGGAAACTGGCGGCGTGTGGGGAACGGGGACGGACTGGGCCGCCGTAGCGGTGGCGAGTGCGGCGGTGGCGGGTACGGCGGTCGCGGCGGCCGGCTGGCTGGGCGTCGCGCTCGCCCGGGCGCGGCGGCTGCACCGGGCGGCCATCGGCGAGCGCGGCTGGCTGCTGGAACGGGAGCGGGAGAGCGCCGCCCGTACCGCCGTGGACGCCGAACGGGCGCGCATCGCGGCCGAGTTGCACGACATCGTCAGCCACAACGTGAGTCTGATGGTGGTCCAGGCCGGGGCCGCGCGCGAGGTGATCACCACCCTGCCCGGGGAGGCGGCGGCGGCGATGGGCGCCGTCGAGGCCGCCGGGCGCGACGCGATGACCGAGCTGCGGCACCTGCTCGGGCTGCTCGCCCCGGCCGCCGACGGCACCGAGGAGGAGGCGGACGGTTTCGCGCCGCAGCCCAGTCTGAGCCGGCTCGGGCCGCTGATCGACCGGTTCGCCTTCGCCGGGCTGCCGGTGGAGGTGCGGATCTCGGGTGAGCCGAGACCGCTGCCCGGCGGCGTCGACGTGACGGCGTACCGGATCATCCAGGAGGCGCTGACCAACGCGCTCAAGCACGGGGACGGGGTGACGGCCGAGGTGACGGTGCGCTACGCGGACCACTACCTGCGGGTGGAGGTGCTCAACAGCGGGCCGAGCGTGCTGGCGGGCGCCCACGCCGGGCCCGCGCGGCCCGCCGACGCCGGGTCCGCGCAGCCCGCCCGGCCGGCCGACGGCGCCGGGCGCGGGCTGCTCGGCCTGCGCGAGCGCGTCGCCGTGTACGGCGGCGACCTCGACGCCCGGCGCCGGCTCGGCGGCGGCTACCGGGTCCGCGCCCGCATCCCGCTGGACCGGCCGTGACCGGGGCCGGCGTGGAGCGGGGGCCGGAGCAGCAGCCGGAGCGGGAGCGCCGCCCCCGGGTGGTGATCGCCGACGACCAGGAGCTCGTCCGCACCGGCTTCCGGATGATCCTCACCGCGCGCGGCATCGACGTGGTCGCCGAGGCCGCCGACGGCGCCGAGGCGGTGGCGGCCGCCGTCGCGCACCGGCCGGACGTCGCGCTGCTGGACATCCGGATGCCCGGCATGGACGGCCTGGAGGCCGCCCGCCGGATCCTCGCCCGGGCGCCCGGTTGCCGGGTGATCATGCTGACCACCTTCGACCTCGACCACTACGTCTACGCCGCCCTCGCCGCCGGGGCCAGCGGCTTCCTGCTCAAGGACGTCACCTCCGCCCATCTCGCCGCCGCCGTGCGCCTGGTGGACACCGGGGACGCCCTGCTCGCCCCCTCGATCACCCGGCGGCTGGTCGAACGCTTCGCGGCCGGCGCCCCGCGCCCCGCCCCCGGCGCCGACGGCCCGCCGCTGCACCGCAACCTCGCCCCGCTCACCCCGCGCGAGGCGGAGGTGCTGGCACTGCTCGGACGCGGGCTGTCCAACGCCGAGTTGGCGATGGAACTGACGCTCAGCGAGTCGACGGTGAAGACGCACGTCGCCCGGATCTTCGCCAAGCTCGACCTGCGCGACCGGGCCCAGGCGGTCGTCCTCGCGTACGAGACCGGGCTGGTCTCGCCGGGAGGCGGCACCGAATGACGTCCGGTCAACTCCCCTAATTCGCATGACAATCATCTATCTAACTCGTTAGAGCTAACTCCCGGTCTGATTCACATTTTTGCCAGTTCATGGGGGAACATCTCTCTGTCCGCGCCCGAACCAGAAATGACCGTTCGGGCGGCATTTCCAAGACATCTGGACAGGCCCGTGACTACCTCCGCCCCCGTGTGGGACTGCCCCTTCAACCACACCGACGGCCTGGAGTTCGACCCGCTCCTCAAGCGGCTGCTCACCGAGGCCCCGATCGCCAGGATCCGACTGCCGCACGGCGAGGGCGAGGCCTGGCTGGCCACCCGCTACGAGGACGTCCGGATCGTCACCACCGACCGGCGGTTCAGCCGCGCCGCGGGCATCGGGCGCGACCTGCCCCGGATGACGCCCGCCGCGATCGCCCAGGCCGAGGCGATCAACCTGATGGACCCGCCGGCCCACAACCGGCTGCGCCGCCTCGTCGCCCAGGGCTTCACCAACCGCCAGGTCGAGCGGATGCGCCCCGCCACCCAGCGGATCGTCGACGGCTACCTCGACGAGATGGCCGAACACGGCTCCCCCGCCGACCTGGTGCACTTCCTCTCCAGCCGGCTCCCGCTCACCACCATCTGCGAGCTGCTGGACATCCCCGAGCAGGACCGCGCCGAACTGCGCGGCCACGCCGTCGCCATGATGACGATGGGCCCCGGCAGCCGGGCCGGCCAGGAAGCCGCCAAGGCCGCGCTGCGCGGCTACTTCACCGAGCTGACCGCCGCCCGCCGCGCCCACCCCGGCGAGGACCTGATCAGCTCCCTCGCCACCGCCCGCGACGGCGACGAACTGCTGGACGACCAGGAGCTGGCCGTCATGGCGATGGTCCTGCTGGTCACCGGCCACGACACCAGCACCTACCAGCTCAGCAACATCACCTACACCCTGCTCACCCACCCCGAACAGCTCGCCAAGCTGCGCGCCCAGCCCGAACTGCTGCCGCGCGGGCTGGAGGAGCTGCTGCGCTTCATCCCGTTCCGCCAGGGCGTCGGCATCGCCCGGGTCGCCACCGAGGACGTCGAGCTGGGCGGCGTGCTGATCCGGGCCGGCGAGGCCGTCCACGTCTCCTACCTCACCGCCAACCGCGACCCGGCGATGTACGAGCGCCCCGACGAACTCGACCTCGACCGCGGCGCCCCCACCCACATGGCCTTCGGCCACGGCCAGCACCACTGCCTCGGCGCGCACCTGGCCCGGATGGAGCTCCAGGTCGCCATCGGCACCCTGCTGCGGCGCTTCCCCGGCCTGCGGCTCGCCGTCCCGCCGTCCGAACTCGACTGGCACACCGGGTCGATCTGGCGCTACCCCCGCACCCTGCCGCTCGCCTGGTGACCTCCTCCCCGCGCCGCCGCCTCCGCCACGGAGCACCGCACGGCGCCCGTTCGACGCATCCGTAGGCCGCCTGCCCGGGCCGCTCGCCAGCCCGCCCGGCCAGGCCACCCAGGGGAGACCCGCACCATGGCAACACTCTGCCGCCCTGCCGTCGCCGTACCCGAGAACGTCATCACCCTCGACCAGACCCTCGACCTGGCCCGCAGCCTGCACGCCGGCCACCCGCAACTCGGCCTCGCCCTGCGGCTGATCGAGAACACCGGGGTGCGGACCAGGCACCTGGTCCAGCCGATCGAGCAGACCCTCACCCACCCGGGCTTCACCGCCCGCAACGCGGTCTACGAGCGGGAGGCCAAGCTCCGCGTCCCCGAGGTGGTCGAACGGGCGCTGCGGCACGCCGAGTTGGGCGCCCGGGACATCGACCTGATCATCTACGTGTCCTGCACCGGCTTCATGATGCCGTCGCTGACCGCCTGGCTGATCAACGCCCTGGGCTTCCGCTGCGACACCCGCCAGATGCCGATCGCCCAGCTCGGCTGCGCGGCCGGCGGCGCCGCCGTCAACCGGGCGCACGACTTCTGCCGCGCCTACCCGGGCGCCAACGTGCTGATCGTGTCCTGCGAGTTCTGCTCGCTCTGCTACCAGCCGACCGACCTCGGCGTCGGCTCGCTGCTCTCCAACGGCCTGTTCGGGGACGCCGTCGCCGCCGTGGTGATGCGCGGACACGGCGGCACCGGCGTGCACGTCGAGCGCAACGGCTCGCACCTCGTCCCGGACACCGAGAACTGGATCTCCTACGGGGTCAAGGACACCGGCTTCCACTTCCAGCTGGACAAGCGGGTGCCCGGCACCATGGAGATGCTCGCCCCGGCGCTGCGCGGCCTGGCCGTCGAACACGGCTGGGACGTCTCCGGGTTGGGCTTCTACATCGTGCACGCCGGCGGCCCGCGCATCCTCGACGACCTCTGCCACTTCCTCAACCTGGAGCCGGCCACCTTCCGGTACAGCCGCGCGACGCTGACCGAGCGCGGCAACATCGCCAGCGCCGTCGTCTTCGACGCGCTCGCCCGGCTGTTCGCCGACGGCGGCGTGGCCGACGGCACCACCGGCCTGATCGCCGGTTTCGGGCCGGGCATCACCGCCGAGATCTCGCTGGGGAGTTGGGTCGGCGAGCCGGTCGAGGCCACCCGCCGCCGGCCGCGGGCCATCTCCACCTCGGACATCACACTCGTCCATCCGAGCGCCCCCCGGCGTTTCCCGGCCGGCACTACGATCACCGAATGACTGACACCACGCACCGGGCGGACACCGACGACAGATCCGCCGAACTCGCCACCCTCTTCCCCGCGTTGCACGCCCCGCAGTACTGGACCTGGGGCCGGTACGACGCGCTGTTCTCCACCGTGCTGCCGCCGGACGAGCTGGTGACCAACATCCACCTGGTGGGCTTCGCGGACGACAAGGTGGTCCTCTGCCGGGACGACCGGGACCACTGGTTCCTGCCCGGCGGCACCCGGGAGCAGGACGAGAGCATCGCCACCTGTCTGGCCCGCGAGCTGCGCGAGGAGGCCGGCGCCCGGCTGCTCGGCGAGCCGGACTGGCTCGGCGCGCACCGCTGCCGCACCGAGGACCCGACGCCGTACCGGCCGTGGCAGCCGCACCCGGAGAAGGCGTGGCTGTGGGGCTGGGCGGAGGTCGCGGTGGACTCGACGCCGACCAACCCGGCGGACGGCGAGCAGGTCGTCGAGGTACGGGCGGTGTCGGCGGACGAGGCGCAGCGGCTGCTGCTGGCCGGGCACGACGCCTGGTGGGGCGAGCTGATCGGGCTGGCCGTGGAGCTGCGGCGGCGGGCCGGGCGGGGCTGACCCCCGCCCCTCCGAGCCCCAGCTCCGAGCCCCGCTCCGAGATATTCCCGCTGGGCCGGAAGATCACTGGAACGGCCGAACAGCAGAGAGCATTGTCCGTTTTGCGGTGATATGACTCGGCCATGGACACCAACATGCTGGCCGTGGACTACCCGGTGCTCAACATCTTCTGGACGATGCTGGAGCTGTTCCTCTGGATCCTCTGGTTCTTCCTGCTGTTCAAGATCATCACAGACGTCTTCCGCAGCCACGACCTGGGCGGCTGGGCCAAGGCCGGCTGGCTGCTCCTGGTGATCGTGCTGCCGCTGATCGGTGTGCTGGTCTACGTGATCGCCCGCGGGAAGTCGATGAGCGAGCGGGACGCCGCCCAGGTCCGGCAGAGCGAGGCCGCCGTCAAGGCCTACATCCGGGAGGCGGCCGGAACCGGCACACCCGGGGGCGGCGGCAGCCACGTCGACGACCTGGCGAGACTGGCGGACCTGAAGGAGAAGGGCGCCATCTCCGAGGAGGAGTACCAGAAGGCCAAGGACAAGCTCCTGACCTGACCCTGCCCGACCCGACCCGCACGGCGGCCGGGGCCGGCGGACGCGCAGACGTCCACCGGCCCCGGCCGCGGCGGTCAGCCGCTCAGCTACTCAGCGCCGCAGCGCCGCAGCGCCTCAGCGCCTCAGCCGCTCAGTGCCTCAGCCGCTCAGCGCCGCCCGGAGCGGCGGTCACCCGAGGCGTCGCCGCCGGTCAGGCCCGCCCGGCGCAGCGCGTCCGCCATCGCGCTGTTCGCCAGCGGCGCGCCGCCGCCGGAACCGCCCGAGCCGCCGGAGCCGCCGCCCTGGCCGCGCCGGTCCTGGCCGCCGCCCCGGCGCTCCTGGCGCGGCGGGCGGGCCTGCCGGTCCCCGCGCTCGCCGCCCCGGCCACGGTCGCCGCCGCGCTCACCGCGCTCGCCCCGGTCACCGCGGTCACCGCCCCGGTCGCGACCGACCTCGTCGTCCAGCCGCAGGGTCAGCCCGATGCGCTTGCGCGGCACGTCCACCGAGACGACCCGGACCTTCACGATGTCGCCCGGCTTGACCACCTCGCGCGGATCCTTCACGAAGGTCCTCGACAGCGCCGAGACGTGCACCAGCCCGTCCTGGTGGACGCCCACGTCGACGAAGGCGCCGAACGCAGCCACATTGGTGACCACGCCCTCCAGTACCATCCCGACCTCCAGGTCGCCGATCTTGTCGACGCCCTCCTTGAAGGTCGCGGTGCGGAACGCCGGGCGCGGGTCGCGGCCCGGCTTGTCCAGCTCGCCGAGGATGTCGGTGACGGTCGGGATGCCGAAGACCTCGTCGGCGAAGTCGCCCGGGCGCAGGGCCCGCAGCCGTTCGCCGTTGCCGATCAGCCCGCTCAGCTCCCCGCCGGTGGACGCCAGGATGCGGCGCACCACCGGGTACGCCTCGGGGTGCACGCTGGAGGCGTCCAGCGGGTCGTCGCCGTCGGGGATGCGCAGGAAGCCCGCGCACTGCTCGAAGGCCTTCGGGCCCAGCCGGGAGACGTCCTTGAGCTGGCGGCGGGTGCGGAACGGGCCGTTGGCGTCGCGGTGGGCCACGATGTTGTCGGCGAGCGTGCCGGTGATGCCGGAGACCCTGGTCAGCAGCGGCGCCGAGGCGGTGTTGACGTCCACGCCCACGGCGTTGACGCAGTCCTCGACCACCGCGTCCAGCGAGCGGGAGAGCTTCACCTCGCTCAGGTCGTGCTGGTACTGGCCGACCCCGATCGACTTCGGGTCGATCTTGACCAGTTCGGCCAGCGGGTCCTGGAGACGGCGGGCGATCGAGACCGCGCCGCGGATCGACACGTCCAGCTCCGGCAGCTCCTGCGAGGCGAACGCGGAGGCCGAGTAGACCGAGGCGCCCGCCTCGCTGACCATCGCCTTGGTGAGCTTCAGCTCGGGGTGGCGCTTGAGCAGGTCCTCGGCGAGCTTGTCCGTCTCCCGGGAGGCGGTGCCGTTGCCGATCGCCACCAGGTCGACGGCGTGCTTCTTCGCCAGCGCGGCCAGGGTCGCGAGCGCGGCGTCCCACTTGTTGGCGGGCTGGTGCGGGTAGATCGTGTCGTACGCGACGACCTTGCCGGTGGCGTCCACCACCGCGACCTTCACCCCCGTCCGGAAGCCCGGGTCCAGGCCCATGGTGGCGCGGGTGCCGGCCGGCGCGGCCAGCAGCAGATCGCGCAGGTTGGCGGCGAAGACGCGCACCGCCTCCTCCTCCGCCTCGGCCCGCAGCCGCGACCGCAGGTCGATGCCGAGCCGGACCAGGACGCGGGTGCGCCAGGCCCAACGGACGGTGTCGCCCAGCCACTTGTCGGCCGGGCGGCCGTGGTCGGCGATGCCGAAGCGGGCCGCGATCCGCCGCTCGTAGTCGCTCTCGCCGGGCAGATCGCCCTCCTCGCCGTCGTACGGCGAGAGGTCGAGGTCCAGCACCTCCTCCTTCTCGCCGCGCAGCATCGCCAGGATTCGGTGCGAGGGGAGCTTGGTGTACGGCTCGGCGAAGTCGAAGTAGTCGGCGAACTTGGCGCCGTCCTGCTCCTTGCCGTCACGCACGGTGGCCACCAGGCGGCCCCTGGTCCACATCCGCTCGCGCAGCGAACCGACCAGGTCGGCGTCCTCGCCGAAGCGCTCCACCAGGATCGCCCGAGCGCCCTCCAGCGCGGCGGCCGGCTCGGCGACGGACTCGTTCAGGAACCGGGCGGCCAGCGCCGCCGGATCCTGCGAGGGATCGGCGAGCAGCGTCTCGGCGAGCGGCTCCAGGCCCGCCTCGCGGGCAATCTGCGCCTTGGTGCGCCGCTTCGGCTTGAACGGCAGGTAGATGTCCTCCAGCCGGGCCTTGGAATCGGCGGCCAGCACCTGCGCGCGCAGCGCGTCGTCCAGCTTGCCCTGGGCCTCGATCGACTCCAGGACGGCCGCCCGGCGGTCCTCCAGCTCCCGCAGGTAGCGCAGCCGCTCCTCCAGGGTGCGCAGCTGGGCGTCGTCCAGGGAGCCGGTGACCTCCTTGCGGTAGCGGGCCACGAAGGGCACGGTCGCGCCGCCGTCGAGCAGCTCGACCGCGGACTTCACCTGCCCGTCGCGAACGCCCAGTTCCTCGGCGATCTTGCGCTCGATCGCCTGCTGGGCCTGCCGGGCCACCTGTTCGACTGGCGTGGTCACGAAGCCGGTCACCTTCTCCTTCAGTGCTTTCGCCGTACGCCCTGCATTCTGGCAGGTACCGGGGACAGCTCCCGGCCGCACCCGGGGCGGCCGGGCGTGGCGCCCGCCGCCCGCGGCCCCAACCAGACTCAAGCGGTGCCCCGTTGCGCCTTCCTACGCTGACGCGCATGGACACCTCCCCCGCACTGGACGCCTCCCGCGCGCCGGACGCCGCCGCCCGGCTGGAAGAACTCGCCGCCGCCAAGTACCTGCTGTTCACCACCCACCGCAAGAACGGCACCCCCGTGCCCACCCCGGTCTGGGTGGCGCGCGACGGCGACGCGCTGGTCTTCACCACCGTCACCCGCACCGGCAAGGTCAAGCGGCTGCGCAACCGCTCCGACGTGCTGGTCGGGCCGAGCGACATCCGCGGCACCCTGCTCGGCGAGCAGGTCCCGGCCACCGCCGTCCTCGACCCCGGCCGCGCGCCCGCCTACCGGAAGCTGCTGCGCCGCAAGTACGGGCTGCTGTGCGCGATCGCGCTGACCGCGAACGTGCTGCGCTTCGGCAAGGGCGGGACGATCGGCGTGCGGGTCACGCTGAGCTGAGGCCGGCCGTACGCATTCCGGGAATCCGCTGAAGGGCACCGATCCGCGCTGTACGCTGCCGGGCATGTGCGCTGCCACCCGGATGCACCCCGACGGACTGGTCATCGACGCGGCCCTGGTAAGGCGGTTGATCTCCGCCCAGTTCCCGGACTGGGTCGGGCTGCCGGTCACGCCGGTCGCCTCCACCGGGACGGACAACGCGATGTTCCGCCTCGGACCCGAACTCGCCGTCCGGCTCCCCCGGGTGGAATGGGCGGCCGGGGACGTCCGCCGCGAGAAGCAGTGGCTGCCCGCGCTGGCCCCCCGACTGCCGCGGCCGATACCCGCCCCGCTCGCGGTCGGCCGGCCCGCCGCCGGCTACCCCTGGGAGTGGTCGGTGCTCCGCTGGTTCGAGGGCGCCAACCCGGTCGTCGGCGCCCTCGCCGCTCCCGGCGCGCTCGCCCGCGACCTCGCCGCCTTCGTCAACGCCCTGCGCGCCGTCAACCCGGCCGGCGGCCCGGCCGGCCACCGCAGCGTCCCGCTCGCCTCCCGCGACGGCGCCACCCGCGCGGCCATCGCCCAACTCGCCGGAGCGGTCGACACCCACGCCGCAACCGCCCTGTGGGACAAGGCACTTCGCCTCTCCGAGTACGCCGGCCCGCCCTCCTGGATGCACGGCGACCTCACCCCCGGGAACCTCCTGCTCGACCGGTCCGGCCGGCTCGGCGCCGTCCTCGACTTCGGCCTGATGGGCGTCGGCGACCCCACCGCCGACCTGATCGTCGCCTGGAACCTGCTGCCCGCCTCGGCCCGCCCCGCCTTCCGCGCCGCGCTCCACGCCGATGACGCCATGTGGGCCCGCGGCCGCGCCTGGGCCTTCTCCATCGCGCTGGTGACGATCCCCTACTACCGTCACACCAATCCGGGCCTCACCGCCAACGCCCGCCACGTCGTCCGCGAGGTGCTCGCCGACCGCAGCACCTGAGCGGGCCCCGCTGCCGACCGGGCCCCGCTGCCGACCGCGCACCGCCGCCTGACCAGCGGGGCGGCACTCCCGTCGGCACCGTCGGCGGCCGTTGCTATGGTTCTCCCCGCCACTACGGGTAGGGGGACGCCTTGGCACGCAGAAGCAGTGTGATCGACGTCAGAGTCAGCCGGCGGGTGCTGTGGGTGGGCGGCGACGCCTATCCGCTCCACAACATCGCCCGGGCCCGGCAGTTCCAGCTGCTGCCGCCCAAACGCGCGCGGGTGATCATCCGGTTCTCCCGGCAGGTGATCGGCCTGCTGGTGGCCACCGCCCTCCTCGGTTCGCTGCTCGGGCGCGGCGCGAACCAGGAGACGACCAAGAACGTGATCGGCCTCGTGGCGCTCGCGCTCTTCGCGGTCAGCCTCTACCGGCTGGTCAAGCGGCTGCAGATGCGCACGGTGTACCAGCTGGTCATCGAGACCTCCAGCTCCTCGAACACGGCGGTGGTCAGCCACGACGCCCAGCAGGTCGGCAACCTGATCCAGCTGATCATGGAAGCGATCGACAACCCGCTGGCCGAGTTCGCCCTCCAGGTGGAGAACGTCCACATCGGCGACCAGATCAACCAGTACGGCGACCACAACACCGGAAAGAAGGTCAGCCTGTGAGCGGCGGCATCCACTTCGGGGACTCGGTCACCCAGCACGGTGACCACAACATCGGCATCATCAAGCACCAGGGCCCGGCCGACCCGCAGGCCGCGATGCGCGAACTCATCGCCGCGGTACGCCAGTTGCGCGAGCAGGTGCCGGCCGAGGACCGCGAGGTGCTGGACGAGTCGCTGGCGGACCTCGGCGGCGGGCAGGCCACCCCGCCCGCCACCCTGCGCCGCGCCCTGCGCAACATCTCCGGCGTCGCCGCCCTCGCCGCCGCCGGCGCCCCGGTGGTGGAGTCGATCCGCCGCATCCTGGACTCGCTGAGCTCCTGAGCGCCTGGGATCCCGAGTGCCCGGGCTCCCGAGCAGCGGATGGCGGGCGGCAGGCGGCACCCCACCCGGGGGAAATGTCATACCAGGTTAGAAATCTGCCCGGGTCAGGACCTGCTGCTAGCCTGACGCCATGAGCGGACTGCGGGAACGGAAGAAGGAACGGACGCGGCGGGCGATCTCCGAGGCCGCGATCGCGCTCTTCCTGGAGCACGGCTTCGACGCGGTCCCGGTGGCGGACGTCGCGGCCGCCGCCGAGGTGTCGAAGCCGACGCTGTTCAGCTACTTCCCCACCAAGGAGGACCTGGTCGTCCACCGCTTCGCCGACCACCAGGACCAGGCCGCCGACGTGGTCCGCGGCCGGGCGGCCGGCGAAACGGTGCTGGCCGCCCTGCACCGGGACTTCCTGGACGGGCTCGCCCGGCGCGACCCCATCACCGGGCTCAACGACGACCCCCGGGTCCTGGCGTTCAGCGATCTGGTGTACTCCACGCCGAGCCTGAGGGCCCGGGGCGCCGAATACCTCGCCCGCGCCGAACAGTCCCTCGCCCGGGCGCTGCACGAGGCCCCCGACCTGGCCCCGCCCCGGCACCTCACCGCCCCCCTCCTCGCCGCCCAGGTCACCGCCACCCAGCGGGTCCTCGCCGAACACAACTGGCACCGGATCCGGGACGGCGGCCGGACCGCCGACGAACTCCACTTCGAGGCCACCACCAACGCCGACCGCGCCTTCGAACTCCTCACCGCCGGCTACGAAGGCGCCGGACACCCGGGCCCCACCGGGCGCCGAGGCCCCACTGGTTAGAGTGCCGCGCATGACAACGCGTCAGCTCACCTTCGAACGGCTGCACAACTTCCGCGACCTGGGCGGGCTCCCCGCCGCCGACGGCCGGTCCGTCCGCCGGGGCCTGCTCTACCGCTCCGACTCGCTCGGCAAGCTCACCTCGCCCGCCGACCTCGACCGGCTCCAGGCCCTCGGCGTGCGCACCGTGATCGACCTCCGCTACCCCTGGGAGATCGCCGCCAAGGGCCGGGTGCCCGACTACGAAGGGCTGGTCTACCACAACCTCTCGATCGAGCACCGCCCCTACGACCAGGCCGAGATCGACCCGGACGTCGACCCCTGGCGCTACCTCGCCGACCGCTTCGCCGAGGTCGCCGAGGACGGGGTGGAGGAGATCCGCGAGGCCCTGGAGGTGATCGCCGCCGCCGAGGAGCCCGTGGTCTTCCACTGCGCCTCGGGCAAGGACCGCACCGGGCTCATCGCCGCCCTCGTCCTCACCCTGCTCGGCGTCACCGAGGACGTCATCGCCGCCGACTTCGCCCTCACCGAGCTGGCCACGCCGCACCTCATCGCCGAATGGCACGCCGCCCACCCCGGCCGCACCCTCCGCTGGCCCGGCTACGGACGCGCCCCCGAGACGGTCATCCGCCTCGCCCTCGCCGACCTCACCGCCCGCCACGGCTCGGTCGAGGCCTACGCCACCGGCGCCCTCGGCCTCTCCCCCGCCCGGGCAGCCGCCCTCCGCTCCCGCCTGCTCACGGCCTGACCCCACCCGACGGACCGTCAACGGAACGGCTGTCAGCACCGGGCAGCAGGCACCGGACGCCAGGAACACCGAGCCCGCCCGGCGGACAGCTGCCGGGCGGGCTCGACCGTTGGCGCGGCGGGCCTCAGCGGCGGCGCGGGCCGCCCGGACGGCCGCCGCTGCGCGGCTTGCGGGGGCCACGCGCGCCGGCGGCGGCGGACGCCGGGGCGGAGGCCGTGGCGGGCCAGTGGGTGGGCCGGGCGAGGGCGCCCGGCAGGCGGGTGGCGGCGTCGCCGCGGGCCGCGTTCAGCTGGGCCTGGGTGAGGAAGAGGGCCTCGGTGAGGTCGGCGCCGGAGAGGTCGGCGTCGCGCAGGTCGGCGCCGACGAGGTCGGCGAGGCGCAGGTCGGCACCGCCGAGGTCGGCGGCGACGAGCAGGGCGCCGCGCAGGTTGGCACCGCGCAGGTCGGCGCCGCGCAGCCGGGCGCCGAAGAGGTCGGCGCCGCGGTGTTCGCGGCGGCGGGGGACGGCGGCGCGGACGAGTTCGCTGGCGCGCAGCAGCAGGTCGCTGACCCGCTGCCGGTGGGCGGGGACGTCGACGGCGAGGATCTCCTCGGGGGTGCCGCCGGCGAGTCGGTCGGTCGCCTCCAGGGCCTGCCGCAGCTCGGCGTGGACCGGGCGGGCGGGGGCGTAGCCGAGCGCCTCGGTGAGGTACCAGAGCAGTTCGTGGAGCTGGCGCACCACCGGGAAGACGTCGTACATGGGCTTGGCGTCGGCCGGCGCCTCGCGCCAGCTGCGGCCGCCGAAGGTGACCTGGGAGACGCGCTGCCCGGCGCCGAAGCAGTCGTAGACGGTGCAGCCCTGGAAGCCCCGGTCGCGGAGGCGTTCGTGGATGCCGCAGGTGAAGTCGGTCTGCAGGTTGCGGCAGGCGCTGCCGGCGGCCTTGTCGACGGCGAAGTCCGTCCCGGCGCCGAAGGGCAGGGCGACGCAGCAGAGGCCGAAGCAGCTGGTGCAGTCGGAGCGCAGCTCGGTCGGCTGAGCCGCCGTGGGGTGCTGCGGCGGCTCGGTCTCGCGCACGTCGCGTGGTCCTTCCAGCGTGGGCACCGGCCGTCCGGTGCGTCGAACCGCCAAGCCTACTGGGCACTGGCCACACCCACCCCACCGTCGGTAAGGTGTCAACTGGCAGTGCACCTATTACGAGGTGCACGCCCACGGCATACGGGGGTAGGAGTGCAGGACCCGACCGTCAACGAACTCGTCCGGATGTGGATCGCCGGCTGGAGCGTCTCGCGCGGCGCGGCCGAAGCGGTGGACGAGCCCTGGGGCTGGACGATCGACGTCGGCGTGGTCGGCCACGTCGCCCGGCACGTGCTGCCCGAACCGGCCGAACCCGACGTCCGCAAGATCGCCGAGGCCACCACCGCACCGGGCACCTGGCTGAAGCTGTTCACCGAGGACGCCGTCGTCCGGCCCTGGCTGGGCCCGCAGTGGCGGCTCGACCGGCCGGGATACCTGATGACCGTCCCGCTGGCCGCCGAGCGGCCCGAGGTGCCGGCCGGCTACACGGTGACCACCTGGACCCGGGGCGGGACCGTCCGGACCCTGGTCCGCACCGAGGCCGGACACCTCGCCGCACGCGGCCAGGCGGGCCTGGCCGGCCCCGTGGCCGTCCCGGACCAGATCCTGACCGCGCCCGAGCACCGGCGCCGGGGCCTGGGCGCCCTGGTGATGCGGACCCTCCAGAACGCCGGGCACGAGGCGGGCGCCGACACCGCCGTCCTGGTCGGCACCCCGGACGGCCGGGCGCTCTACGCCTCGCTCGGCTGGACCACCCGCTCCCCGATGGCGAGCCTGGTCTACGAGCCCGCAGCCGGATCCGCCGCCGAGTCCGCCACCGAACCCGGAGCCGAACCCGCAGCCGTCCCCGGAGCCGAGTAGGGCAGCAGCTCGGCCCGCTTCGGCGGCCGGCCGTCGCCGGAGGAGCGCCCGGTCAGCCGGCGGCCGATCCACGGCCCCAGGTGGCCGCCGAGCCAGCGGGCGTCGGCACGCAGCCGCTCGGCCCGGCCGGGCGGGGCGGCGGGCGGCAGCGGGGCGCGCCAGTCGGAGGCGGCGGGGCGGCCGAGAGCCTCCAGCACCCCTTCGGCGACCCGGCGATGGCCCTCGGGCGACAGGTGCAGGCGGTCCTCGGCCCAGAGCCGGCGGTCGTCGAAGCAGGGGGCGGCGAACAGGTCGACGACGGCGACGCCCTCGTCCTGGCCGAGCTCGTGCACGAAGGCCTTCATCCGCAGGATGGCCGGGAGCAGCCGGGCGCTGCCCGCCATCCTGCGGGTCGGGTCGGTGCTGGTGAACAGCACCACGGTGGCGCCGGTGGCGCGCAGCTCCTCGGTGCAGCGGCCGAGCAGCCGCTCGACCCGGGCGATGTCGCAGCCGGGGCGCAGCGCGTCGTTGAGGCCGCCGACGAGGGTCACCAGGTCGGCGCCCATCGCGGTGGCGGCGGGGAGCTGCTCGTCGTGGATCTGGCCGATGAGCTTGCCGCGGACGGCGAGGTTCGCGTAGCGGAAGCCGCCGTCGCCCCCGGCCTCGACCTCGGCGGCGAGCGCGTCGGCGAGCCGGTCGGCCCAGCCCCGGTAGTGGCCGTCGGGCAGCAGGTCGTCGCACATGCCCTCGGTGAAGGAGTCCCCGACGGCGACGTAACTGCGGTAGGTGGTGGGCACGGGCGGTCTCCGCTCTCCTCCGATGGCTCCGTGGCCCGACGATGCTACGCGCGGCCGGTCCGGGCACCGGCAGCGGACCCGGCAGCGACGCCGGCACCGGCCCCTAACCCGCGACGGGCGCCCCGTCGTCCGCCGGGCGGGGGGTGAACCAGTGCTCGCGGACGGCGTCGGTGGGCCGCTGCTCGCCGAGGGCGGGCAGGCCCCACTCCCCCAGCGCCTCGATCACCGGGCGCAGTTCGCGGCCGCGTTCGGTGAGCTCGTAGACCGTGGCGTTGGCGGGCCGTTCGAGCCGGCGGCGCAGGGCCAGGCCGTCGCCCTCCAGCTGCTTGAGCCGGGCCGCGAGGATGTCGGTGGAGACGCCGGGCAGGTCGGCGTGCAGGTCGGTGTAGCGGCGCGGGCCGCCGAGGAGTTCACGGACGATCAGGAGGCTCCAGCGTTCCCCCACCGCGTCCAGGGCGCGGGCGACGGCGCAGTACTGGTCGTAGCTTCGGCGTGACATGTGGATCAGCATAGCCAAAAGGTTGGACTTTCCAAGTGCCAACTTGGTAGAACAAAGCATCAGCAACGATGCGGTGGTAACGGTCGGGAGGCCACAGTGGAGTTTCGGCAGTCCAGCAAGCTGAACAACGTGTGCTACGAGATCCGCGGCCCGGTGGTCGACCAGGCCAACGCCCTGGAGGAGGCCGGGCACAGCGTGCTGCGGCTGAACACCGGCAACCCGGCCCCGTTCGGCTTCGAGGCGCCCGAGGAGATCATCCAGGACATCATCCGCAACCTGCCCAAGGCGCACGGCTACAGCGACTCCCGCGGCATCCTGCCCGCCCGCCGCGCGGTGGTGCAGTACTACCAGCAGCGCGGTGTGACCGGAGTCGGCGTCAACGACGTCTACCTCGGCAACGGCGCCTCCGAGCTGATCCAGATGGCCGTCACCGCGCTCGTCGACGACGGCGACGAGGTGCTCGTCCCGATGCCGGACTACCCGCTGTGGACGGCCGTGGTCCGGCTGGCCGGCGGCAAGGCCGTGCACTACCTGTGCGACGAGCAGGCCGACTGGTACCCCGACCTCGACGACATCGCCGCCAAGATCACCGCCCGCACCAAGGCCATCGTCGTCATCAACCCCAACAACCCCACCGGCGCGGTCTACCCGAAGGAACTGCTGGAGGGCATCCTCGACCTGGCCCGCCGCCACCAGCTGATGGTCCTGGCCGACGAGATCTACGACAAGATCCTCTACGACGACACCGAGCACCACTGCCTCGCCGCCCTCGCCGACGACGTCCTCACCCTCACCTTCAACGGCCTCTCCAAGGCCTACCGGGTGGCCGGCTTCCGCAGCGGCTGGCTGGTCGTCTCCGGGCCCAAGCAGCACGCCGCCGACTACCTGGAGGGCCTGACCATGCTCTCCGGCATGCGGCTGTGCCCCAACGTGCCCGCCCAGTTCGCCGTCCAGGCCGCGCTCGGCGGCCACCAGTCCATCAACGACCTGGTGCTGCCCGGCGGCCGGCTCACCGAACAGCGCGACGTCGCCTTCAGGGCCCTCAACGAGATCCCCGGCGTCAGCTGCGTCAAGCCCAAGGGCGCCCTGTACGCCTTCGCCCGGCTCGACCCGGCGGTGCACCGGATCGTCGACGACGAGCGGTTCGTGCTGGACCTGCTGCTCCGCGAGAAGATCCACGTCGTCCAGGGCACCGGCTTCAACTGGCCCCGCCCGGACCACTTCCGCTTCGTCACCCTGCCCCGCGCCGACGACCTGGAGACGGCCATCAACCGCATCGGCCGCTTCCTCGCGACGTACCGCCAGTCCTGACGCCTAGGGTTGTCGGTCATGACCGTCCTGCGTTCCGTCGCCCTGTTCGTCGTCGCCGCCCTCGCCGAGATCGGCGGCTGCTGGCTGATCTGGCAGAGCGTGCGCGAGCAGCGGCCGTGGTGGCTGGCCGGACTGGGGGTGGTGGTGCTCGGCGGGTACGGCTTCGTCGCGGCGCTGCAGCCGGACAGCCACTTCGGCCGGGTGCTGGCCGCGTACGGCGGGGTGTTCGTCGCCGGGTCGCTGCTCTGGGGCGTGGTCGTGGACGGCTTCCGGCCGACCCGCTACGACGTGGTGGGCGCGCTGGTCTGCCTGGCCGGGGTCGCGGTGATCATGTACGGGCCCCGACGCTGAGCGCACCGGGCCCCTGATCGGCCCCGCACGCACGGGGCCCCGGCGTCGAGGTGCGGACTTCCTCGACGCCGGGGCCCGGCGAGCCGGTTCGGGGACTACCAGCCCCAGCCGCCGCCCTGACCGTCGTCGTCGTGGTCCGAGTCCCAGCCCTCGCCGACCTTGCGCAGGATCGTGTAGTTGTCGATCTGCGTGCCGTCCTCGGCCAGCGCGGTCACCTTCATGGACGACTTCTGGCCCAGGTGGGCCGGGGTGACGTCGACCTTGATGAAGGAGTAGCCGGTGTAGCGCACCCGCGACCACTGGATGGTCTCGGGGACCTTCACCTTGCCCTTGCCCCAGTAGTAGGTCTTCACCTCGTCCTGGTGGTTCTCGTGCCCCTCGTAGGTGTCCGGCACGTCGAACTTGTACAGGCTGCGGCCGGCCGCGCCCGCGGTCACGTAGACGACGCCGTCCTTCGCCGGCTCGATGGTGGCGCCGCTCGGCACCTGCTTCGAGACCTTGTTGCCGAGGATCGCGTCGGTGCGCTCGTAGATGTGGTTGTGGCCGTTGATGACCAGGTCCACCCGGAACTTCTCGAACAGCGGCACCCAGGCCTCGCGGACGCCGCCCTCGGAGGCGTGCGCGACGGTGGTGGAGAAGGCGCAGTGGTGGAAGAAGACCACGACGAAGTCGATCGTCTCGTCGTTGCGCAGGTCCTTGAGGGTGCGCTCCAGCCACTTGGTCTGCTTGTTCGCCGAGATGCCCAGGTTGGCCGGGATCTCGTAGGAGACGTCGTTGGCGTCGAGCGAGATGACGCCGACGTTCTTGTAGCGGAAGGTGTAGACGCCGGGGACCTTGCGCGGGTCCGGGCCGTTGTCCGGGAGGAAGAAGCGGGTGTTCTCGCCGCCGTACCCGTTGGGCGAGTACCAGGCCTCGATGTCGTGGTTGCCGTACGCGACCATCCACGGGATCTCCGCGGCGACCGTCTCGGTCTGGACCAGGAAGTCGTCCCAGGTCTTCGCGTTGTACGAGGCCTTGTCCGGGTCGGTGCCGGAGCCCGCCGGGTCGGCGTAGCAGATGTCGCCGGCGTGCAGGTGGAAGGACGGCTTCTGGGCCTTGATGATGTGGTCGTTGCCGGCCGCGTGCGAGCTGACGCCCTGGTCGCCGAAGGCGGTGAAGGTGAACGGCTCGTAGACCTTGCCCCAGCGGTGGTCGCGGGAGGGCGCGGTGCGGAAGGTGTGCAGGGTGGAGATCTGCTGCTGCGAGGCCGGGTCGAAGCCCTCGTGGCCGACACCGTAGTAGTAGGTGGTGTCGGGGTGCAGGTCCTCCAGCGCCACGTGCAGGTAGTACTGGTCCACCGGCTGGCTGTTCGGGGTCAGCGCCGGGGTGTGCAGGGTGCGGACCTCGGCCTGGAGCTTGTGGCTGAGCTCCCACGGGGTCTTGCCGAAGCGCAGGAACGGCTTCTTGACCGGCGCCGGGACCTGCCAGGAGATGCGGAACTGGGTGTCCGGCTCGGGGCCGAACTGGAGGTGGCGCCCGATCGGCGCGACCAGCGAACCGTCGACACCGGCCGTCGTGGCACCGGTCAGCAGCTGCGGGCTCGCCGGCGCGGCGAAGGCCGTTCCGCTGCCCAGCGCGCCGCCGACGGCGACGGCACCGACGGTCACGGCGCCGGCGCGCAGCATCCGGCGGCGGGAGAAGCGGGCCCGCAGGTACTCGTGCTGCTCGGCCGTGCTCATGCGGTCAGCGAGCTTGGCCGGTACGCCCATGTGAGGGATATCCATGCGCGGGACTCTTCCAGCGACGCGTTGACCGCACACGGACGCGGGGTGAACGGGCCGCAGCGCGTCGCCCATTCGAACACCAATGTTCGACCATGATCAGGTAAAGAACGCGCCCGCACCGGGCCGACCCCGGATCATGGCCGCCGCCGGCGGCGCGGCCTGAGCCCCCGTCGGCGCCGGCGCGGACGGGGGCGCTCAGCCGGAGGGCTCGTCCCAGGTGGAGGGGGACCGGTTGCCGGTGCCGTCGCAGGTGCGGCAGATCTCGTCCCGGTAGGCGTGCTTGGCGCCGGTCGCGTCCACCCGGTAGCGGACGTACACCCCGGTGCCGTCGCAGAGGAAGCAGTTGCCGCCCCCGCCGCCCACCTCGGTGGTCCCGGTGCCCTGACAGGTCCGGCAGCTGAGACCGGCGGTCCGGCCGGTGCCCGCGCAGATGCGGCAGACCGTCGTCATCGTCGTCCTCCCTGGGCGGAACCGCTGGCAGCCACCGGTCATGCTAGTGGGACCGCCGAGGGCGGCGTCCAGCGGATCCTGCTCGGCCGCCGGATCGGCCAACCCCGCTGCGTCCCAACCGTGATGAGGACGGATCGGCTCCACCGTCCGCTACTCCGCCAGGCCCTCGCGGACCCGGCGGGACACCGAGATCAGCTGGAGGTCGAGCAGTCCGGGCGGGTCGGCCAGCCCGGGGCCGCCCGCGTGCACCCAGGCGGCTATCTCGTCGATCATGTCGTCCGCCAGCACGAAGCCCAGCCAGACCGGGCGCCCGCCCGCCGCCCGCCCCTCCCCGGAGGGGCCGACCACCACCACGTTGGACTGGGTGCACACGTCCAGGCACTTGACCGCGCGGACCCGGCCCGCCGTACCCACCGCGGCCCGCAGCCGCTCGTACTGCCCGGCGTGGTCCACCCCCGGGTGCTTGGCCTCGGTGCCGCAGCAGCAGCCCCGGCAGACGGTGACGGTCACCGGGGAGGCGGCCGCCTGCTTGCGGTCCCGGTCTCGGCGGCTCATCGGCTCTGGAACTCCTCCTGGTCACGGGGCACGCTGCACGCGCAGCCTACCTGGCATGCCCAGAGTCACCGCCGGGTACCGGGTGCCGGGGTTCGGCGGCGGTCCGTAGGATGCCCCCATGGGACACGCGACCACCGAGAAAGCCGTACCGCGGATGCGCCTGGACGCCTCCAACGCGGCCAAGGTCGCGACCACCCTCCAGGCGCTGGCCACCCCCTCCCGACTGCTGATCCTCGCCGAGCTGCGCGAGGGCCCGCGCGCGGCGACCGAACTCGCCGACGCCGTGGGCATGGAGCAGTCCGCCTGCTCCCACCAGCTGCGGCTGCTGCGCAACCTCGGCCTGGTCGTCGGCGAGCGCCGGGGCCGCTCGGTGGTCTACTCCCTGCACGACGACCACGTCGCCGCCCTCCTCGACCAGGCCGTGTACCACGTCGAGCACCTGCGGCTGGGCCTCACCGACGAGCGCTGAGGCCGCACCCGCCCGTACCCCGGGCCGCTACGCCGTGGCCTGCGCCGCCGCGCGGCCGGCGGTGCGGCCGGAGAAGAGGCAGCCGCCGAGGAAGGTGCCCTCCAGGGAGCGGTAGCCGTGGACGCCCCCGCCGCCGAAGCCGGCGGCCTCGCCGGCGGCGTACACGCCCGGGAGGGGTTCGCCGTCGGGGCGCAGGACGCGGGCGGAGAGGTCGGTCTCCAGGCCGCCGAGGGACTTGCGGGTGAGGATGTTGAGCCGGACGGCGATCAGCGGGGCGGCGCCGGGGTCGAGGATGCGGTGCGGCGGGGCCACCCGGATCAGCTTGTCGCCGAGGTAGCGGCGGGCGCCGTGGACGGCGGTGACCTGGAGGTCCTTGGAGAAGGGGTTGGCGAACTGCCGGTCGCGGGCCTCGACGGTGCGGCGCAGTTCGGCGGGGTCGATCAGCGATTCGCGGGTCCTGGCGTTCATGCCGCGGGCGAGGTCGGCGAGGTTGCTCGCGACGACGAAGTCGGGCCCGTGCCGCAGGTGGCTGCGGACCGGACCGGGGGCGCCGGGCAGGGCGCGGCCGAGGACGCCGCGCACGGACTTCCCGGTCAGGTCCGGGTTCTGCTCCGAGCCGGAGAGGGTGAACTCCTTCTCGATGATGCGCTGGTTGAGCACGAACCAGGTGTGCCCGAACCCGGTGGACATGATGTGGTCGAGCGTGCCGAGGGTGTCGAAGCCGGGGAAGAGCGGGACGGGCAGCCGGTTGCCGCGCGCGTCCAGCCAGAGCGAGGACGGGCCGGGCAGGATGCGGATGCCGTGCCGGGCCCAGATCGGGTCCCAGTTCTCGATGCCCTCGGTGTAGTGCCACATCCGGTCGCCGTTGATGAGGCTGGCACCGGCGTCGCCGGCGATGCCGAGCATCAGCCCGTCGACGTGGGCGGGGACGCCGGAGAGCAGTTTGGCGGGCGGGGTGCCGAGCCGGGCGGGCCAGGCCTTGCGGACGAGGTCGTGGTTGCCGCCGATGCCGCCGGAGGTCACGATCACGGCCTGGGCGCGCAGTTCGAACCGTCCGGCGGCCTCGCGCGAGCTGGCCTCGCCGCGGGCGGCCGAACTGGGCACCAGCACCTCGCCGGTGACGGTGTCGGTGACGCCCGCGGTGGCGGCCAGGCCGGTGACCCGGTGCCGGAAGCGCAGGTCGACCAGCCCGCGGGCGGCGGCGGAGCGGACCCGGCGGACGAAGGGCTCCAGCAGTCCGGGCCCGGTGCCCCAGGTGATGTGGAAGCGGGGCACCGAGTTGCCCGGGCCGTCGGCGAGCAGGCCGCCGCGCTCGGCCCAGCCGACGACGGGGAAGAACCGGACGCCCAGGCCGTACAGCCAGGAGCGCTTCTCGCCGGCCGCGAAGTCGACGTAGGCCTCGGCCCAGCGGCGCGGCCAGGCGTCCTCGGGCCGGTCGAAGCCGGCGGTGCCGAACCAGTCCTGGCGGGCGAGGGCGTGCGAGTCGCGGATCCGCATCCGGCGCTGCTCGGGCGAGTCGACCAGGAAGAGGCCGCCGAAGGACCAGTGCGCCTGGCCGCCGAGCGAGGCCGCGGGCTCCTGGTCGAGCAGGATCACCTTCCGTCCGGCGTCGGCGAGTTCGGCGGTGGCGGCGAGTCCGGCGAGTCCTGCTCCGATGACGATGACGTCGGCGTCCAGGGCCATGCGCAGTCCTCCGTCGCGGCGAGCGGGACGGCGCGCGCGGGGTGGGCGCCGTCGCTGTGCGCCCGATACTGCGGCCTGCGGTGACGTCCGGTCAACCGGCCGGTAACAACCGACTGCGGCAATTCCGCTCCACACCGTTTCGGAAATGTCTTCGACACACGGTGGAGCGAAATGCGAAATGCGATCTGACGGAATTTCGGAAATTTCCGCGCACGGCATGGACGTCCACGAAACCAACAAGTAACTTACCTGCGAGTAGCCGCGGCCCGGCACGACCCCCACCCGTCGTTTCTCTCCCCCCAGGAGGAACCGTGCTCCCCCCTGCCCGGAAGCCCCGACACCTGCGCAGCTCCACCGCACTCGCCACCGTCGCCCTGGGCGCCGCCCTCGCACTCACCTCCACCAGCGCCCAGGCCGCCACCCCGACGCCCAGGCACCTCGTGGCGCTCGGCGACTCCTACGCCGCCGGCGCGGGCGTGCCCGGCCAGTCGGCCGGCCTGTGCCTGCGCTCCGACCGCAACTACGGCCACCTGGTCGCCGCCGCCCTCAAGGCCGGCGCGTACACCGACGTCACCTGCGCCGCCGCCAAGGTCAAGGCCATGACGCAGCCGCAGTACGACGCCTTCATCCGGGTCAACGACCCGCAGCTGGACGCGGTGACCCCCGACACCGACCTGGTCACCCTCGGCATCGGCGGCAACGACCTCGCGGCCAGCGACCTCGGCCTCGGCGAACTCGTCGCCACCTGCATCGCCGGCGCGGTCGTCAACCCGCTCGGCACGCCCTGCAAGGACGTCTACCACCACGGCTACTGGGACTGGAGCAGCTGGTCCTGGCAGTACGGCAACGACGACCTGGCCGAGCGGATCACCAGCAGCATCGCGCCGCAGGTCGCCGACACGCTGCGGCGCATCCACGCCAAGGCGCCGCGGGCCCGGGTGCTGCTGGTCGGCTACCCGTCCGTGCTGCCCGCCGACGGCCGCTCGTGCATCCTGCGCCAGCCCGTGACCCCGGGCGACGTCGAGTACATGCACGGCGTGCTCGACAAGCTGAACGCCGCGCTCAAGTCCACCGCCGCGGCCGGCGGCGCGACGTACGTCGACACCGCCACGCCCACCGCCGGGCACGACGTGTGCTCGGACGACCGCTGGATCGAGGGCGCGCTGCCCGGCTCGCCCGCCGTGCCGTTCCACCCGAACGCCACCGGCGAGAAGGTGATGGCGGACGCGGTGCTCGCCGCGCTGCGGTAGGCCCCGGAAACCCGAGGGGGGCGGTGACCGGACTCCGGCCACCGCCCCCCTCGGGGTCCGCGCTACTCCGACTTGGCGGCCGCGGCGGCCAGGCCGGCCGACCACTTCTCCTCGACCTTGCCGAACTTCCAGTAGGCGATCGCCCCGACCCAGGTCAGCACGAACAGGCCGACGATCGCGTAGCCGACGAAGTTGAGGTCCAGCCCGCCGATCCAGGCGATCGGGCCGCTGGTGATGTCCAGCTTCTCGCCGAGCAGGCCGATCAGCTCGACCAGGCCGATCACCAGCGCGACCAGCACCGACAGGCCGGTGACGGTCAGGTTGTAGTAGATCTTGCGGACCGGCTTGGAGAAGGCCCACTCGTAGGCGAAGTTCATGAACGAGCCGTCGATGGTGTCCAGCAGGCTCATCCCGGCCGCGAACAGGATCGGCAGCGTGAGCAGCGCGTACCAGGGCAGCGAGAACGCCGCCGCGCCGCCGGCCAGCACCAGCAGCGACACCTCGGTCGCGGTGTCGAAGCCGAGGCCGAACAGCAGGCCCACCAGGTACATGTGCCAGGGCTTGGTGACGGCCCTGGTCACCCGGCCGAGGATGCGGTTCATCAGCCCGCGCCGCTCCAACTGGCGCTCCAGCTCGGCCTCGTCGTACTCGCCCACGCGCATCCGGCGGAACACCTTGAGGATGCCGTTGAAGGCGCCCAGGTTGATCAGGCCGAGGAGCAGCAGGAACGTCCCGGAGACGGTGGTGCCGATCAGGCCGGTCATCGTGTGCAGGGTCGAGTCGTCCGCCTCCACCTGGTCGGCGAGCGAGCGGATGCCGAAGGCGAGCAGCGCGCAGAGGCCGAAGACGATCGAGGAGTGCCCGAGCGAGAACCAGAAGCCGACCGACAGGGGCCGCTTGCCCTGGCCCATCAGCTTGCGGGTGGTGTTGTCGATCGCCGCGATGTGGTCCGCGTCGAAGGCGTGCCGCATCCCGAGGGTGTAGGCGGTCAGGCCCATGCCCGCGCCGAACACCTGCCCGCCGACGTCGTAGTGCTCGGGCGCGACCAGCGCGAGCAGGGTGAACCAGCCGACGACGTGCAGCGCGAGGATGAACCCGCCCATTCCGGCCAGGCGCATCCACTCCTCCCGGGTGAGCCGGTCACGCCATCTGACGGGCGAGGCACCTGCGGCGGGGCTGGACATCCTGTGGTCCTTTCGGGTGGTCCGGGCGAAGCTGGGCCATCTTTCCCCCCTCGGGGAAGCAGTTGCAAGTCATGTGCAAATGCCGGACGACGGCGAACGGGGGCACGCGGGCGCGGACGAGGGGCGTACGGCAGCGGGCGCACGCCCGTTCGCACCGGGCTCCGTCCGGCCACCCCATCCGGCCCCCGACCCGGCCGCCCCGAACGGCGGGCCGCGACCACCGCGCCGCCTTCGTCAGGAAATCGGACGATTCCTCCCCTAGGGTCGAGATGCCGACGCCCGCGGCACGCTCCCCCCACGCGCCGCGGGCCCTCCGGCGCTCACCGGCCCGGGATCCGATGGGAGCGGCCATGCCGTCCTACCCCTTCCGCACCACCCGCGAGGACGTCCGCATCCCGCTGCCCGACGGCACCCGACTGGCCGCCCGGCTGTGGCGCCCGGTCAGCGACGAACCCGTCCCCGCCCTGCTGGAGTACTCCGCCGGCCGGCTCACCGACCGCACCGCCGCCGAGGACGCCCGCCGCCACCCCTGGTACGCCGGCCACGGCTACGGCGCCGTCCGGGTCGACACCCGCGGCCACGGCAACTCCGACGGCCTGCCCGGCGAACCCGGCGGCGACCAGGAGCTCGACGACGGCGCCGCCGTCCTCGACTGGCTCGCCCACCGCCCCTGGTGCAGCGGCCGGGTCGGCCTGCTCGGCGTCGGCGCCGCCGGCACCACCGCCCTGCTGCTCGCGGCCCGCGCCCCCGACACCGTCGGCGCCGTGGTCACCGTCTGCCCCGAAGGCGGCCACCGCCTCGGCGGCGCCCTGCTCGCCGCCGACCTGCACACCCGGCTCACCGCCCTGGTCGCCGGCGCCGCCCTCCCGCCCGACCCCCGGCACGTCGGCGACGCCTGGCGCGCCGACTGGCTGGCCCGCCTCGAATCCCTGGACCCGCCCGTCGACGCCTGGCTCGCCGCCGGCGAGACCACCGTCCCCGTCCCCGCCCCCACCTTCGCCGTCGCCGGCTGGGGCGACCCGTCCTGCTCCTTCGTGCTGCGCCTGCTCGCCACCTCCCCCACCGCCCGCGCCCTGCTCGGCCCCTGGCCGCACGGCCTGCCCGAGGACACCCTCCCCGAGACCCTGCGCTGGTGGGACCACTGGCTGCGCGACCTCGACACCGGCGCCCTGGCGGAGCCCGCCCTGCGCAGCTGGATCGGCACCCGCTGGACCGGCGAGGACGCCTGGCCCTCCCCCGACGTCCGGGAGATCCACTACGGCCTCGACGGCCCGTTGCGCACCGCCGGCACCGCCTCCGACGACCGCCACGTCCGCGTCCGCTCCCCGCAGCACACCGGCCTCAACGCCGGCGCCTACGTCCCGCTCGGCCGCCCCGCCGACCAGCCGCCCGACCAGCGCGAGGAGGACGGCCGCTCGGTCTGCTTCGACTCCCAGCCGCTGCCCGAACCGGTCGAACTGCTCGGCATCCCGACCGTGCGGCTGCGCCTGCGCGCGGGCGGCCCGCCCGCCCAGATCACCGCCCGGCTCTGCGCCGTCGGCCCGGACGGCACCTCCACGCTGCTCACCCGGGGCGTCCTGGTCGCCACCGGCCCCGACGCGGACGTCGAGCTCGCCGCCTGCGCCGGCACCCTCCCGGCCGGGCACCGGCTGCGGCTCGCCCTCTCCTCGGTCTACTGGCCGTGGGTGTGGCCCACCCCGGACGACGCCGGCTACGCCATCGACCCGTCCCGCTCCGCCCTCACCCTGCCCACCCGGCACCTCGCCGCCGACGTCGGCGCCGCCCCCGTCGCCTTCGAGGCCCCCGCCCTGCCCGAGCCGCTCGACATCCACCGCACCGAGCCGCTGACCGCCCGGCCCGAGCACGTCACCGTGCACGACATCGGCCGCCGGGAATGGCGCTCCGAACTCTCCCCCGCCACCGACGGCAGCCGCACCCACCCCGACGGCCTGGTCCGCGACGAGCACACCGTCACCGCCTACCGGGTGCTCACCGACGCCCCGCTCAGCGCCCAGGCCCGCACCGACCACACCGTGCGCCTCGAACGCCCCGACATCGGCTGGGACGTCACCGTCCAGACCCGCACCCAACTGCGCTGCGACGCCGGGCACTTCCTCAGCATCGTGCAGCTGCGCGCGCTGGAGGCCGGTTCGGTGGTGTTCGCCCGGGAATGGCAGCACCGCGTACCGCGCTGGATTCCTCAGGGCAATTCCAAGTAATCCTTATACCTTTGCTTTCAATTCCCGCATTGCTTTATAAATGGCGGTATGAAGACCCTCGGCCTGATCGGCGGCATGAGCTGGGAATCCACTGCCGAGTACTACCGGCTCCTCAACGAACTCACCCGCGACCGCCTCGGCGGCCTGCACTCCGCGCCGCTCGTGCTGCACTCGGTCGACTTCGCCGTCATCGAACGGCTCCAGGCCGACGGCCGCTGGACCGAGGCCGGCGAGGTCCTGGCCGGCGCGGCGCGGTCCCTGGAGGCGGCCGGCGCCGAACTGCTGCTGATCTGCACCAACACCATGCACAAGGTCGCCGACCAGGTCGCGGCCGCGACCCCCGTCCCGCTGCTGCACCTCGCCGACGCCACCGCGGACGCCGTCCGGGCCGCCGGACTGCGCCGGATCGGGCTGCTCGGCACGGCCTTCACCATGGAACAGGACTTCTACCGCGGCCGGCTGGCCTCCCACGGCCTCGACGTCCTCGTCCCCGGTCCCGACAGCCGCGCCCTGGTCCACCGGGTGATCTACCAGGAGCTGTGCCTCGGCGTGGTCCGCGAGGAGTCCCGCGCGGCGTACCGCCGGGTGATCGACGAACTGGTGGCCGCCGGCGCCCAGGGGGTCGTCCTCGGCTGCACCGAGATCGAACTGCTCGTCCGCCCCGAGGACAGCCCCGTCCCCACCTTCCCCACCACCCGCCTGCACGCCGAAGCCGCCGTCACCGCCGCCCTGGCCCCGTAACGGGCCCGCGGCGGCCCCGCGACGACCCGACGGCCCCGAACCACGATCCGCGATCCGTACGCAGGACACGCCCCCGCCCCCCGGTCAGAGCCGGTCGTAGATGGCGACCAGCTGCCGCAGCACGTCGGTCGCGGCGTCCAGGGCGGGGGCGTCGTGGTGCGCGAGGGCGGTGTCGAGCGCCTGCGCCAGGGCGTCCTGGCGTTCGCCGTGGCGGCGCCGGCCCGCGTCGGTGAGGGCGACCAGGACGGACCGCTTGTCGCCCGGGGGGCGCTCCCGGGTGACGTAGCCGGCGGTGGCGAGGTTGTTGACCAGCTGGGTGGTGGCGGCGCTGGTGGTCTCGGTGGCGGCGGCGAGCTGGCCGATCGACAGCGGGCCCGCCTCGGCCAGGACGCGCAGGGCCCGGGCGTGGGTGAGGGAGAGTGCGCCGGGGGTGCGGGTGGCGCGTCCGCGCAGGCGGGAGTCGGCGGCGCTGAGGCTGTAGGCGGCGCGGGCGAGCCGGTCGAGGGCCTGCTCGCGGGCGGGGGCGGGTTGGGGCTGCGACATGGGGGCGGCCTCCGTGGCTCGATCGATGGGCGGGTTGACAGCAGAATATCCTAAGTACTTAATAGATAAGTACTTAGCGACTCGGGCGGCACCGCCACCGAGCCCCCTATCCGCATGGAGGACACCCGTCATGACCGTTCGTTCGACCGGACAGAGCTGGGCCCTGGACATCGCCCTCGCCCAGGGCGGCTTCGACGCCCTGCACCCCCAGGCCAAGGGCACCCTGGAGCAGCTCGGCCACGACCACACCGACTTCGACAAGGTCTTCGCGCTGGTGCAGAGCGGAGCGATGCTCCCCAAGGCCTGGGCCACCGTGGCCGGGCAGGCCGAGGAGCGCGCCGCCCACCACGAGCGGGGCGGCTTCGCCCAGACCGCCGCCGACCTGTACGTGCGCGCCGCGGTGATGTGGGGCCGCGCCCAGTACTCCGTCTTCGACGCCACCGACCCGCGCAAGCTCGCCTTCCGCGAGCACGCCAACCACTGCGTGGAGCGCCTGGGCGCGCTGCGCGACGACCGGGTCCGCCGGGTGGAGCTGGACTTCGAGGGCGGCCGGATCTACGGCCTGCTGCACCTGCCGGCCGGCGAAGTGCGCAACGCCCCCGCGGTGATCCTCGGCCCGGGGATGGACATGATCAAGGAGGACTACATCTACGCCGCCGAGCGGTACTACACCTCCCGCGGCATCGTCGCCCTGTCCATCGAGGGCCCCGGCCAGGGCGAGACCCGGGCCAACGGGCTCACCGTCGACCTCACCAACTACGAGCGGGCGATCGGCCGTTACCTCGACCACCTGGCCTCGCTCCCGGAGGTCGACCCGCAGCGGATCGGCATGTTCGGCATCTCGATGAGCGGCTACTGGGGCTCGCGCGCCGCCGCCACCGACCGCCGGCTCGCCGCGCTGGCCGCCTTCGAGGCCGTCACCGGCGACTTCCAGACGATCTTCGAGCAGGCCCAGCCGACCTTCAAGAACAACTACATGTACATGGCCGGCTACACCGACGAGGAGGCCTTCGACCGCGAACTGGTCGCCCGGATGCCGCTCGGCGACCTCGTCCAGGAGATCGACTGCCCGGTCCTGTACGGCATCGGCGAGTTCGACGAACTGACCCGGCTGGAGCAGGCCCTGGCCAACTACGAGCGCGTCCGCGCGCCCAAGGAACTGCGCGTCTACGAGAACGAGTTCCACCCGCTGGGCGGGGTCGCCGCCGAGGTCTTCCGCTTCGGCGCCGAGTGGATCGAGCGCGCCCTGAACGGCGAGTTCGCCGAGGCCGGGCGCGACGTGCGGCACTACGTGCACCACGACGGCCGCACCACCGACGGCACCGCCGACCCCACCTGGTGGCTCGGCGCCGTCCCCGCCCGGATCACCGACGCCCGCCGGGCGTGACACCGGGCGCACGGTCCGGCCCCGGGGCGTGGGAGCCCCGGGGCCGGACGGTGTACCGGTGGCGCGTCAGCTGGTCTGGATGGAGGTGTCGTCGATCACGAAGCTCGTCTGCAGCGAGGCGTCCTCGGTGCCGGTGAACTTCAGGGTGACGCTCTGGCCCGCGTAGGACGAGAGGTCGAAGGTCCGCTGCTGGTAGCCCGCCGCCGCGTCCACGTTGGAGTACGTCTTCAGCGTCGTCCCGTTCACCGCCACGGTCAGCTTGTCGTACGCGGTGCTGCCCGTCTCAGCGGTGTCGATGTGCAGCCAGAAGCTCAGCGTCGCCTTGCAGCCCGCCGGGATCGTCACCGTCTGCGCCAGCGTGTCGGTGTGCGAGGAACCGTAGCCGTTCAGCCACGCCTTCCACGAACCACCGTGCGCAGCCTGCGAGGAGCTGTTGTCCACCACGCCGGAGCTGGTCGTCCACGGCGCCGCCGAGCCCGTCTCGAAGCCCGCGTTGCCCAGCAGCTGCGCCGGCGTGCAGGTCCCGCCACCGCCACCGGTCACCGTCCACGTGAAGCTCGCCGTACCCGACTTGCCCGCCGAGTCCTTCACCGTCACCGTCACGTTCGACGAGCCCGCCGTGGTGGCGGTACCCGTGATCGCGCCGGTGGAGGCGTTGATCGCCAGCCCGGCCGGCAGACCCGTCGCACTGTACGACAGCGGCGCCGTACCACCGGAAGCGTTGATCTGGAGGTTCACCGCACCGCCGACCGCCGTGGACTGGTCACCGGGGCTGCTGACGGAGACCGCGCCGCTGCCGGCCGGCTTGGTGAGCAGGCAGCCCGCCACGTTGAGGTCGATGACCCGGCCGTTGCCGAGGCAGGTGGTGAACCAGTAGGTCTCCTCACCGTAGCTCTGGCCCTTGACGGCCTTGGTGGTGCCGTCGGCGGCGACCTCGCAAGGGTTGTCCAGGGTGCACATCTCGCCGTTGTCGTTGCCGGTGTTGTTGATGCCGATGATCCGCCCGCTGGCGGAGTCGATGATCGGCGAACCGGAGGTGCCGTGCGTGGTGTTGCAGCCGGAGCTGTAGCGCAGCGAGTCGTGCCAGGTCCACTGGTCCTCGCGCAGGGTGGGCACGAACCCGTTGACGGAGCAGTTCCACACCTGCTTCCAGTACGAGGAGGGTATGTACATCGCGGCGCCGTCGGTCGGGTGCGTGTCGTTGACCGTCAGCGCGGTGGCGCCGTACTTGGAGCTGATCGAGCCGTAGGTGTCGGTGAGTTGGTAGAGCGCGACATCGGTGCCGGTCATGGTCGCGTAGACGACCTTGTCGGCCTGGACGGTGCCGAGGCTGTTGCCGGCGCCGTCGAGCAGGGTGCCGCTGCGGCTCGCGCTCGCGTTCTGGATGACCTGGCCGGCCGTGGGCATGGTCGGCAGGCAGTGGCCGTTGGTGAGCATCAGGGCCCGGTCGCCGGCCACCGAGGTGGGGTAACGCACCAGCGAGGCCGAGCAGTTGCTCAGCGCGATGGTGGAGGTCAGGTCGCTGGCCTGGACGGCGTGCGCGGGGACGGCGGCGAGGGTCAGCCCGCCCGCGACGACGGCGCCGACGCCGGCCATCGCGGCAAGTCTCTTGAACATGGCTCTCCTTGTGGGGGATCGCGGGGTGTACGACTGGTCGCCGAGGCCCGCGCCGCACGAAAGTGCCATGGTCACTTCAAGTGGTCAACCGTATTGGCCGAACTCGCCGACGGCAATCGGCCGTTGCGGCCCGGGGCGGCAACCATCCGCCCCGGTATGCCCGTTAAGGGCGGGCGCGATGACACCCCACGGCACCGGCCGTGCCCGTCCGTCGGGGCCTCGTGTCGGCCCGCCCGCTCGCCCGGGCTACGGCTGCGGGAAGGAGTTCGCGTCCACCTCGTCGGTCTTGGCGTTGCCGCCGACCGTCGGCTGGAGGGTGATCGACCAGGACGTCGCGGTGCGCCCGGTCTCGAACGCCAGCGTGTCCTGGAACTTGGTGAACCGGCAGCTCTGCGTGAACGCCTTCGCGTCGGAGTCCCAGTCCACCCCGCCCGCGAAGTACACCTCGTACGTGCCGTCCTCGACGCCCTCGATGCTGGCCTTCTGCCCCTTGGCCACGTACACCGAGTGCACCGACTTGCCGTTCAGCGCGAGCGAGACGACCGCGTCCCCCCTGCCGCCGTTGTCGACCTTGAACACGCCCTCGCCACGCAGCCGCCCCTCGCGCACCAGGGTGCCGTTGTCCAGCGACCGGGACTGCTGCTTGGGGGTCTGCGGGACGGCGAAGGTCGTCGGGTAGCCGGCCGCCGCCATCTTGGCCAGGGCCGCCGACACCGCCGCCAGGCCCTGCGAGGCGCCCAGCTCGGCCTGCGCGGAACCCACCGCGCAGACGGCCCTGCTCTTGATGTCGCCGCGGACCTTCGTCGCGTCGGCGGCCAGCGAGGTCAGCGCCGCCACCAGCTCGGTCCGCGCCGTGGTGACCGCGGCCGGCTCGGTCACCAGGCCCAGGCCCCGCCCGGCCGTCCGCGCGCTGCCGGCGATGCCGCCGAGCACGCCGTCGAGGTCGCCCAGGGTCCTGGCCCCGGCTACCTGGCCGAGCGCGGTGTTCACCGGGTCGATGTTCGTGCCGAGCACCGGGCCGTACGGCGGCGGCGTCGGGGTGGGGGTCGGCGTCCGCGTCGGCGCGGGCGGGGCCGGGGCCGCGCCGGTGGACGGCCCGCCCGCGGCGCTCCCCCCGCCGCCCCCGGTACCGCTGGAGCAGGCCGCGAGCAGCAGTATGGTGCCGACGGCCAGACCGGCCTTGGTGATGGACTTCATGAACCCCGCCCCCGTGACGCCCCGCGCACACAGCGTGCACGTGTCCGCCGCCATGCTGGCGGGCCCGCCCGGCGCGGTCAACCGGATTCCGAGGGCGTGCGGAGGGCGTGCGGGGAGCGCGCAGGGGGCGCCCGGGGGCGCTGATCGAGGTCAACTACGATCGGGGCGTGCTCAGCCTCACCGGACTCCCCCTCCAGATCGTCGCCTCGGTCGTCGCGATCCTCGTCTTCGGCGCCACCATGTGGCTCTGGCCGCGCTTCGGCGGGAAGGGCTGGAAGTCCTGGACGGGCCGGATCGGCGCCTTCCTCGCCACCCAGATCGCCGTGCTGGTCGCCATGGGCCTGATCGCCAACGGCTACTTCGGCTTCTACAGCTCCTGGAGCGACCTGCTCGGCACCGACGGCAAGCCGGGCACGGTCGTCGACCACACGCCGAACGCCGCCGTGGCCGTCACCGGCGAGCAGAAGTTCTACTCGGCCCAGGGCTCCGACCGGGAGCGCTCCGGGCTGATCCAGCAGGTCGCCGTCAAAGGAGCCTCGACCGGCCTGAGCACCGAGGCGTTCGTCTACCTGCCCCCGCAGTACTTCCAGCCGGACTACGCGCAGCAGCGGTTCCCGATGGCCCTGGTGCTCACCGGCTACCCGGGCACCCCGGAGAAGCTGATCTCGCTGATGCAGTACCCGGCCTCCACCCTCACCGCGATCGAGCAGAAGAAGCTGCCGCCGACCGTCCTGGTGATGATGCGCCCCACGGTCGTCGGCAACCGGGACACCGAGTGCGTCGACGTGCCGGGCGGCCCCCAGGCGGAGACCTTCTTCACCACCGACCTGCCCAAGGCCCTCGCCACCACCTACCGGCTCGGCACCGACCCGGCGAGCCGCGCCGTGATCGGCAACTCGACCGGCGGCTACTGCGCGCTCAAGTTCGCGATGCGCAAGCCCGACTCCTACCGCGCGGCGGTCGCGCTCTCCGGCTACTACAGCGCGGCCCACGACGAGACCACCGGCGACCTCTTCGGCGGCAACGACCAGCTGAAGGAGCAGAACGACCTGCTGTGGCGGCTGAAGAACCAGCCGGCCGCCCCCGTCTCCCTGCTGCTCACCACCAGCTACGACGAGAACAACTACGCCGACACCCAGGCCATGGTCGGCGCCTTCAAGGCCCCCACCAAGCTGTCCACCATCACCCTGGACACCGGCGGCCACAACTTCCACACCTGGACCCGGGAGATCCCCCCGGCCCTGGAGTGGCTCGGCCAGCACCTCACCATGCCGAAGGCCGCCTGACCACGCCGAAGGCCGCCCGACCGGCCCCCCGGCGGCCCCGCCCGATCACGCGATCACCCGAACGCCCCGCAGATCACACCCGTCTCACAGCGTCGTCTCACGCTCCTCTCAGCCGCACCACGCACGGTATGGCGCATGACCACGACCAGCTACTCCACACCGGCCGGCGAACCGTGGCCCGAGGCCGCGGACTTCCCGCCGCCGGAGGTGCCGCAGCCGGACCCCGCCCGGCCGGACCCGGCGCCGCTCTTCCCCGAGCAGCCCCTGCCACCCACCGGCCCCAAGGGCCCCGCCTCCTGGTCCGGCCGGCTGCGCACCCTCCCCGCCCGCGCCTGGCGCGGCCGCGCGGACGACCCGCGCTGGGTGCGCCCGGCCCTGCTGGCACTGCTGGCCGCGACCGTCGTCCTCTACCTCTGGGGCCTGAGCGCCTCCGGCTGGGCCAACGCCTTCTACTCGGCCGCCGTCCAGGCCGGCAGCCAGAGCTGGAAGGCCTTCTTCTTCGGCTCCTCCGACGCCGGGAACTTCATCACCGTCGACAAGCCCCCGATGTCGCTGTGGCCGATGGCCCTGTCGGTGCGGGTCTTCGGCCTGTCCTCCTGGTCCGTGCTCGCCCCGCAGGCCCTGATGGGCGCCGCCACCGTCGGCGTCGTGTACGCGACGGTGCGCCGGCGCTTCTCCCCGCTCGGCGGCCTGCTCGCCGGGGCCGCCCTGGCGCTCACCCCGGTCGCGGCGCTGATGTTCCGCTTCAACAACCCCGACGCGCTGCTGGCCCTGCTGCTCACCCTGGCCGCGTACGGGCTGGTGCGGGCCATCGAGGCGGCGGGCACCCGGTGGCTGGTGTTCACCGGGGCGATGTTCGGCCTGGCCTTCCTGACCAAGACCCTGCAAGCCTTCCTCGTGCTGCCCGCCTTCGCGCTGGTCTACCTGGTCGTCGCGCCCACCGGCCTGTGGCGGCGGGTGCGGCAGCTGCTGCTCGCGGGCGCGGCCATGGTGGTCGCGGGCGGCTGGTGGGTCGCGGTGGTCGAGCTGCTGCCGGCCTCGGCCCGCCCGTACGTCGGCGGCTCGCAGGACGACAGCTTCCTCTCCCTCACCTTCGGCTACAACGGCCTCGGCCGGATCAACGGCGACGAGACCGGCAGCGTCGGCGGCGGCGGGCGGCTCCCGGCCGGGCTCGACCTGCCCGCCGGGGCGATGCGCGGCGGCCGCGGCTGGGGCCAGACCGGCCTCACCCGGCTGTTCGGGAGCGACATCGGCGGGCAGATCGCCTGGCTGCTGCCGGCCGCGCTGATCCTGCTGGTCGCCGCCCTGTGGGCGACCCGCCGCTACGCCCGCACCGACACCGCCCGCGCGGCGTTCCTGGTCTGGGGCGGCGCGATGCTGTCCACCGCGCTGGTGTTCAGCTTCATGTCCGGGATCTTCCACCAGTACTACACGGTGGCGCTCGCCCCGGCCGTCGCGGCGCTGGTCGGCATGGGCGTGGACGGCCTGTGGCGGGCCCGGCACCGGCTTCCGTGGGCGCTGGTGCTGGCCGGCACCCTCGCGGTGACGGCGGTGTGGGCGTTCGTCCTGCTCGGGCGGAGCGCGGAGTTCCTGCCCTGGCTGCGCTGGGCGGTGCTGGTCGGCGGGCTGGTGGCGGCGGCCGCGCTGGTCGCCGGACAGCTGGCCGGGCGGGCCGACGGGCGGCTCGGGGCGCGGATCGCCTCGGTCGCCGGCCTGGTCGGCCTGGCGGCCGCGCTCGGCGGGCCGGCCGCGTACGCGGTGGACACCGTCAACACGGCGCACAGCGGCTCCATCGTGACGGCCGGGCCGGCCGTCCAGGGCGCCTCCGGCCCGGGCGGCGGCGGCCGGCACGGCGGGCAGGGCTTCGCGGGCAACGGGCGGGGCTTCCAGCCCGGCCAGAACGGCGGCGGGCAGAACGGGGGCGCACCCGGCTTCGGCCAGGGCGGCGGCAACGGCTTCAACGGCGGGGGCAACGGCGGCGGCCAGGGCGGCCAGCGCGGCTTCAACGGCGGCAACGGCTTCAACGGCTTCAACGGCGGCTGGCCGGGCGGCGGTTCGGGCAAGGGCCCGGACGGCGGCAACGGTCACCGCGAGCGCGGCACGGGCGCCAACCCTGGCACCGGCAACCCCGGGACCGGCAACCCCGGGACCGCCGACCCGGGCACCGGCAACCCCGGCGGCGGCGAGGACCCGGGCGCCTTCGGCCCCGGCGGCATGGGCGGCCCCAGCGGCTCGGGCGGCATGGGCGGAGCGGGCGGCATGGGCGGCCTGCTCGGCGGCACCAAGGTGAGCGAGGAGGCCGCCGCCCTGCTCGAGGAGAACGCCGACCAGTACACCTGGGCGGCCGCCACCAGCGGCTCGCAGAACGCCGCCAGCTACCAACTCGCCACCGGAAAGCCGGTGATGGCCCTCGGCGGCTTCAACGGCACCGACCCCTCGCTCAGCCTGGCCGGCTTCCAGAAGTACGTCCAGGAGGGCAAGGTCCACTGGTTCATCGCCGGCGGCTCCCACCGCGGCTTCGGCGGGGCCGAGAGCGGACGGGGCGACACCGGGGAGAAGGAGTCGGAGACCTCCCAGATCGAGAGCTGGGTGACGAGCCACTTCACCGCGAAGACGGTCGGCTCCACCACCTTCTACGACCTGACGGCCCCGACCTCCTGACCGTCCCACCCCAGGGGGCGCACCGCAGCCGGCGGTGCGCCCCTTCGCGTTGCCCCCGCGGGAAAGCCCCCGTCAGACCGCGCCAGCCCCCGTCAGGCGGACGGGCAGTGCGTCCCGGCGGCGGGCAGCGTGCCGTCCACCAGGAACGCCGCCACCGCGTCCCGCACGCACCCGCTCTTGTCGTAGCCGGTGTGCCCGTCGCCGTCCCGGGTGAGCAGGACGGCGTCGGCGAGGTTGGAGGCCATCCGCTGCGCCCACGGGTACGGCGTGACCGGGTCGGCGGTGGAGCCGACCACCAGGATCGGGGCGCTGCCCTCGGCCCGGATCCGGGCGGGCCGTTCGGCGGTGCGGTACGGCCAGGAGCGGCAGTCCGGGGCGAACAGCGCCGCCGAGGTGTCGTGCCGGCTCATCAGCGGGGCGCGGGTGGCGAGTTCGGCGCGGTCGGTGCGCAGGTCCCCGGCGCCGGGGGCCATCAGGGCGTCCGCGCAGCTGATGGCGACGAAGGCGTCCGCCGCGGTGGAGTATCCGCCGTCCTCGGCGCGGCCGTTGGCGCCGTCGGCGAGGGCGAGCAGTTCGGCGGCGTCGCCGCGGGTGATCGCCGGGTCGAGGGCCTGGCGCAGCCGCTCCCAGGAGCGGTGGCCGTCGTAGAGGGTGTCGAGGGTGCCGTTCCAGGCCAGGGTGGCGGTGAGGCGGCGGCCGTCGGCGGCGGGCAGCGGGTGCGCGCGCAGGCCGTCCAGGAAGTCGGCGAGCCGCTGCGGGGCGGCGGCGCGGTCGCGGCCGAGCGGGCAGCCGTCGCGGCCCGCGCAGTCGGCGGCGAAGTCCCGCAGCGCGGTCTCGGTGGCGGCGGCGGCCTCGACGTTCATCCGGACCGGGTCGAGGCTGCGCTCGAAGGCGCCGTCCAGGGCGAGGCGGCCGGTGCGGGCGGGGAACTCCTCGGCGTAGAGGGCGCCCAGGTAGGTGCCGTAGGAGCTGCCGAGGAAGTCGAGCCGCCGTTCGCCCAGGGCGCCGCGCAGCACGTCCAGGTCGCGGGCGGTGTCACGGGTGGAGAGGTGGGGCAGCAGGGTGGCGTACCGGGCCTGGCAGGCGTCGGCGAGCACCCGGCCGCGGTCGTAGCCGGGGTCGTCGGTGCTGGTCCACTCGTCCCGGGTGCGGTCGTCGAGGCAGTGCACGGGGGTGGTGCGGCCGGCGCCGCGCGGGTCGAAGCCGACCAGGTCGAAGTGGTCGGAGAGGGTGCCGCGGTAGTCCTCCCAGCCCCAGACCACCCGGTCCACGCCGGAGTTGCCCGGCCCGCCGGGGTTGAGCACCAGTGCCCCGATCCGCCGGTCGGCCTCGGTGGCGCGGATCCGGGAGACGGCGACGTCGATCGTCTCGCCGCCCGGATCGGCGTAGTCCAGCGGGACCTTGAGTCCGGTGCACTGCGCGACCGGCTCCCCGGCCGGGCGCTCGGGCCGGTCCGGGCAGTCCTTCCAGTCCAGCGGCTGGAGGTACAGGGCCGCGAGCGCGGGGGCGGCCGTGCCGGGCACCAGGTCCTGGGGCCCGGCCGCGGCCGCGGCCGCTGTGCCGGGCCGGCGGGCGCCCGGGTCGGACGGCCCGGTGCAGCCCGCGGCGAGCACGAGGAGGGCGACGGTGAGCAGGACGCGGAGCGGGCGGCGGGGGTTCGACGAGTGCACCGCCCACGAATACCACCCGGCGCCCGCCCGCGTCACACCAGCACCTGCCGTAACGATTCCTCAGCCTCCGCACTGCTGCAGCATGGCCTGCTTGTCGGCCACGGTGACGGGGAGCTGGTACTTCAGGGAGACCTGGGCGAAGCGGACGGCGTAGGAGCAGCGGACGGCGGTGTTGGCGGGCAGCCAGGTGGCCGGGCCGGAGTCGCCCTTGGAGGCGTTCTGCGAGCCGTCGGCGGGGATCAGGTTGAGCGGGTCGTTGGCGATCTGGACGCGCTTGGCCTTGTCCCACTTGGCGGCGCCCAGCTGCCAGTCGTAGGACAGCGGCATCACGTGGTCGATCTGGATCTTCGTGGCCTGCTGCTTGGTCCACTGGACGTTCTTGCCGGTGTACGGGTCGTAGATGGTCATCGCGGTGACGACGCAGTTCGAGCCGTCCTTGCGCTCGACGGCGGTGCCGTCGCGGGCGAGCAGGTCGTTGCGGGTGTCGCAGTTGTTGTGGCCGAGCGGGACGCCGTCGACGTTGTCCGTCCAGGCGGGGCCGAACTCGTTGCGGTCGTAGCCGTCCTTGGGGCCGGCGGCGGCGGTGGCGACCTTGGCTATCACGTCCCGGCCCGCCTTCTGCTCCTCGGGCGTGGTCAGCGGGGCCAGGCCCGGCTTGGTGCCGTCCGGGTTCTGCAGCGGGCTGGTGCCCAGGCCCCCGGCGGGTGCGGCGGAGTCGCCGCTCTTGTGGTCACGGCCGCCGAGCAGCCAGCCGGCCAGCGCGAGCGCGCATATCAGGAACACGGTGGCGGCGGACAGGGCGGTGCGGCGGGCGGGCACGGATAACTCCCGGGATCTGGGGCGGGTTGACGGCGAACCAGCAGATCAGCCACCCCAAGAGCAGGTCAAGGCGGCGCCACGCGAACCCCGCCGACCATGTCGAAGCTCACACCCCGGGCGTCAGCCGCCGATGGCGGACATCGGGCGGTCGGGCCGGACGAAGTCCGCGGAGTTGACGGCGTGTCCGGGCCCCTTCCCGGCCACCGAGGCCCGCCAGGCCGCCTCGATCCGGTCGTCGTCGGCACCGCCGCGCAGCAGCGCCCGCAGATCGGACTCCTCCGTCGCGAACAGGCAGTTGCGCAACTGGCCGTCGGCGGTGAGCCGGACCCGGTCGCAGCCCCCGCAGAACGGGCGGGTCACGGAGGCGATCACCCCGATGACGGCGTCCGTGCCCGCGACCCGCCACTCCTCCGCCGGGGCGTTGCCCCGCCGCCCCACGGGCACCAGGTCGAAGCGCTCCCCGAGCCGCTCCAGGACCTCCGCGGCGGTGACCATCGCCGAACGGTCCCAGGCGCCCTGCGCGTCCAACGGCATCGACTCGATGAACCGCATCCGGTACCCGTGCTCCACCGCGAAGGCCGCCAGCTCCGGGATCTCGTCCTCGTTCACCCCGCGCACCGGCACCGCGTTCACCTTCACCGGCCCCAGCCCCGCCGCCCGCGCCGCCGCCAGGCCCGCGAACACGTCCTCGATCCGGTCCCGCCGCGTGATCCGCGCGAACCGCTCCGGGCGCAGCGTGTCCAGGCTGACGTTCACCCGCTCCAGCCCCGCCGCCCGCAGCGCCACCGCCGTGCGGGCCAGCCCGATCCCGTTCGTCGTCAGCGACACCTCCGGCCCCAGCGCGGCGATCCGCCCCACCAGGTCCGGCAGGCCCCGCCGCAGCAGCGGCTCCCCGCCGGTCAGCCGCACCGAGGCGATCCCCAGCCGCCCGACCGCGATCCGCACCAGCCGCACCACCTCGTCGTCGTCCAGCGTCTGCGCCCTCGGCAGCCAGTCCAGGCCCTCGGCCGGCATGCAGTAGGTGCAGCGCAGGTTGCAGCGGTCGGTCAGCGAGACCCGCAGGTCGGTGTGGACGCGGCCGAAACGGTCCAGAAGCGGGCGCGGTGCGGTGTTCATCGACCCAGGTGCGGTGTTCATCGACCCAGTACAGGGGCCGGCGGGCCGCAGGACCAGCGGCCGAACCGCCGGGGGGCGGCCACCACCTGCGGGTTCCCCTTGTGCATTCGTACAACTGTGGGTTCGTACGGCTGCGCGGCGGCGGCCCCGGCGGGCAGGCTGGGCCCATGCAGACCACCGAAGACCCGACCGGGCCCGTTGCCGCGCTGGTGCTCGCCGCCGGGGGCGGGCGACGCCTCGGCGGGCGGCCCAAGGCCCTGATCCGGTACGCGGGCCGCCCGCTGGTCGAGCACGCGGTGGCGGTGGTGCGGGCGGGCGGCTGCGCGGACGTCACGGTGGTGCTGGGCGCGGCCGGCGACCGCGTCCGCTCGACGGCGCACCTGCCGGGCTGCCGGCTGGTGGCCAACCCGGACTGGGCGGGCGGCATGGGCTCCTCGCTGCGCGCCGGGCTGGCCGCGCTGGCGCCGGAGGTGTCGGCGGTGCTGGTGATGCTGGTGGACACCCCGGGCGTCACCGCGGCCGCGGTGGCCCGGTTGCTGGCCGCGCACCGGGCCGGCGCGGAACTGGCCGCGGCGGCCTACGGCGGGCGGCGCGGGCACCCGGTGCTGATCGGCGCCCGGCACTTCGCGGAGGCGGCCGCGGGCGCGTCCGGCGACGCCGGGGCCCGCACCCTGCTGGCCGCGCACCCGGACGCGGTCACGCTGGTCGAGTGCGCCGACGTCGCCGTCCCGGACGACCTGGACACCCCCGCCGACCTGGCCCGCTGGTCCGCCGGCTGACCGCACCCCGCCGACCGGGGTGTCCGAAGCACCCGTGGTGGGAACCGACCGGGCGCACACCCCTGATCCGACCCTGAGGATTGCCCCATTCCGCGCCAAGGACCCAACGTTTCGGGGAGCATGGAAACCGTTCCACCACCCGACTCGAACGGACGGAGCCCGCGATGGCCGGACTGCCCGAAGACTTCACCGGACACGACCCCGCGAGGCCAGGGCACGGGGCGGGCGGTGGCGCCCGGGCGATCCGCTGCCCCGCCTGCCGCCGCGAGCACCTCTACGAGCCGCCGTCGCTGCCCTGTCCGTGCGGCGCCTCGCTGAAGGTGCCGCTGCTGCGCGGCGGGGTGCCGGTGCAGGTGCGGTTCCGCTCCTGGGAGGACTCCTGGCTGAGCATGCGCTGTCCGCACTGCGGCCGCTCCGACCAGTGGCCGCAGCCCGAGTTCACCTGCAACTGCGGCGCCACCGTCCGGCTGCCGGTGGACCGCACCACCCGGCTCGGCGGCGGCACGGCCGGCCCGCTCGCCACCCCCGGCCCGCAGGCCTCCCGCCCCTACCCGGCCCACCCGATGGGCGCCCCGGTGCCCGCCCCGCCCGGCGGCTCCGGCGGCCAGCCCAAGCCGTTCCGCCACCGCGCGCCGTTCCGCCCGCACCCGGTGCGCACCTCGCAGGACGCGGTCTTCACCGCCGCCCGGTACCTGGAGTGGCTCGGCTTCGACGACCTGGAACTGACCGAGGCCCAGGAGCGCGACGGGGTGACCCTGCTGGGCAGCCGGATGGTCGCCCAGGTGGACACCTGGACCGAGCCGGCCGACGTGAAGTCCGTCGAGTGCCTGTGGCTGCAGACCCTGCACGCCGAGGAGATGGCCGCCGCCATGTTCACCCTGGCCGGCTACTCCCACCAGGCCACCGTGCGCGGCGAACAGCTGCTGGTCGCCCTGTTCAGCCTGGACCTGGCGGGGGTGCCGCAGCCCGCCAACGGCGCCGCCGAGGCCCTGATGGAAACCGGCTGGACGTCCTGACCGACCGCCAGCCACCGGGGCGCGTCCGCCAGGACGTGCCTTGTGGATCAGGCGAGCCCTAGATCATTTCCCCCGCGAATGCAAGAACCTCCGCTCGTGATCTGGTGCACAAGCTCACCCCCGTGTTGAATTGCCGCCACAGCGCGGGCCCTTGCGCTGCCGTCGCCGTGCCGCCGACAGTCGACGGCGGCGACGCGGGCAGGGCCGCGCCCCGCTGGATGGCGCACACAAGGAGGTGGCGTTGTCAGAGCACGGATGGGGCCCGAACGGCCCGAACGGGCGGGGGCGGGCGGCAGCGGAGGAGCCGGGCGACACCGTGTGGCGACTGAGGTCCCGGGGGTGCTGGCAGGAGGCGGCCGAACTGCTGCGCCCGGCCGCCGAACAGGACCCGACGGCGGCCCTGGCACGGGCCGAACTCCTCATCGAGCAGTGCCTGTTCACCGCCGCGCAGTGGACCCAGGCGGAACAGGCGCTGCGCCTCGCGGAGGCCGTGGTGGCCAGCACCGAACAGCGCGCGGCCGCATCCTGCGCCCGCGGCTTCCTGGCGTACGTGGCCAGCGTGCTCGGCCCCCGGGACCGGCTGGACGAGGCGCAGGCCGCACTCGGACGCACCTCGGCACTGCTGCCGCCGGACGCGCCGGGCCGCCCGCTGCTGGACTTCCGGCGCGGACTGGTCGCCGAGAACCTGCTGCGCGACCGCGGCGCCGCCTGGATCGCCTACCGCCGGGCGCACGACGGCGCGGGCGAACGCGGGGACGAGCTGCTGCGCTCGTACACCTGGCGCCACCTGGCGGCGCTCGCCCTGGCCCGGGGGGACCGCGACCACGCCCGCGAGGGCTTCGACGCCTCGCTCCGGCTGCGCGAGCAACTCGGCTTCACGGTGGGGGTGGCGCCGGCGCTCGCGGCGCTCGCCGAGGTGTCCGAGCCGGCCGAGGCCGCCCGGTTGCGCGCCGAGGCGGCCCGGCTCGTCCACGCCCTGGGCGGCGTGCCGGTCTGGCTCGCGCGCCAGTTGGGCACCACCCGCACGCCGGGGCCCCTCCCGGACGGGGCCCGCACGCCGGGGCTCCCCCCGGAAGGGGCCCACGCGCCGGGGCCTCCCCCGGACGGGCGCATCACCCGCGAGACCTGGGGGACGATCAGCTAAGGTGAGCCTAACCTGGCCGGGGTGAGCAGTACCCCGGCCGGGTTCGCCTTGCCGTTCCCCGGGCACCGCCTTGCCCCGGTCCGGCCGGGCCCGGGCGGGCCACCACCCCGACCGGGCACCGCCGGGCGGTCCATGGGCGGCCCCCCGGTCGACCCGATGGGGCCCGCCCATGACCGCGAGCAGCACCCGGCCCGGCCCCACGCCGTGCGCCCCCCGCACCACCGAGGCGCACGCCCTCGCCCCCGCACCACCCGCCGACGCCCCCGGCGCGACCTCGTACCACCGGCTCACCGCGCTCGCCCCCGTCCTGCGGGTGCGCTGCGCCCCGCCCCGCCGCGGCGACGGCTGGATCCCCGCCGCCGACCTGACCACCCGGCCCGAGGCGGTCCGCGAGCTGATCGCCCACGACGCCCGGCAGGGCCTGGCCCGCTACGGGCGGCCGCTGCGCCCGGACGTGGCGGCCGGCTTCGGCCTGCACCGCGTCGTGTGGCCGCTCTCGCTGCTGTTCACGCTGCCGTGGTTCCTGGAGCGCCGGGTCCTGCTGCTCGGCCCGGAGGACGTCTCGGTGCGCCGCGGTGCCGACCGGGTGGAGCTGACGGTCCGCCCGGAGGCGTTCGCCTGCCTGCCGGACGACCCGGCGGCCGGCGCGCCGCAGGCCCGTACGGTGCCGGACGCGGACGCGTTGGCCGGCGAACTGCGGTGCGCGCTGGGCGGGTTCCTGGAACCGGTGCTGGCCGCCTTCCGGCCCGAGGTGCGGCGCGGGCCGCGGGTGCTGTGGGCGATGGCCACGGACGCGGCGGTGGAGGGGCTCTGGTACGCCGGCGGGCTGCTCGGGGAGCAGGAGCGGGCGCGCGCCGAGCTGTCCGCGCTGTTGGAGCCCCCGCAGGCGGGCGGCGCGGCGTCGGCACCGGCGTGCGCGCCCGGCGTGACCGGCGGCCACGCTCCGGCCCCGTCCCCCTTCACCCCGGGCGCGGGTTTCGCCGCGCCGGCGGCCGGGTGCGGGGATGCTTCGGGCACCGACCGGGCCCGGGCCAGCTGCTGCCTCGTGTACACCGCCCAACCGGAGGACATCTGCGGCGGCTGCCCCCGCGTCATGCGGGGTTGACGAAAACACGTGCGATTACCGGCCTGGAAAAGCCCGGAATTCCGGGAACAACCCGCTTCGAATGCGTAAGAAAATGCGATTGTCGCGGGGTCAGAAATCCCCCTACTCAGCGCATTGGCACCGAATCAGCCATTCCCCCGCCGAGCATCCGCCATGATGGTCCCCGCCATCACGACGCAGGAACGCGACGCAGGAAAGCGAGGCTGGTTCCGGCGATGAAATTGTCCGACATACCGCTCGGCTGGGCCGTCACCGGAGGTGCGGGCCTGCTGGTCAGCGCGCTCCTGGTGGCCCTGGTCCGGAGCCGGGGATCCGCCGCCGCCGGAGGGCCGGATTCCTGGGAGCGTTCCGAGGAACGGCGCCGCCGCAAGGAATCGCTGTACGGCGGCGCCTCGTACACGCTGCTGTTCTGCTGCGCCGGTGTCGCCGCCGCGCTGTCCTTCCACGGGCTGGTCGGCTTCGGGGTGCAGAACCTCGGGCTGTCCGGCGGCTGGGAGTACCTCGTGCCGTTCGGCCTCGACGGCGCCGCGATGTTCTGCTCGGTGCTCGCCGTCCGCGAGGCCAGCCACGGTGACGCCGCGCTCGGCTCCCGGCTGCTGGTCTGGCTGTTCGCCGGCGCCTCGGCCTGGTTCAACTGGGTGCACGCCCCGCGCGGCTTCGGCCACGCCGGCGCCCCACAGTTCTTCTCCGGCATGTCCCTCTCGGCGGCCATCCTGTTCGACCGGGCGCTCAAGCAGACCCGCCGGGCCGCGCTGCGCGAGCAGGGGCTCGTCCCCCGCCCGCTGCCGCAGATCCGCATCGTGCGCTGGCTGCGCGCCCCCCGCGAGACCTACGCGGCCTGGTCGCTGATGCTCCTGGAAGGCGTCCGCAGCCTCGACGAGGCGGTGGACGAGGTCCGCGAGGACAAGCGGGAGCGGGCCGTGGAGCGGGAGCGCCGCAGGCTGGCCGGCCGCCGCGAGCGGGCGGAGATCCGGGCGATCAGCCGCAGCAACAGCGCCTGGCGCGGACGCGGCGGCGCCGCACGGCAGTTGGAGTCCGGCTCGGAACCCGCCATAGCCGGCGGGCCCGCGGCGGAGCGGCCCGCCGGGCCGCGCGAGGTCGAGGCCGCCGAGGGCACGGTGGTGCCCGCCGAGGGCACGGTGGCGCAGCCGGGCCTGCCCGCCCGCCCGGAGCGGCGCACCATCGACCTGACCGTCGACGAGGACACCGTGACGCTGCCGCGGCTGGACTCGCTGGAGCGCAAACTGAAGGACCTGGAGCAGCAGTTCGGGTAACCGGATTCAGGCTACGGGAGTGCCGCTGAGCTCGAACCACATCCGCTTGCCGGACCCGCGCGGCTCCACGCCCCAGGAGTCCGCCAGCGCCTCGACGAGCATCAGGCCGCGCCCGGAGGAGGCCTGCTCCCCCGGGGTCCGGCGGGTCGGCCACAGGTCCGACTCGTCCTCCACCTCGACCCGCAGCCGGGCCCGGCCGCCGTCCGAGGCCGGTTCCCGGTAGAGCCGGGCGGTGAACATGGCGTCCCGGTCGGTGTGCCGGATGGCGTTGGTGACCAGTTCGGAGGAGAGCAGTTCGGCGGTGTCGATGAACTCGGCGACGCCCCAGCGGCGCAGCGCGTCGCGCAGTTCGGCCCGGACCTCGGAGATCCGCGCCAGGTCGGCCTGGCCGATCCGGCGGCGCAGCTGCTGGGCGGCCAGGCCGCCGGCCGGACCGTCCCAGCGCAGGAGCAGGAGCGCTATGTCGTCCTCGCGCTCGCTGGAGTCGGCGGCCTGGGAGGCGATCCGGTCGGCCAGGTCCTCCAGCGGGTCGCGGGCCGACTCCTCGGCGGGCGGCAGCGGGCGGGCGAACGCCCGGGTGAGCCGGGCGATGCCCTCGTCCAGGTCCATGCCGCGCGCCTCGACCAGGCCGTCGGTACAGAGCAGCACCGTCTCGCCCGGGTCCAGGCTGAACCGGGTGACCCGGTACTCCTGGTCCGGGTCGATGCCCAGCGGCAGCCCGCCGGCCACCGGCACCACGGCGGCGGTGCCGTCCGCCCGGCGCACCACCGGGTCGAGGTGGCCGGCCCGGACGGCGTAGACCACGCCGTAGTCCACGTTGACCTCGGCGTAGGCGCAGGTCGCGAAGTGGTCGGTGTCCAGGTCGGCGAGGAAGCGGGAGGCGCGGGCCATCACCGCGGCCGGCGGGTGCCCCTCGGCCGCGTAGGCGCGCAGCGCGATCCGCAGCTGGCCCATGATCCCGGCGGCGTGCACGTCGTGGCCCTGGACGTCCCCGATCACCAGGCCGACGTGCCCGCCCGGCAGCGGCACCACGTCGTACCAGTCGCCGCCGATCTGCAGGCCGGAGCCGGCCGCCAGGTAGCGCACGGCGGTCGTCACCCCCGGCACCGACGGCACGGTGCGCGGCAGCATCACCCGCTGGAGGCCGGCCGCCAGTTCGTGCTCGGCGTCGTGCAGCCGGGCCCGGGCCAGGGACTGGGCGACCAGCCCGCCCAGGGTGGACAGCAGGGTGCGCTCGTCCGCGTCCAGCTCCCGCTCGTCGTCGAAGCTGACCACGCAGACGCCGATCGCCCGCCCGCTGGCCACCAGCGGCAGGAACGCCCAGGAGCCGCGCCCGGTACGGCTGGTGGGCTCCCAGACCTCGGGGTAGGACGCGCGGAACTCCTCGCGGGTCGGGATGAACACCGGCGCCCGGTGGCGCACCGCCTCGGCGGCCGGGTGCCCGGCCGGCAGCACCGTGCGGTCCCAGACCGCCAGCGCCTCCGTCCGGTAGCCGGAGGCGCCGAGCACCTGCGCCCGGCCGGCCTCGAAGGAGGCCAGCACCAGGCCGTCCGGCGGCAACCCGGGCAGCGGCAGTCCGGTGAACACCCGGGCCACGTCGCGGACGGTGACGGCTTCGGAGAGGGCGCGGGCCGCCTCCTTGATGAACCGGGAGCGCTCCTCGCGCAGCAGGGCCATCCGGTCGGCGCGGTCGCGCTTGTGCAGTTCGACGGTGGCGTCCCAGACGAAGCCCACCATCCGCGAGGCCCGGCCGAAGGCGTCCGCGAGCACCCGGCCGCGGAAGCGCACGGCGCGCATGGTGCCGTTGGGCCCGACGGTGCGGTAGTAGGCGCCGCACTGGCCCAGTTCGGCCACCGCGCGCTCGACCCGGCGGCGCACGACCGGCGCGTCCTCGGGGTGCAGCAGGGCCAGGAAGGAGCCGGCGGTGCGGTCGAAGCGGCCCTGGTCCATGCTGTCCAGGCCGATGATCGCGCAGGCCCGGTGGTCGCCCTCCAGGACGTCGCGGCGGATGTCCCAGTCGAAGGAGCCGATGCCGTTGGCGGCCATCGCGGGCTCCAGCCAGTCCGGCATGGTGTCCGCGGAGGCGGGCGGCAGGCTGCCGGGGAGCACCGTCGCCAGCCGTCCGGCGGCGAGCGCGGGCGCCGGGCGCGGCACGGGCCGGCGCACCGTCTGCGCGGGCGGCTTCGCCCGGCCCGGCCCGGCCGCGGCGGGGCCGGCGGGGGGCTGGTCGACCGTCACGGGAGCGGTGGGGCCGGCGGGGTTCGGACCGGCGGTGTGGGTGGAGGCTGCCTGCTGCGGTTCGGCGGTGGGCGCACCGGGTGGAAGCGCCGGCCCCGGCGACTCGGGCTCAGTGGGCATGCTGCTCCTGCCGCTGCCGTGGCGGACCGTGCCGACCGTCCGGACGGGCCGCGTGGCGGTGTGATGGGTGGTGCTGGATCGGACGGTGTCGACGGGCGGGGTCGGTCGAGGTTCGGTCTCCCCGCTGCTTCCCGCACGTGGACACACATTCCCACCATCCTGTCCAATGTTGGGCCGAGCGGCAATGGCAACGGGCCGGAAATCTTCCGCTCCGCCTTCTGTTCTGGGCATGCTTCGACGGCGAATGAATCGACGGCGAACGGTGCGGCGGGCCGCGCGCCCTCGCCCACCCCGCGCCCCCACACGCCCCGAGCGCCCCGTGCCCGTGCCCGTGTCCGCGCCCCGCGCCCGTGCCCCGCGCCCGTGCTCCGCGAGCGGCCGGGCTCAGGGCAGGGTTCAGGGCAGGGCGAGCTCGAACCAGGTGACCTTGCCGTCGCCCCGCAGCTGCACGCCCCACGCGTCCGCGAGCGACTCCACCAGCAGCAGGCCGCGCCCCGAGGTCGCGTACTCGGCGTCCGGATCGCGGCGCCGGCCGGGCAGCCGGGTCGTGCCGTCCTGCACCTCGATCCGCAGCCGGTGGTCCGACCCGAGCACCGCGTCGAACACCGCGCCCTTGCCGGTGTGCAGCAGCGCGTTGGTGACCAGCTCGGAGGAGAGCAGTTCGGCGGTGTCCGACAGCTCCGGCACCCCCCAGTGGCTGAGCGCCGTCCGCAGCCGCCGGCGGACCGCGCCGACCGCGACCAGGTCGGCCGGGTCGAGCGTCAGGTGCAGCCGGCGGTGCAGGGCGCAGCCGGGGGCCGAGGTGCCCGGCAGGGTCGTCCCGGTGCCACCGGCGGCGCCCGGGGCGGGCCCGGACCGGTAGGTGTCACCCGAACTCGTCCGCTGCCGCGGGAATCGCGACTGACCGTCCATCAACACATGCCCCCGCCCTCGAATCCGGGCCCCCGCCTCCGGATCCCCCGCCGGCCGGGTGGCCCCCACGTTCTGACCACCCATCCTCATGCCCAGTTGACGGCGTTTGCAACAGTGTGCGTCCGATCACGTGGGGTGAAAGGGGCACGGGGAGGTTCACGTGATCCAACTGCCCGCGCCGGACAGGTTTGCGAAGCGCAGAGCCTGTTTTCGAGCCCGCCCCTGCTCGATCCCGCGCACGCCCGGCGCCCGGGCGCCGGCCCGCGCCGCCCTCCCGCTCCCCGTCGCACCCCGCCGAGCGCCGGGCCCCGGCCGGCCCCGGCTCGCTCCGTGCGCCCGGCGCACCCCGGCCGCGCCGCCTTCCCCGCAGGCCTTCACCCCCGCCGCCCCGGGCCTTCACCCCCGCCGCGCGCCCGGCGAGCCGAACCCCTGCGGAGCGGCAACGCTGGACAGGGCGGCCCGGTCCGGGTTCAATGGCCCGAGATGTTTGAACGACGTTCTAACATTGCCCCCGAAAGCCGACCCCCTCCCCCGGCGACCGCGAGCGAGGAACCGTGCGACTGACCCCCACCGAGCGGGACCGGCTGCTGATCTTCACAGCAGCCGAACTGGCCCGCGCCCGCCGCGCCCGGGGCGTACGCCTCAACATCCCCGAGGCCACCGCCCTGATCGCGGACGCCGTCTGCGAGGCCGCCCGCGACGGCCGGCGCCTGGCCGAGGCCATCGAGGCCGGTCGCAGCGTGCTCACCGCCGCCGACGTGCTGCCCGGTGTGCCGGACGTCGTCACCGTCGTCCAGGTCGAGGCCGTCTTCGACGACGGCACCCGCCTGGCCGTCGTCAACGACCCGTTCCGGGGCGCCGGCTCGCTCGGCGACGAGGCCCCCGGCGGTGCGCTGATCGGCGACGGCGCCGGCTACGACCCGGTCGAGGAGACGGTGCTGCTGCCCGTCCACAACACCTCCCAGGTGCCGATCTCGGTCACCTCCCACTTCCACTTCTTCGAGGCCAACCCGCGCCTCGCCTTCGACCGCGCCGCCGCCTACGGCACCCACCTGGCCGTCCCGGCCGGCTCCTCGGTGCGCTTCGACCCGGGCGCCACCGTCCAGGTCGGCCTGGTGCCGATCGGCGGCGAGCGCGTCGCGATCGGCTTCGCCGGCCTGGTCGACGGCCCGCTGGACGCGCCCGGCGCGAAGGACGCCGCCCTGGCCAAGGCCCGCGCGACCGGCTACCTGACCGCCTTCGACGACGCCGAGGTGCCGTCATGACGTCCATCACCCCCCATGACTACATCTCGGTGCACGGCCCCCGGGCCGGCGACCGGATCCGGCTCGGCGACTCCGGCCTGATCGTCCGGGTCGAGTCCGACTCGCAGGCCCCCGGCGAGGAGTTCCTGGCCGGCTTCGGCAAGACCGCCCGCGACGGACTGCACCTCAAGGCCGCCGCCGTCCGCGACACCTGCGACGTGGTGATCAGCAACGTCCTGGTGATCGACGCCGTCCAGGGCATCCGCAAGACCTCGATCGGCCTGATCAACGGCCGGATCGCCTCGATCGGCCGCGCCGGCAACCCCGACACCCTCGACGGCGTGGACGTCGTCGTCGGCACCGGCACCACCATCGTCTCCGGCGAGGGCATGATCGCCACCGCCGGCTCCATCGACCCCCACGTCCACCTGCTCTCGCCGCGGATCATGGAGGCCTCGCTGGCCTCCGGCGTCACCACGATCATCGGCCAGGAGTTCGGCCCGGTCTGGGGCGTCGGCGTCAACTCCCCCTGGGCGCTGCGCCACGCCTTCAACGCCTTCGACGCCTGGCCCGTCAACATCGGGTTCCTGGCCCGCGGTTCGTCCTCCGACGCGGCCCCGCTCGTCGAGGCCCTGGCCGAGGGCGGCGCCTCCGGCTTCAAGGTCCACGAGGACATGGGCGCCCACACCCGCGCCCTGGACACGGCGCTGCGCGTCGCCGAGGAGTACGACGTCCAGGTCGCCCTGCACACCGACGGCCTGAACGAGTGCCTGTCGGTGGAGGACACGCTCAAGGTGCTGGAGGGGCGGACGATCCACGCCTTCCACATCGAGGGCTGCGGCGGCGGACACGTCCCCAACGTGCTGAAGATGGCGGGCGTGCCCAACGTCATCGGCTCCTCCACCAACCCCACCCTGCCGTTCGGCCGCGACGCGCTCGGCGAGCACTTCGGCATGATCGTCTCCGCCCACGACCTCAAGACCGACCTGCCCGGCGACGCCGCCATGGCCCGCGACCGCATCCGCGCCGGCACCATGGGCGCCGAGGACGTCCTGCACGACCTCGGCGTCATCGGCATCACCTCCTCCGACGCCCAGGGCATGGGCCGCGCCGGCGAGACCGTCCGCCGCACCTTCGCCATGGCCGGCAAGATGAAGGCCGAACTCGGCCCCCTGGACGGTGGCTACGGCACCACCGAGGGCGGCGACGACAACGAGCGCGTGCTGCGCTACATCGCCAAGCTCACCATCAACCCGGCCATCGCCCACGGCCTCTCCCACGAGGTCGGCTCCATCGAGGTCGGCAAGCTCGCCGACATCGTGCTGTGGCGCCCCGACCACTTCGGCGCCAAGCCGCAGCTCGTCCTGAAGGCCGGCTTCCCCGCCTACGGCGTGGTCGGCGACCCCAACGCCTCCACCGACACCTGCGAACCCCTCGTCCTCGGACCGCAGTTCGGCGCCCACGGCGCCACCGCCGCCGACATCTCGGTCGCCTTCGTCGCCCAGGCCGCCGCCGACGGCGCCTACCTCGACCGCCCCGCCGACGGGCTGCCCACCCGCCGCCGCCGCGTCGGCGTCCGCAACACCCGCGGCATCGGCCCCCGCGACATGGTCCGCAACGCCCGGGTCGGCCGCGTCGACGTCACCCAGACCGGCCTGGTCTCGCTGGACGGCGAACCGCTGCGCTCCGAACCCGCGGACAGCGTCTCGCTCAGCCGCCTCTACTTCCTCTGACACCTCCGCCGACACCTCCACCGACGCTTCCGTCGGCACTTCCCCCCGAACGCCTCCCCCTAGGACTCCCGGATGACCACCCCCACGCCCGCCTCCCTCGGCTACCGGATGCCCGCCGAGTGGCACCCGCACGACCGCACCTGGATGGCCTTCCCCACCACCAACCCCACCTTCGACACCCCCGAGAACCTGCACGCGGGCCGCGAGGCCTGGGCCGCCGTCGCCAACACCATCGTCCGGTACGAGCCGGTCACCCTGGTCGTCAACACCGGCGAGACCGCGGACGCCCGCCGGTACGTCTCCGAGCAGGTCGAGATCGTCGAGCGCCCGCTCGACGACGCCTGGATGCGCGACATCGGCCCGTCCTTCCTGATCGACGGCAAGGGCTCGCTGGCCGCCACCGACTGGATCTTCAACGGCTGGGGCGCCCAGTCCTGGGCCCGCTGGGACAACGACCAGCACATCGCCGAGCACATCAGCGAACTGACGGGCGTCCAGCGCTTCGCCTCCCGGCTGATCAACGAGGGCGGCGGCATCCACGTCGACGGCGAGGGCACCGTCCTGGTCACCGAGACCGTCCAGCTCGGCGAGGGCCGCAACGCGGACTGGACCAAGGAGGAGGTCGAGGCCGAGCTGCACGCCTTCCTCGGCACCACCAAGGCGATCTGGCTGCCGCGCGGACTCACCCGCGACTACGACGAGTTCGGCACCCGCGGGCACATCGACATCGTCGCCTCCTTCGTGCGCCCCGGCGTCGTCGTCGCCCACGTCCAGCCGGACCCCGCCCACCCGGACCACGCGGTCTGCCAGGAACTCGTCGCCATCCTGCGCGCCGCCACCGACGCCCGGGGCCGGGCACTGGAGGTCATCGAACTGGCCGCCCCCACCGTCCTGCTGGACGAGGACGGCGAACCGGTCGACTACTCCTACATCAACCACTACGTGGCCAACGGCGCCGTGATCCTGTGCGCCTTCGACGACCCGCGCGACCAGGAGGCCGCCGCCGTCCTCGGCCGCGCCTACCCGGGCCGCACCGTCGAACTCGTCGACGCCCGCGAGATCTTCGCCAACGGCGGCGGCATCCACTGCATCACCCAGCAGCAGCCGAAGTCCGCCTGATCCCAGGCCACTTGGGGCACCTGGACCACCTTGGACACCAGGGCCACCCGGCTGCCGGGGCGGGGGCACCTCCCCCGCCCCGGCAGCCTTCCGAAGCCTTCCGACCCCCGCACCACCGAGGGAGCGCACCGCACATGGCCGACCCCCGCCCGCGCCGACCGGCACGCCCCCGCGAGGAGGTCTTCGCCACCGCCCGGGCCGCGATCGCCGAACACGGGCTCGCCAAACTCACCATGGCCGGGCTCGGCAAACAGCTCCAGATGAGCGCCGGACACCTGCTCTACTACTTCGGCAGCAAGGACCAGCTGCTGCTGGAAACCCTCCGATGGAGCGAGGACCAGCTCGGCGCCCGGCGCCGCGACGCCCTCGCCGACCGCTCGCGCGACCCCTGGCAGCGGCTCGACGCCTACCTGCGCCTCTACCTGCCCGACGGGGCGGGCGATCCGCGCTGGATCCTGTGGGTCGAGGTGTGGGGGCGCTCCCCCGCCAGCGCCGAGATCCGCCAGGGGCAACAGGAGATCGAGGCGCCCTGGCAGGCCGACCTGGTCGCCCTCATCGAAGAGGGCACCGCCACCGGCCACTTCACCCCCGGGCCCGCCGCCGACCGGGCCACCCAGATCCGCGCCCTCCTCGACGGCCTGGCCGTCCCCCTCGCCATCGGCCTCCCCGACACCCACCGCCCCGCCGCCCTCACCCAGGCCGGCGCCGTCACCGCGATCCTCCTGCGCAACTGACCCCGGGGGGCTGCGGCCGGGCGGCCCGTCGGGCTAGGGTTTGTTCAGGTATGTGAGGACGGCGCGGACACGGCGGTTGGTGTCGTCGTCGTCGGTGATGCCGAGCTTGCCGAACATCGCGGTGGTGTACTTGCCGATGGCGCTCTCGCTCAGGAAGAGCCGGCGGCCGATGGCCTGGTTGGAGAGCCCCTCGGCCATCAACCCGAGCACGGCGTACTCGCGTTCGGTGAGCCGTTCGAGCCCCCGGCTCGGTGGCGTGGTGGACAGCAGCCTCGCGATGACGGCCGGATCCATGGCCGTCCCCCCGTCCGCGACGCGCTCCAGGGCACCGATGAACTGGTCGGCGTCGAACACGCTCTCCTTGAGGAGGTAGCCGACACCGCCGGAGCCGTCGGACAACAGCTCCCGGGCGTACAGCTGCTCGACGTGCTGGGAGAGGATCAGGACCGGCAGCCCGGGCATCTCGCCGCGGGCGGCGAGGGCCGCCCGCAGCCCCTCGTCCGACTGGGTCGGCGGCATGCGGACGTCGATGACGGACACGTCCGGGCGCCACCTGCGCAACGCGTCGAGCGTCTCGGGCCCGGTGGCGGCCGTGGCCACCACCTGGTGCCCGCAGGCCTCGATCAGGCGGACCATCCCGTCGCGCAGGAGGTAGAGGTCTTCGGCTACAACGATTCGCATGGCACCGTCATCCTGACACGGGTCGGACCGCCCGACGGACTGGTGACCTCCAGGGTGCCGTCGAAGGCCGCGAGCCGGCGGCGCAGGCCCGCCAGCCCGCCGCCGGCCCGGACACCGGCCCCGCCCCGGCCGTCGTCCTCGACCTCGGCGACGACCACGGCGGCGACACCGGTGCCGTCCCGCGTGAGGGAGACCCGCACCCCGGACGCCCCGGCGTGCCGGACGGCGTTGGTCAGCAGCTCGGCGACGCCGAAGTAGACGGCGGACTCGATCGGCGGGTCCAGGCTCAGCGGGGCGTCGGCGCTCACGGCCACCTCCAGCGGGACGTCCAGGGCGAGCGCGCGGACGGCGTCGACGAGCCCCCGCTCGCTCAGCACCGGCGGGCTGATCCCCCGGATCAGGTCGCGGAGTTCGGCCAGCGATGCGGTGGCACCGGCCTGCGCGTCCCGCATCAGCGCCCTGGCCTGGTCGGGTTCACGCTCCATCAGCTTCCCGGCGGTCGCCAGGGAGAGCCCGAGCGCGACCAGGCGGGCCTGCGCCCCGTCGTGCAGGTCCCGTTCGATCCGGCGGATCTCGGCGGCCTGCGCGACCGTCACGTCCGCGCGCTGGGCGGTCAGTTCCGCGACCCGCTCCGCCAGCGCCATCGCCGGCGACGGGCGCAGGAAGCGGACCGCCACCGGTACGACGGGCCGCCAGGCGTACGGGGCGGAGGCCACGGCCACGACCGCGCCGAACGCCCCGGCCAGGCGCGCGGCGGGTTCCGGCCCGCCGAACCCGAGGACCGCCAGGGCCGCCACGACCGCCCCGGCCGGAGGGAGGCACGCGAGCAGGCCGGCGGTGAACGGCGCGATCCCCGCGAACCGCAGGTCGCGCCAGTTCGCCGGGTCCCGCCAGCGGACCCGCCAGCGCTGGTCCATCAGCGCGTCCCGGCGGGTGCGCTCGTAGGAGAAGCCGTTCCACCAGAACCCGGTGGACATCCGCGTCACCGGCCCGGCCTGCCGGTATCCGGCGGGGATCACCGTGCCGGTCCACCGCGCGACGAGGAAGCGGACGGCCCGGCAGACGGGTCGGGGCAGGGCGAGCGTGCCCACGCACACCAGCACGAACGGCGCCGTCCACGACCACGGGTTGCCCGCCCCCCACCAGACCCCCAGCGCCACGGCCGCGGCCCACACGGCCGGCAGCAGCAGGCAGACGGCCGCCACCACGCACGCCCGCACGAACCCCACCCCGGCACGCGCCACCCACGAACCCAGCCGTCCCACGTCTCTCCCCTTCCGTACGGTGCTCCCACTGTGCACCGTGCCGAGCCCGCCACCGCCCCGATCGGCCGGGGAGTGGGGCTGGCCCCACCCGCCCGTGGGCCCAGACCGATACCGCCCCGGCCGGTCGGTTCGTAGCGTCGGTGGACATGGACACCAACACGCACAGCACGGACAAGCTCCGCACGGACATGCCCAGCACTCCCGAGGCGGAGCTGCTCCACGACCCCCGTACCCGGCGGGCCTTCGGCACCGTGACGGCCGGCGTCAAGGTCTACGGCGCGCTCGGCACCGTCGCGTTCCTGGCGGTCGTCGCGGTGGCGGGCAGCGGCCACCCGGTGAACACGTTCATGTGGGTCCGGGCGGTGCTGCTGCCGGTGGTCGCCGTGCTGGTCCACCGGCTGGCGGTCGCCGCCTCCCGAGGGTCCCGCCGGGCCTTCGAACGGCTGGGCGCCCTCACCGTCGTCATGCCGGTCGCCATCATCGGCGTCGACCTGATCCCGGGCGTCTGCCCGCCCTGGTACGCCGCCGTGCAGGTCGTCTGCATGCTGCCCGTCCTCCGGGCCGCGGTCACCGTCCGCGGCTCCGCGCTGCGCGCCGTCTTTCCCAAGGCGCGCTGACCGGGCGTCGGGCGCGGCACCGGCGGGACGGCGGTGTTCCGAACCGTCGATCAGTCGGCCGTCATTCGGTCCAGACGGCGGCCGCCGTACGGTCGTCGGCGTAGCCCTTGGCGCGGACCTGGACCTGGCGGAGGAAGTCGACGGTGCCGGGCGGATGCGGGTGGGCCCAGTGGGTGGACAGGAAGTGGGCGACGGCCGGCTCGTCGGCGATCGGGCGGGCCAGGCCGGGGGTGCAGAGCAGCAGCACGTCGCCCGGGGTGGCGGGGACCAGCCGGAAGCGGAACGGCCTCGGCTCCTCCGACGGCTGCCGGCCGTCCGGGTGGTGCAGCAGGCGGGCCGCGTAGGCGTCGATCCAGTGCCCGGAGCGCAGCAGGTAGAGCCCGCCCGGGCCGACCCCGAAGGCCGCCCGGTGGCCGACCGCCGGGTCGAGCGACAGCAGCAGGCAGTGCAGCGAGGCCGGGGACGGCGTGCCGTCCTCCTCGTTCCCGGGCACGAGCGCGCGCAGCGGGGCGACGGCGCCGGTGGCCAGCCGCTGGAGGCCGTAGCGCAGCCGGTCCCGGGCGCCGTCGCGCAGGTCGGCGGCCAGGCCCTCGCGGCTGCGGCCGACCGCGGAGGCCAGCTGGCGGCAGGCCTCGCGGGTGCTGGTGGCGACGGCCTCCGGAGGGAGCGCCTCGTCCGCGGCGGTGCCGGTCCGGTCGATGCCGGCGAGCACGGCGAGCAGCAGTCCGTCCGGGCCTTCGCCGAACCTGGTGACCAGCAGCGCGTCGCGCCGCGACTCGCCCCGGTAGCGGGCGGAGTCGCCGCGGACGGAGACGGCGCGCAGGACGGACGACCCGTACTGGGCGCCCTCCAGGACGGTGTCCGGCACGAGCGCCCCGAGGACGCCCGGGTCCGCCTCCGGGACGGCGGTCGGTTCGGGCCCGTAGGTCGGCGGGCGCTCGCCGACGTGCGGCACGGCGGGGGCGTCGTCGGCGAGCGGCGAGCGGACGGCCGGGCGCGGGTCGGGGACGGTGGCGGTGGCGGTGGCGAGGGTGTCGGGTTCCTCGGCGGGCTCGGGCTCGGCTTCGGGCTCGACTTCGGGCTCGGGCTCGGGCTCCTCGGCGGCGACCTCGGGTTCGGGTTCCGGCTCGGATTGCGGCTCGGGTTCCGGCTCGGGTTCCGGCGCCGGCTCGGGGGTGGGCTTGTCCAGGGAGACCGGTGTGGGGGCGGTGTCGGCTTCGGTTTCCTGGACGTCAGGAGCGAAGACCCGCTCCTCGTCCGCCCGCTGGGGTCCGATGACGCCGATCGCGGTGTCGAACCAGTCGTCGATGCTGTCCCGTTCCGGCGCCTCGTCCGTTGCCGGCTCCGCTGCCGACACCGGCTCCGGCTCCGACACCGGCTCCGGCTCCGCGTCCAGAACCGGCCCCGCGTCCGGAACCGGCTCCGGTTCGGCCGTGCGCTGCTGGCCGATGAGGCCGACCGCCGTCTCGAACCAGTCGTCGACGCTGCCGTCGCCGGGGTCCGCGTGCGGGGTGTCGGGGAGGGTGCCCGCCGGGCCGTCGTAGACCGTGTCCCACCAACCGTCGTCCGGCCGGTGCGACTGTGCGGGGGCACCCTGCTTGCTCATCTGGCGGCTCCTGGTCGGTCCGTGGTCGCGCCGCCCCCGGCGGGGCCGGACTCGACGTCATTGTCTCCAAGTGCAACGACGCTGTCCGGGTTTCGGCGACAACCGGTCAGCGCCGGGCCGTTCCCGGCCACCCCGCCCACCTCGGGTTTCACCGGGGGGCCCGGCCCCACGCCCACCCCCGGGTTCACCCCCGCGTTCGGTCCCGTTCCGTCCGTGCTTGCCGGATGTGCCCGGAGCAGGGCGTTTCCGGGGTGTTCGGGTCCGGGAGCGGCCGAAAATCGGGGCGGAGGAGGGGCATCGCTTCACTCGTTCGGCTGATTAAATGTGCGCATGACCGCGTCGGCCCCCAGCTCACCTCGACCGGGGAGGGCCGCACCGGCGGGCCGCCCGGTGGGTGTGCTGTGGGTCCTGCTGCTGGTCGCGCTGCTCACGACGCTGCCGTGCGCCGGCCAGTCGAAGGCGGTCGGCGCGCACGCCGCTCCGACGCCGACCACCGTCACCGCCGCCGTGACCACCACCATCACCGCCGCCACCGTCCCGACGGTCGCCGGCCACGGCCCGCACGCCGGCCCCGCCGCCAAGGCCTCCGACCAGCGCCAGCGCGCCGGGGAGCAGCGGCACTGGACGTGGTGCACCGCCGACGGCGGGCAGCCGCGCCGTGACAACGGCTGCTCCAGTCACCCGTACTGCGCGCAGGACGCCCAGCTTCCGAACCCGCCGCCGCATCCGCAGCCGGCCGCGTCACCGCTCGCGCCGGCAGCCGAGGCCCTGCCCAGGGTGGTGCCCGCCGGGCTGCTGGACGGTCCGCATCCGGCACCCGATCTACACGAGCTGCAAGTACACCGGTCCTGAGCGGAACCCACCGCCCGGCATCCGCCGGCGGATCCGCCCCTCCCCTTCTTTCAGCTGACCGCCGCGCCTCCAGCAGTGCGCGGCGGGGACAAGGACAACCACCATGGGTTCCGCCTCGAAGCAGTCCAGCAAGCAGTCCGGCAAGCCCGGCCCGACCGACCGCCGCGCCCGGATAGCCGAGCTGCGCGCCGGCGAGCAGCGCCGCGACCGCCGCAACAAGGTCATCGCCTCGGTCGCGGCCGGCGTGCTGGTGATCGGCGCGATCGCCACCGGCACCTGGATCGTCATGGACGCCAACCAGAGCAAGAAGAAGGAGCAGGCCGCCGCCAACGCGGACATCCCGGGCGTGCAGACCTTCGGCGAGCTGAGCCGCACCCACGTCAAGGACAAGGTCAGCTACCCGATGACCCCGCCGGTCGGCGGCGACCACAACGCGATCTGGCTGGACTGCATGGGCCACGTCTACGACCAGCCGGTCGAGAACGAGCGCGCCGTCCACTCGCTGGAGCACGGCGCGGTCTGGGTGACGTACAACGGCAAGGCGACGCCGGACGACATCAAGACCCTGTCCGACAAGGTCAAGACCACCCCGTACTCGCTGATGAGCCCGTACCCGGACGAGAAGGGCACCATCACCCTGAACGCCTGGAGCACCCAGCTGATCGTGGAGAGCGCCAGCGACCCCCGGGTGAACCAGTTCTTCACCAAGTACGTCCAGGGCAAGCAGACCCAGGAGCCGGGCGCCTCCTGCACCATGGGGCAGATGTGACCGCCGCCGACGCGGCGCCGCCCGAGGACGGCTCCGAGCGCGCCGCCGAGGCGTTCGCGGACGAGGCCGGGGCGCCGCGCCCGGCCCGTCGGCGGCTGTGGTGGCCGGCCGCGCTGGCCGCCGCCCTCGCGCTGGCCCTCGGGGTGCCCGCCCTGGTGGCGAGCGGGACGTCGGCGTCCGGGTCGGCCTCGGTGGCCGTCCCGGCGGACGACTCGCCCGAGGCCGGGTTCGCCCGCGACATGGCGACCCACCACCAGCAGGCGGTGGACCTGTCGTTCATCGTCCGGGACCGCACCGGCGACGACCCGACCCGCACCCTCGCCTTCGACATCATCAACACCCAGGCCAACCAGCGCGGGATGATGATGGGCTGGATCGACCAGTGGGGGCTGCCGCAGCACTCGGCGGCCAAGCCGATGGCGTGGATGAGGATGGGCCACGACTACCAGGCCCACGACGGTTCGCTGATGCCCGGCATGGCCACCAACACCCAGCTGGCGAAGCTGCGTTCGCTCAGCGGGCGGGACGCCGAGGTGTACTACCTGCAGCTGATGATCCAGCACCACAAGGGCGGCGTCGAAATGGCCCAGGGCTACGTGGACCTGGCGAGGAACGACGCCGAGAAGCGGCTCGCCCAGTCGATGGTGGTCGCGCAGACCTCGGAGGTGCAGCTGATGACCGACATGCTCACGGAGCGCGGCGCCGCCCCCGGCGTGCCCGAGTCCTGACCCACCCCACTGCGCGTGTCCTGGACGGCCGGGGCGCGGTCGACGGTCCCGTACCGTGCGTACCGCGCCCCGGCCGTCCCGCGTCCGCGCCAAGCACCTGGAGCTCCCGATGACCCCCGCCGCACCCTGGCTGATCGCCGGACTGGGCAACCCCGGCCCGTGGTTCCGGCTGACCCGGCACAACGCCGGCTTCCTGACCGTGGAGCGGCTGGCCGAACGGCACGGCGCGCGGTTCCGGCGGCGCGGGATCGGCGCCCTGGTGGCGGAGATCGAGATCGACGGCCACCGGGTGGTGCTGGCCAAGCCGCAGTGGTTCATCAACCTGTCCGGCCGACCGGTGTCCGGCCTGCTGCGGCGTTACGGCGTCCCGGTCGAGCACCTGGTGGTCGTGCAGGACGACCTGGACTTCGCGTTCGGCACCGGACGGCTCAAGCGCGGCGGCGGCCCCGGCGGCCACAACGGCGTGCGCTCGGTGGGCGAGGTGCTCGGCACCCGCGACTTCGTGCGGCTGCGCTTCGGCATCGGGCGCCCGCCGAAGGGGCAGAGCGTCGGCGACTTCGTGCTGAAGAAGTTCTCGGACCACGAACAGGCCGCCCTGCCGGGGGTGTTGGACCGGTGCGCGGACGCGCTGGACACGCTGGTGCGACGCGGCCTCAACCGGGCCCAGGACGCGCTGAACGTCCGCTCGGAGGCCTAGCCAGGGCGGAGGCCCGGGGCGGAGGCCCGGGCTCAGGCCGGGCGGACCGGCCGGGTCAGGGCCACGGCCGCCACCGCGACCGCCGCGAGAGCGAGCAGCACCGTCCGGCCGCCGGCCGCCGGGCCCGCCAGGTGGACGCCGAGGACGGGCAGCGCGGTGCCGAGCGCCGTCCCGAGGCTGCGGGCCATGTTGACCATGCCGCCGCCGACCGCCGAGCACTGCGCCGGGATCGCCCGCATCACCAGCGCGTTGTTGGCCGGCAGCAGCAGTCCCAGCCCGTAGCCGGCGAGCAGCAGCGGCACCGCCACGGCCGCCCCGGAGACCGGCAGCAGCGCGAACAGCAGCAGCCCCGCGCCCGCGAGCACCGCGCCCGCGCGGCAGCGGGCGACGTCCGACCAGCCGCGCGGCAGCAGCGCGCCGCCGACGGTCGCGGCGAGCGCGAACGCGGCGGGCAGCAGGGTGATCACCAGGCCGGCCCGGGCCACCGGCACGCCCGCGCCGGTGAGCAGCACCGGGCCGAGCACGAGCGGGCAGAACAGCAGCAGGTAGCCGATCAGCGAGACCACCAGCCCGGACCGCACCCCGGGGGTGTTGACCAGGCCGGGCGCCAGGATCGGCCGGGCGGCCCGCCGTTCCTGACGGACCAGCGCGAGTGCGAGGACGGCGGCGGCGAGCAGCAGGACGGCGACGGCCCAGCCGGGCAGCGGCAGTCCGGAGGCGGTGGACAGGGCGAGCAGCAGCGCGGTGGTGGAGCCGGTGAGCAGGAGCAGGCCGGCCAGGTCGAAGCGGCCGCCGGACGCGGGGGCGGGCGTGGTGGCAGGCGTGGTGGCGGACACGGTGGCGGGCGGGCTCACCGTGCCCGGCGCGAGCGGGCCGTCCTCGGTGCGGGGGGCGGGCAGGCGGGCGGCGGCTCCTGCGGGCGGGCCCCCGCTACCGGCGGCGGGTTGCTTCCCGGCACCGGCGGCGGGCAGGGGCCCGGTACGGGTGCGGGGCAGCAGGAACCAGCCGGCCAGGATGCCCAGCACCCCGATCGGCACGTTGATCCAGAACACCCACCGCCAGGAGGCGTGCTCCACCAGCAGCCCGCCGAGGCTGGGGCCCAGCGCCAGACCGAGCCCCTGGGCCGCCGCCTGGATGCCGAGCGCGCGCCGCATCGCGTGCTCCGGGACGCCGCGCGCCACCAGGGCGACGCTGTTGGCCTGCATCATCGCGCCGCCGACGGCCTGGACGGCCCGGCAGGCGACCAGCACGCCGAGGCTGCCGGCGTATCCGGCGCCGAGCGAGGCGAGGGCGAAGACGGCGAAGCCGCCGAGGTACATGGTCTTGCGGCCGATGAGGTCGGAGAGCCAGCCGACCGGGGCGAGCAGGGCGACCAGCACCAGGAGGTAGGCGAGGGCGACCCATTCGACGGCCGCGAAGCCGGCGTCGAAGTGCCGGCCGAGGGCCGGGAAGACGAGGGCGGTGACGCTGGCGGTGAGCTGGCCGAGGAAGGCCCCGAGGCAGACGGTGCCGACGGCCAGCCAGTGGGCGTGACGCCAGCCGGCTATGCCGCGCGGCCGGGGCCGCTCGGTGAGCAGCCGCGCGGCAAGGGCGGTGGCGTTCATGCCACAAATATATCGGATGCAGATATGTTCTTTCTACGAGTTGCTCGCTTTCCGACGGGAGCCCCGGGCGCGCCGAGTTCCACAGGGCCCCAGGGGTATCCACAGAGTTCCGGGAGGCCCCCGCCCGACGGTGGACAGTCCGCCGGACCGGCCCGTACCAGGCGATACGCTGTCCGCCATGCCGTCGTCACCACACGTCCCCGACCCCGCCACCGAAACCCCCGAAACGGCGGTCGACCACGCCCGGCGGCTCACCGACACCGTCACCCGCCTGCGCCGCGCCCTGCGCAGCAGCATCCGCACCGACTACCCGTGGGAGTCCCTGCCCATGGCACAGGTCGAACTCCTCCAGACCCTCGCCGCGGCCCCCCTGCGGGTCGGCGAACTCGCCGCCCGGCAGCGGCTCGCCCCCAACACCGTCAGCGGACTGATCGGCAAGCTCCTGGACGCCGGATTCGTCGACCGCCAGGCCGACCCCGGCGACCGTCGCACCGCCCGCATCGCCCTCACCCCGGCCGGCCGGCGCCAGCTCGACGACTGGCAGCGCGCCCACGAGCGCCGCATCGCCACCGCCCTCGGCACCCTCGACCCCACCGACCGCGACGCCGTCGTCCACGCGCTGCCCGCCCTCGAACAGCTCGCCCGCGCCCTCGCCGAGACCGGCCAGGGCCCCGACCAGACCTGAACCCCGGCCTGGCCCCGGTCCGGCCCCGGCCGAACCCTGGTCAGCACCCCCCGGGCGCCCCCAAAACCGCTGGTCGCCGACCCGTACGGACCGCTACCGTCCCCGGCATGAGCACAGCACAGGTACTGATCGAGCCCTGGACGGACGCCGACCTCGCACTGCTGCGCCGGGTCAACACCCCGGAGATGAAGAAGCACGTCGGCGGCCCGGAGACCGAGGAGCAACTCCTCGTCCGGCACCGGCGCTACCTGGACTTCGTCCCGTCCGGCCTGGGCTGCATGTACCGGATCGTGCTGCTCCCCGAGGGCGAGGCCGTCGGAACCGTCGGCTACGGCACCCGCACCTGGGAGGGCGAGACCGTCCACGAGATGGGGTGGAACGTCCTGCCCGGCCACCAGGGGCGGGGCATCGCCGTCGCCGCCACCCGCGCCGCCGTCGCGGCCGCCCGCCGCGAGGCCGCCCACCGCCACCTGCACGCCTTCCCCTCGGTGGACAACCCGGCCTCCAACGCGGTCTGCGCGAAGGCCGGGTTCAGCCTCGTCGGCGAGACGGACTTCGAGTTCCCGCCCGGGCGGTTCATGCGCAGCCACAACTGGCGGGTGGACCTGCGGGCGGCGGCGGGCTGAGCCGCGCCGCCGCCCGGGCGGACGCGTCAGAACAGCGTGCCGCTCTCCAGCTCCAGCAGCCGGCGCTTGCAGTCCACGCCCGCCGCGAAGCCGGTCAGCGAGCCGTTGGCGCCCATGACACGGTGGCAGGGGCGGACGATGAGCAGCGGGTTGGCGCCCACCGCGCCGCCGACCGCCCGCACCGCGCGCGGCGACTCCCCCGCCAGATCGGCGAGTTGGCCGTAGGTGACGGTCTCGCCGTACGGGATCCCGTCCAGGGCGGCCCAGATCCGCCGACGGAACTCGGTGCCCGCCGGGGCGAGCGGGAGGTCGAAGGAGGTGCGCTCGCCGGCGAAGTAGGCGGTCAGCTGGGCGACCGGCTCGGCGAGCGCCTCCGGGTCAAGGACCCAGTCGTCGGCGGGCTCGGCCAGCGCGTACTTCTGCCCGGGCGCGGTGACGGTGGCCAGCGCCGCCGCGCCGCCGCCCTCGGGCAGGACACCGGACAGCAGCAGCCGGCCGAACGGGCTCTCCATGGTGGTGTAGACGGTGGTGCTCATGCCTCTGCCTTCTCCGTTCCAGTGCTGGCGCTCGCGAGCCCGGCCCACAGCCGGTGCACGGCGTAGGAGCGCCACGGGGCCCACGCCTCGGCCGCGCGGGCGGCGTTCTTCGGGTCGCCGGGGGCGCCGAGCCGGACGAGGCCGTGCTTGACGCCCACATCGCCCGGGAGGAAGACGTCGGGGTCGGCGAGGGCCCGCATCCTCAGGTAGCCGACGGTCCAGGGGCCGATGCCGGGCAGGGCCAGCAGCTTGGCCGCGGACTCCTCCCGGTCCACCCCGCCGTCGAGTCGCACCGCCCCCTCGGCCAGGGCCGCGCACAGGCCGGTGAGCGCGCGGCGGCGGGCGGCGGGCATCGCGAAGTCCTCCGGGTCGGCGGTGGCCAGCACCGCCGCCGTCGGGAACAGCAGCCGCAGGCCGCCGCTCGGCTCGGGCAGCGCGGTGCCGTACTTCTCGGCCAGCCGGCCCGCCAGCGTACGGGCGGCGCCGACCGTGATCTGCTGGCCGAGCACGGCGCGGACGGCCAGCTCGTGCGGGTCCACGTGGCCGGGCGAGCGCAGGCCGGGGCGTTCCCGGACCAGGGGGCCGAGCACGGGGTCGGCGCCGAGCTGCTCGTCGACCGCGTCCGGGTCGGCGTCCAGGTCGAACAGGCCGCGCAGGCGCTGGACGGCGGTCGGGAGGTCGCGCAGGTCCGCGAGCAGCAGGCGGCAGTCGAGCCAGCCGCGGGTGCGCGGCTCGCCCGGCGCCAGCCCGTCGACCTCGGCGATGCCGTGCCCGTACGGGAGCGACAGGGTGCGCCGGTAGGTGCGGACGCCGGGGCGCGGAGCGGGGACGACCTCCTCCACGCCGGGAACGGCGCGCAGGGCGAGGAAATCGATCAGGTGGTCGCTGTCGAGCGCGCCGCGGTAGGCCAGGCGCAGGGTGAGGCCGCCGGCCGGGGTCGCGACGCGGCGGCCGGCCACGACCTCGGCGCGCAGACCGCTGGGGGTGCGGTCGTAGACCTCGCGGACGGTGTCGTTGAACTGGCGCACCGAGGCGAAGCCGGCGGCGAACGCGATGTCGGTGACCGGGAGTTCGGTCGTCTGCAGCAGCAGGCGGGCGGTCTGGGCGCGGCGGGCGCGGGCCAGCGCGATCGGGCCGGCGCCCAGCTCGGCGATGAGCTGGCGCTGGAGCTGGCGGGAGCTGTAGCCGAGGCGGCTGGCCAGGCCCGCGACGCCCTCGCGGTCGACTACGCCGTCGCCGATCAGGCGCATCGCGCGACCGACCAGGTCGGCGCGGTGGTTCCACTCCGGGGAGCCCGGCACGGAGTCGGGTCGGCAGCGGCGGCAGGCGCGGAAGCCGGCGCCCTGGGCGGCCGCGGCGCTGGGGTAGAAGACGCAGTTGACGCGCTTGGGGGTCACGGCGGGGCAGCTCGGTCGGCAGTAGATGCCGGTGGAGGTGACGGCCGTGAAGAAGACGCCGTCGAAGCGGGCGTCTCGGCTGTCCACGGCTCGGTACCGGATGTCGTCGTCGATCACGCTGTCCAGTTTGCGGCACTGGGGCGGGGGTGACTGGCGGGAATCGGACATGGCCGTTGGGGGCTTCCCCCCTCCCCCCTCCCCCACCCCACCCTCCGCCCACCTCCACCCACCCATCCCGAGCACCGGCCCGGAGGGCCCGCGCCGGGGGCCCTCCACAGGGGGCCCACCCTGGTCCCCGCGCTGGGGGCCCTCACAGGGGCCCGGTGTGGGAACCACGCCGAGGGCCACAGCGGAGGCCCACGCCGGAGGCCCCACACCGGGAGGCCCGCGCTGGGGCGCCCACACAGGAGCACCCACGCCGGGAGAAGACCACGCCGCAGCGCTCGGTGCACGCGCGCGTTGCTCGCGGTCTGGCCTCCGGCCAGGGCGGCTCGCCGTCCTCGGTGACCCGGGTTTCACCGTGGACGACGCCACCGCAGTGGCCCTGAAGCACTTCCGGCTGCCGGCCCGCCCGGCCTCCGCCGAGCCTGGTGGCCCGGGCGGAGGCCGGCCGCGGCCTCCTGGTTTCCTGGTCGGCTCCTGGTCAGCGCTTCACGGGGCCTCCCGCGGCGCGCATCGACTTGGAGAGCGACTTCCACTTCTTCGCCCGGGCCGAGGCCAGTCGGGCGTCCGAGCGGGAGGCGATCCACTCGTTCTCGCGCTGGAGCTTGAGGTAGCTGTCCATCCGGCGCTGCGGCAGGGAGCCGTCGGCGAGCGCCGCCTGCACCGCGCAGCCGGGCTCGGTGTGGTGGCCGCAGTCATGGAAGCGGCAGTCCTCGGCCAGTCCGGCGATGTCGGCGAAGGCCAGGTCCACGCCCTCGCCACCGTAGAGGCCGACCTCGCGCAGCCCGGGGGTGTCGATGAGCACACCCCCGCCGGGCAGCGGGATCAGTTCGCGGGTGGTCGTGGTGTGACGGCCCTTCTGGTCGACCGAGCGGGCCTCCTGGACGGCCATCGCCGTGACGCCGGCGAGCGCGTTGGTGAGCGTGGACTTGCCGACGCCGGACTGGCCGATCACGGCCGTGGTGCCGGGCGCGCAGGCGCGCAGCACGTCCATGCCCTCGCCCGTCTCGGCGCTGACCACGAGCACGGTCACGCCGGGCGCGACCGCCTCGACGTCGGCGCGGATGAACTCGGCGTCGTCGACCAGGTCGGCCTTGGTGAGGACGACCAGGGGGTCGGCGCCGGACTCCCAGGCCAGGGCGAGGAAGCGCTCTATCCGGCCGAGGTCCGGATCGGCGGCGAGCGAGGCGGCGATCAGGACGGTGTCGACGTTGGCGGCGAGCACCTGGCCGTCGGAGCGCTTGCCGGCCACCTTGCGGATGATCGCGGTCGAGCGGGGCAGCAGTGCGCTGACGGCGGCCATCGGCTGGGCGTGGAGGTCCACGGCGGCCCAGTCGCCGGTGCACGGGCAGTTGATCATGTCGGCGTCGGCGACCGGGCGGGTGTCGAGCCGGACGGTGCGCGGCTCACCCGTCTCCGGATCGGCGAGCACGGCGTCGCACTGGCCGCGGTCGACCCGGACGATCCGGGCCGGGATCAGACCGGCCTCGCCGAGCGGGGTGAAGAGTTCGGCGAGCTCGGGCGTCCAGCCGTAGCCGGACAGCGGCAGCTCGTCGGAGAGGGAGCCAGAGGGGGACGACGAAGTGGAGGCAGCGTTGAACAACGCGGTGGGCCCTTCGGGAGGAGATGATCCCGGCGGGCTGCGGCTGGCGCGGAAAGGGTCAGCCGGCGGCCGGGAAGAGGAGGTGAACGCGAGTGCTGCCCAAGGCAGCTATCGGGGCGACAACGACCACGGGGTTCACCTCCTGCTCTCTGCTCCTCGGGCGGCCGTGAAGGCCCCCGATCTGGACGGGAGAAACGCTAGCTGGTCGGGGTGGCGGGGCCAAGTGATTTTTGACCTGCGGAAACGCGGTGAAGGGAGCCACAAGGGGCCAACATTGGACCTACAAAAGTGCGGGCCCGCACTGAGGAGCCCGCCGGAGCCGGCTACCCGCCGTACCGGTGCTTGAGGTTCGGGTCGTCCAGCCACCAGGGCCGCATCCCGGCCTCCTCCTCGGCCGGCAGCCCCGCCGCCTGCGCCTGCGCCGCGGCCTCCTCGAAACGGGCGTCGAGTTCGGCGTCCACCGCCTTGATCTCCTCCCGCCCCTGCACCACCATCCGCCGCACCAGCGCGGCCAGGAACGGCAGCCCGACCAGGTCGCCCAGCACCCAGAGCATGTTGCCGCCCCAGGTCTGGTCCTGCGCCAGGCTCGGCCCCCACGGCCGTCCGAGCGCCACGTAGTAGTGCTCGGCGACCAGGTGGCCGCCGTAGATCAGCACCAGCCCGAGCCCCGCGTCGAAGATCACCTCGGCGAAGGTGATGAACAGTCCGACCAGGTGCGGGTACTCGCGCCCGACCGGGTCGATCTGCAGCCGCGGCCAGAAGTACGCCAGCCCGAGCAGCACCAGCGCCAGGTGCAGCAGCACGTTCCCGAACGCGCTGGACACCGACTCCTCGTACCAGGGCGTGAAGTAGAGCAGCCACGGCGGGGCCATCAGCAGCGCGGTGGAGACGGCCGGGAACATCAGCACCTTGGACGGCCGGCTGCGCAGCGCCCGCAGGACGCGCTCGCGCCGGGCCGGCGGCGCGGCCGCGACCAGCAGCGAGACCGGCGCACCGAGCGCGAGCAGCAGCGGGACGAGCATCAGCAGCAGCACGACCTGGACGGCCCGGTCGGTGAACAGGATCCGCTCGTACACGCCGAGGCCGGAGCAGGTGCACCAGATCCACAGCAGCAGCCCGCCCAGGAAGGCGGCGGTGCGGGACGGCTGCCAGCGCTCGCCGCCCGCCCGGTGGACGGTGCGCACCGCGGCCAGGTACCAGCCGCCGAGCAGCACGGAGAGGGTGAGCACGAGCGGTTCGGCCGTCCACGACGTGGCCAGGTCGGACCACTGCCAGGGCGGCGGTCCGCTGTAGGCGAGCACTCGCACCGCGCCGTCCATCCGTCCGCCCACCTCGTTCGCGCCCTGCCGCCGCCGGCGCCGTGCGGCGGTCCGTCGGGCGCCGCGGACCGGACCGCGGCGCCCGGCCATGATGGCCTCCCGGCCGGGGCCCGCCGCACCCGGGGCCCGCCTCTATACCTGCACCTGAACAAAGCTTTACCGAGCCCGGAAAAAGCTTTGCCCAGGCAAAGTTCCGGCCTCGACGGCCCCCGGACCGCAACCGGCGCGGGGCCGTGTTCGTCTGGCAGGATGCACCGTCGGCGATACCGGCCACGCGGGTGATGACAAGGGGACGACAAGGGTGCAAAGCACTGCACGCGGCGAGGGCCGCCGGCTGGCGGCGCGCCACCGCAACATCGAGCTGGGCCTGCTGGCGCTCGCGGTGGCCGTCTGTCTGGCGGGGCACATCGACGCCGATCTGGCACTGACCGGCAAGATGCCGCCCGGGCTGCTGGTCCACGGCCTGGCGCTGGGCGGACTGGCCGGGGTGGCGCACCTGGCGGTGCGGCGGTTCGCCCCGTACGCGGATCCGCTGATCCTGCCGCTGGGCGTCTTCCTGACCGGCTTCGGGCTGATGCTGCTGGACCGGCTGGACATCTCCTACGCGGCGGCGCACGCCAGGAAGGGCGACTACCAGAAGCTCCCGGCCGCGCCCTCGCAGCTGATGTGGGTGTTCGTCTCGGTCGCGGTGGCGATCGCGCTGATCGCGCTGATCAAGCACCACCGGTTCTTCCAGCGGTACGTGTACCTGCTGATGACGGGGGCGCTGATCCTGCTGGCGGCGCCCGCGTTCTTCCCGGGCCGGCCGGAGGACTTCGGCGCCAAGCGCTGGATCCGCCTGTTCGGACTCTCCTTCGAGCCGGACGAGTTCGTGAAGGTCGCGATCACGATCTTCTTCGCCGGGTACCTGATGGCCTCCCGGGACGCGCTCGCGCTGGCCGGCCGGAAGATCTGGGGGATGACCCTGCCGCGCGGGCGGCACGTCGGCCCGGTGCTGGCGATCTGGGTGGTCAGCCTGCTGGTGCTGGTCTTCGAGCGCGACCTCGGCACCTCGCTGATCTTCTTCGGCGTCTTCGTCGTGATGCTGTACGCGGCGACCGAGCGCACCAGCTGGGTGGTGCTCGGCCTGCTGATGGCGGTCGGCGGCGCGGCCGTGGTCGGCACCGTGGAGCCGCACGTGCACGGGCGCGTCGAGGCCTGGCTGCACCCGCTCGACATCTACAAGGAGCACCACGACCCGGCGATCATCTCCGACCAGCCCGCCGAGGCGCTGTTCAGCCTGGGCACCGGGCACCTGACCGGGACGGGCCTGGGCTCGGGGCGGCCGTGGCTGATCGGCTTCGCCGGGCGCAGCGACTTCGTCTTCACCACGATCGGTGAGGAACTGGGCCTGGCCGGAGTGACGGCGGTGCTGCTGGTGTACCTGCTGCTGGTCCAGCGCGGGCTGCGGACGGCGGTCGGGCTGACCGACCCGTTCGGCAAGCTGCTGGCGACGGGGCTGTCGACGGCGCTGGCGCTGCAGGTGTTCGTGGTGGTCGGCGGGGTGAGCGGGCTGGTACCGCTGACCGGCAAGGCGCTGCCGTTCCTGGCGGCGGGCGGTTCGTCGCTGCTGGCGAACTGGCTGATCGTGGCGCTGCTGATCAAGCTGAGCGACTCGGCCGGGCGCACGGCGCTGGAGCCGGCGCCGCCGAGCCCGGATCCGCTCCCGGCGCAGGCCGGGCCAGCGGGCCGGCCTGCGGCCCCGGGCGGTCCGGCCGCGACGGATCCGAGCCCGAGCCCGAACCCGAACGCGAGCCCGACCGCGCCGAGCGGCCCGAACGCGACGGCCCCGGAGCTGACGCTCCCACGCCCGGCCGCCCCGGGCCCGGATCCGGACCGGACCGAGGTCAACCCGGCCGCCCCGTACCCTCCGGCCGAGCAGTCCCCGTACGGGTACCACCCGGCCCCGCAGTCCCCCTTCCCGCCGAACCCGGCGACCGCCTGACCCACCGCCGGCCGCGAGCCGCCCCCCGGGCGACGGGCGACGGGCGACGGCGACGGCGAACGGGCAACGGGCAACGGGCAACGGGCAACGGGCAACGGGCAGGAACGAACCGGCGAACCGGCACCAGGAGACGACCTGACGTCAGGAGACGACGAACGGCACAGGGCCTCCCCCGCATCCCGCGGAGGAGGCCCTGTGCCGTTCGTCGTGGTGCCGCAGTCCCGCCCCGCTACTGCCGCTCCCACGGCGGCCGGGGCGGGTAGTCGGGCGCCCGCCGCTCCGGCGGCGGCCCGGACGGCCGGTCGCTGTCCGGCGGGGGCGGCCCGGGCCGGTGGTGGGGCCCGCCGCGGGCGGTGAGCCGGCCGCGGACGTTGTCGGCGGCCAGGACGTCGGCCCAGCGCTCCGGGTACTCGGAGGGGACGTCGACGTCGTCGCCGTCCTCCTCGCCCCACTCCTCCTCGGCGCCTTCGGCGAGGCCGAGTTCGCGGGCGCGCCGGGCCCGTTCGGCGGCGCGCCGGGCGGCGACCTCGCGGACCACGGCGGCGGCGGCCTCCTCCTGGGCGCGCTCGTTCTCGGCGCGGGCGTCGGCGGTCTCCAGGGTGGGCCAGCGGCGGTCTATGGCGGCGTTCATGGCGGCGCCGATGAGGACGGCCAGGGCGACCACGAAGATCCACAGCAGTACGGCCACCGGCGCGGCCAACGAGCCGTACACGGAGGGGACCTCGACCGAGCTGACCAGGTAGATCCGCAGGGCGACGCTGCAGACGACCAGCACCACCAGGGCGACCAGCGCGCCGGGGACGTCCTCGCGCCAGGGCGTGGAGACGGGGACGGCCAGGTGGTAGAGGGTGGTGAGGGAGACGATCAGCAGCACGATGGCGACCGGCCAGTAGGCGGCGCCGACCAGTCCGGCGACGCCGGGCACGGCGTTCTCGATGAGTCCGGGTCCGGCCATCAGCAGGGGCAGCACCAGGGAGCTGATGACGAGGGCGCCGAAGTAGAGGCCGAGGGACATCAGCCGGGTCTTGACGATGCCTCGCTTGCCGTCGAGCCCGTACATGACGGTGATGGTGTCGATGAAGATGTAGAGCGCTCTGGAGCCGGACCACAGCGACAGCAGGAAGCCGATCGAGACGAGGTCGGGCCGGGAGTGGGCGAAGACCTGGTCCAGCAGCGGCACCACGACCTCCTTGACGGACGAGTCCGACAGGACCGTCCCGGAGGCCGAGACGATGTCGTGCTTGAGCCGGTCGATGGTGCCGGCGCCGAGGAACTCGTCGAGGTAGCCGAGGGTGCCGGCCAGGCCGAGGAGCAGCGGTGGGATCGACAGCAGGGTGAAGAAGGCCGCCTCCGCGGCGAGTCCGGTGACCCGGTACTCGACGCAGGTGTTGGTGGTGTCCTTGACCAGCTCCCACGCCGTGCGGCGCCAGGCGGCCTGTTTGGCCGCGCGTCGGGAGCCCTTGCCCCGGCGCCGGGAGGGCCGTTCGGGGTTCGGTCTGCTCGTCTCGCCTGCTGCTTGCACGGGTCTAACGGTATCGGGCCGGGGCCGCGCGGTTGATCTCCCCCGGGGTACGGGCGCGTGGACGGACGTCGGGGCGGGGAGCGGCGGGGATTCCCGACGGTCTCACATGGCGAAACCTCAGCGTCCGCCATTCGGATGTTAGTGGACCGCGAGTCCCGCGCCGTGCCAATCTCTTGCCATGCCGAGCGCCGGAACCACCCTAGTTGGTCGACTCCACGTCGATCTCCTTCGCGTGTCCAGCGCCATCTGTCCGGCGATCTGAGCCCACCCCGCCGCACCACCGCACCCGGCGCCACCCACCTCGCCGTCCCCGCTGGAGCGGACGCGCAGGCGCCCGGCCGGCCACGGTCACTGCTCTCTCCGGACCTGGGAATACCCGCAGGTCACAGCAGCACCGCACCGCCACGCACCCCCAGCGACCCACCCGGCGTCAGAGCCATCTGCCCCGAAGGACTTCACCATGGCCACCACCCCCGAGACCGCCGAGCCCACGGCCGACCGCGCCGTCGCGCGCCGCCCCGCCGCGCCTCGCAAGGTGACCCGTCACCGCGGCGAGGGCCAGTGGGGCATGGGCCACTTCACCCCCCTGAACGCCAACGAGCAGTTCAAGAAGGACGACGACGGTCTCAACGTACGGACACGTATTGAGACGATCTACGCGCACCGGGGCTTCGACTCGATCGACCCCGCCGACCTGCGCGGCCGGATGCGCTGGTGGGGCCTGTACACCCAGCGCAAGGAGGGCATCGACGGCGGCAAGACCGCGATCCTGGAGCCGCACGAGCTCGACGCCGAGTACTTCATGCTGCGCGTGCGGATCGACGGCGGCCGGCTGACCGTCGCCCAGCTGAAGGCGATCGCCGAGGTCTCCGAGCAGTACGCCCGCAACACCGCCGACCTGACCGACCGCCAGAACGTCCAGTACCACTGGATCCGGATCGAGGACGTCCCGGCGATCTGGCAGAAGCTGGAGGCCGTCGGCCTGTCCACCACCGAGGCCTGCGGCGACACCCCGCGCGTCATCCTCGGCTCCCCGGTGGCCGGCATCGCCGAGGACGAGATCATCGACGGCACCCCCGCCGTCGAGGAGATCCAGCGGCGCTTCATCGGCAACAAGGACTTCTCCAACCTGCCGCGCAAGTTCAAGTCCGCCGTCTCCGGCTCCCCGCTGCTGGACGTCGCGCACGAGATCAACGACGTCGCCTTCGTCGGCGTGGTCCACCCCGAGCACGGCCCCGGCTTCGACCTGTGGGTCGGCGGCGGGCTGTCCACCAACCCCAAGCTGGGCGTGCGCCTGGGCGCCTGGGTCCCGCTGGACGAGGTCGCCGACGTCTACGGCGGCGTCATCGGCATCTTCCGCGACTACGGCTACCGCCGGTTGCGCAACCGCGCCCGGCTGAAGTTCCTGGTCGCCGACTGGGGCGTGGAGAAGTTCCGCCAGGTGCTGGAGGACGAGTACCTCGGGTACCGGCTGGTCGACGGCCCCGCGCCGCAGGAGCCCAGCGGCCGCTGGCGCGACCACGTCGGCGTCCACCGGCAGAAGGACGGCCGGTACTACGTCGGCTTCGCGCCGCGCGTCGGCCGGGTCGACGGCCGGCTGCTCGGCCAGATCGCCGACCTCGCCGCCGCGCACGGCAGCGACCGGCTGCGCACCACCGCCGAACAGAAGATGCTGGTCCTCGACATCGCCGAGGACCAGGTCGACTCGGTGGTGGCCGGCCTGGAGGCGCTGGACCTGAGGGTCACCCCGTCGCCGTTCCGCCGCGGCACCATGGCGTGCACCGGCATCGAGTACTGCAAGCTCGCCATCGTCGAGACCAAGGAGCGCGGCCGCACGCTCATCGACGAGCTGGAGAAGCGCCTGCCGGACTTCGCCGAACCGCTGACCATCAACATCAACGGCTGCCCGAACGCCTGCGCCCGCATCCAGGTCGCCGACATCGGCCTCAAGGGCCAGCTCGTCCCGGACGGCAACGGCGGGCAGGTCGAGGGCTACCAGGTGCACCTGGGCGGCGCGCTCGGCCTGGAGGCCGGGTTCGGCCGCAAGGTCCGCGGCCTCAAGGTCACCAAGGACGACCTGCCCGACTACGTCGAGCGCGTCCTGACCCGCTACCAGGCCGACCGCACCGAGGGCGAGCGCTTCGCCCAGTGGGCGGCCCGGGCCGGCGAGGAGCAGCTGTCGTGAGTGAGCGCGCCGCGCCGTTCTTCTGCCCCTACTGCGGGGACGAGGACCTGCGCCCCTCCGAGGTCGGGCACGGTGCCTGGGAGTGCCACGGGTGCCGCCGCGCCTTCCAGCTGAAGTTCCTCGGCCTGCTGTCCCCGACCGCCCCGGCCGCGCCTGCGGCCGCGGCTTCGGCCAACTCGACTGCGAACGACGGGGGTTCGTCCGGTGACCAGCGCGACGACTGACTACGAGGAGATAGCCGTCCGGGCCGGCCGCGAGCTGGAGGAGGCGACGCCCCAGGAGATCCTGGCCTGGGCCGCCGACACCTTCGGCCGCCGCTTCTGCGTCACCTCCTCGATGGAGGACGCGGTCGTCGCCCACCTCGCCTCCTCGGTGTTCCCCGGCGTGGACGTGGTGTTCCTGGACACCGGCTACCACTTCCCGGAGACCATCGGCACCCGGGACGCGGTGGCCGCGACCATGCCGGTCAACGTCATCACCCTCAGGCCGCTGCGCACCGTGGCCGAGCAGGACGCCGAGCACGGGCCGCACCTGCACGACCGCGACCCGGACCTGTGCTGCTCGCTGCGCAAGGTCGAGCCGCTCAACCGCGGCCTCGGCGGCTACGACGCCTGGGCGACGGGGCTGCGCCGCGACGAGTCCCCGAGCCGGGCGGACACCCCGGTGGTGTCCTGGGACGCCCGGCGCCGCAAGGTCAAGATCGCCCCGATCGCCCGGTGGACGCAGGAGGACGTGGACGCCTACGTCGCCGCCCACGGGGTGCTGCTCAACCCGCTGCTGTGGGAGGGCTACACCTCGATCGGCTGCTCGCCGCTGTCCTGCACCCGCAAGCCCGCCGAGGGCGAGGACGCCCGGGCCGGGCGCTGGTCCGGCTCCGGCAAGACCGAGTGCGGCATCCACCTCTGACCCACCCCCCCCACTACCGACGAAGGACTTGAGACTGTGACAGCTCACACCCGGGCCGCCGACGGAGCCGCGGAGGCGGCCCCCGCGGCCGCCCCCTGCGAGCGCGGCGCCACCGTGTGGCTGACCGGGCTGCCGAGCGCGGGCAAGACCACGCTCGCCTTCGCGCTGGCCGGACGGCTGCGCGCCGAGGGCCACAAGGTCGAGGTCCTGGACGGCGACGAGATCCGCGAGTTCCTCTCCAAGGGCCTCGGCTTCACCCGCGAGGACCGGCACACCAACGTGACCCGGATCGGCTTCGTCGCCGAGAAGCTCGCCGCCCACGGCGTCAAGGTGCTCGCCCCGGTGATCGCCCCGTTCGCCGACTCGCGCGCCGCGGTGCGCGAGCGGCACGCGGCGGCCGGCACCGAGTTCCTGGAGGTCCACGTCGCCACCCCGGTCGAGCTGTGCGCCGAACGCGACGTCAAGGGCCTGTACGCCAAGCAGGCCGCCGGGGAGCTGGCCGGCCTCACCGGCGTGGACGACCCGTACGAAGCGCCGGAGAAGCCGGAGCTGCGGATCCAGACGCAGGGCCGCGCGGTCGCCGAGTCCGCCGCCGAGCTGCACGCCTTCCTGACCGAGAGGGGTCTCGCATGACCACCGCGACCGACAGCCCGGTCCGCACCGACGACACGCCGTACGCGCTGTCCCACCTGGACGCGCTGGAGGCCGAGTCGGTGCACGTCTTCCGCGAGGTCGCGGGGGAGTTCGAGCGCCCGGTGATCCTCTTCTCGGGCGGCAAGGACTCCATCGTCATGCTGCACCTGGCGCTCAAGGCCTTCCACCCGGCCGCCGTGCCGTTCTCGCTGCTGCACGTCGACACCGGCCACAACTTCCCCGAGGTGATCGCCTACCGCGACCGCGTCGTGGCCGAGCACGGCCTGCGCCTGCACGTCGCCCACGTCCAGGACTTCATCGACGACGGCCGGCTGCGCGAGCGCCCGGACGGCACCCGCAACCCGCTGCAGACCGTGCCGCTGCTCGACGCCATCGAGACGAACCGCTTCGACGCGGTGTTCGGCGGCGGGCGCCGCGACGAGGAGAAGGCCCGCGCCAAGGAGCGGGTGTTCTCCCTGCGCGACGAGTTCGGCGCCTGGGACCCGCGCCGCCAGCGCCCCGAGCTGTGGTCGCTGTACAACGGCCGGCACGCCGTCGGCGAGCACGTGCGCGTCTTCCCGCTGTCCAACTGGACCGAGCTGGACGTCTGGCAGTACATCGAGCGCGAGGGCATCGACCTCCCGGAGATCTACTACGCCCACGAGCGGGACGTCTTCGCCCGCGGCGGCATGTGGCTGACCGCCGGCGAGTGGGGCGGCCCCAAGGAGAACGAGCCCGTCCAGCGGCGGCTGATCCGCTACCGCACCGTCGGCGACATGTCCTGCACCGGCGCCGTCGACTCGGACGCCACCGACATCCAGGCCGTGATCGCCGAGATCGCCGCCAGCCGCCTCACCGAGCGCGGCGCGACGCGGGCCGACGACAAGCTGTCCGAGGCCGCGATGGAAGACCGCAAGCGCGAGGGGTACTTCTAACGATGACCAGCACCACCCAGGCCGGCACCACCCAGACCGGCACCGCCACGTCGCTGCTGCGCTTCGCCACCGCCGGATCCGTCGACGACGGCAAGTCCACCCTGGTCGGCCGCCTGCTGCACGACTCCAAGTCCGTGCTCGCCGACCAGTTGGAGGCCGTCGAACGCGTCTCGCTGGGGCGCGGCCAGGGAGCGCCCGACCTCGCGCTGCTCACCGACGGCCTGCGCGCCGAACGCGAGCAGGGCATCACCATCGACGTGGCCTACCGCTACTTCGCCACCCCCCGGCGGCGGTTCATCCTCGCCGACACCCCCGGGCACGTGCAGTACACCCGCAACATGGTGACCGGCGCCTCCACCGCCGAACTGGCCGTGGTGCTGGTCGACGCCCGCAACGGCGTCGTCGAGCAGACCCGCCGGCACGCCGCCGTCGCCGCGCTGCTGCGGGTGCCGCACGTGGTGCTGGCCGTCAACAAGATGGACCTGGTCGACTACGCCGAGCCCGTCTTCGCCGCCATCGCCGAGGAGTTCACCGCCTACGCCGCCTCGCTCGGCGTGGGCGACGTGGTGGCCGTGCCGATCTCCGCCCTCGCCGGGGACAACGTCGTCGAGCCGTCCGCGCACATGGACTGGTACGGCGGCCCGACCCTGCTGGAGCACCTGGAGACCGTCCCGGTCGGCAGCGACCCCGGCGCCGCGCCGGCCCGCTTCCCGGTCCAGTACGTGATCCGCCCGCAGAGCGAGGAGCACCCCGACTACCGCGGCTACGCCGGGCAGTTGGCCTCCGGCGTGCTGCGGGTCGGCGACCCGGTGACGGTCCTGCCCTCGGGCCACACCACCACCGTCGCCGGGATCGACGCGCTCGGCCGCGAGACGGACCTCGCCTGGGCGCCCCAGTCGGTCACCGTCCGGCTCGCCGACGACCTCGACGTCTCCCGCGGCGACCTGATCGCCGCCGGGGCGCTCCCTGTGCCCACCAGGGACATCGAGGCCACCGTCAGCCACCTCAACGAGCGCCCGCTGCGCGTCGGCGACAAGGTCCTGCTCAAGCACACCACCCGCACCGTGCGCGCGCTGGTCAAGGACATCACCTACCGCATCGCCCTGCCGACCAAGGCGGGCGACACCCTCGAACAGCGTTCCGGCGCCGAGGGGTTGAACGTCAACGACCTCGGCCACGTGGTGCTGCGCACCGCCGAGCCGCTGGCGCTCGACGCCTACTCCGACAACCGCCGCACCGGCTCGTTCCTGCTGATCGACCCGGCCGACGGCACCACCCTCACCGCCGGCATGGCGGGCGAGGCCTTCGCGACCGTACGCGCCACCGAACCTGCTGAGGAGGACTGGGTCTGATGCCCAGCGAGGCGTTCTCGGACATGGACAAGGAAGGCGGCCGCATCGGCAGCGGCGTCCTCGGCAGCGGCCAGGGCGGCCTGACCCGATGTGCGGGCCGACAGCGCTGAGTTGCGACCCCCGGCCGCCCCGACGGGCGACCGCCACGTCCCCGAGACCGCCTCCTGACGGTCCGTCGATGAACAGGACTTCACCATGGCACCGAACCTGGCCCCCTCGCATACCCACGCCCGCCCCAACGCCGGCCGGATCAGACGCTCCGCGGTGGCCGCGGTGGCCGGCCTGACCGCCGTGACCCTGCTGTCGGCGTGCAGCTACGGCTCCAAGGCGGACGACAAGAAGCCGGGCGCCGACTCCGCCGCCAGTTCGGCCGGCGCCTCCGGCGCGAAGCTGTCCGCGGACACCGTGAAGATCGGCTACTTCGCGAACCTGACCCACGGCACCGCCCTGGTCGGCCTCCAGGAGGGGCTGTTCCAGAAGGAGTTGGGCGCCACCCAGATCAAGACCCAGGTCTTCAACGCGGGCCCGTCCGAGATCGAGGCGCTCAACGCCGGCTCCATCGACATCGGCTGGATCGGCCCCTCCCCCGCGATCAACGGCTACACCAAGTCCGACGGCCAGTCCCTGAAGATCATCGGCGGCTCGGCCTCCGGCGGGGTCAAGCTGGTGGTCAACCCGGACAAGATCTCCTCGCTGGACGACCTCAAGGGCAAGAAGATCGCCACCCCGCAGCTGGGCAACACCCAGGACGTGGCGCTGCTCAACTACCTCGCCGGCAAGGGCTTCAAGGTCGACGCGGCGTCCGGCGCCGGCGACGTCTCGGTGGTGCGCACCGACAACAAGGTCACCCCCGACGCCTACCGGCAGGGCTCCATCGACGGCGCCTGGGTGCCCGAGCCCACCGCCTCCAAGCTGGTCACCCTCGGCGCGAAGGTCCTGCTCAACGAGAAGGACGTCTGGCCGGACAGGAAGTTCGTGATCACCAACATCATCGTCTCGCAGAAGTTCCTCAAGGAGCACCCGGACGTGGTGGAGGCCGTGCTGCGCGGCTCGGTGAACACCAACGCCTTCATCAAGGCCAACCCGGACAAGGCCAAGGCCGATGCCAACGAGGCGATCAAGAAGGAGGCCGGCAACGCGCTGGAGCCGGCCATCCTCGACCCGGCCTGGGCCGACATCGACTTCCTCGACGACCCGCTGGCGAACACCCTCCAGGCCGAGGCCGACCACGCCGTCACCGCCGGGCTGCTCAAGAAGCCCAACCTGAACGGCATCTACGACCTCACCCTGCTCAACAAGGTGCTCGCGGCCAAGGGCCAGGGCCCCGTGGCGGACGCCGGACTCGGCGCCAAGTAGCGCCACCCGGCGCCGAGAACGGCACCGAACGGCACCGAACGGCACCGCGCGGCACCGAGCGGTGCCGAGCAACGCCGAACAGCGCCGGGTCCGCCCCCGACTCCGCGGTCCGGACCCCCGCCCGCCCGGTCGATCCGCGATCGATGCCCACCGGGACGGGCGGGGCCGGGCCCCGGCCCCGCTCCCGCCCCGCCAGCCCTCAGCCAGACCACTCACGCAGGAGGTGTCCGGATGACCCCGGCACTGACCACCTCGGCGGACACCGCCGGCGCCGACGCCGGCGGCGCCGCGCCCGCCGTCCGGATCTCGCACGTGCACAAGTCCTTCGGCCGCCCGGGCGCGCAGACCCACGTCCTGGACGACATCACCCTCGACGTCGCGCCCGGCGAGTTCGTCACCCTGCTCGGCGCCTCGGGCTGCGGCAAGTCCACCCTGCTCAACCTGGTCGCCGGCCTCGACCAGCCCACCGCCGGCGCCATCGAGGTGCCGGGCGGCCGCCCCGCGCTGATGTTCCAGGAGCACGCGCTGTTCCCCTGGCTCACCGCCGGCCGCAACATCGAACTCGCCCTCAAGCTGGCCGGCGTCCCCCGCCCCGAGCGCCGCGCCGAAGCCGAGCGCCTGCTCGAACTCGTCCGCCTCAAGGGCTCGTACGGCAAGCGCGTGCACGAGCTGTCCGGCGGCATGCGCCAGCGCGTCGCGATGGCCCGCGCGCTCGCCCAGGGCAGCCAGGTGCTGCTGATGGACGAGCCGTTCGCCGCGCTCGACGCCATCACCCGCGACGTGCTGCACGACGAGATCACCCGGATCTGGGCCGAGCGGCAGCTGTCCGTCCTGTTCGTCACCCACAACGTGCGCGAGGCCGTGCGCCTGGCCCAGCGCGTCGTCCTGCTCTCCTCCCGCCCCGGCCGGGTCGCCCGCGAGTGGCGGATCGACCTGCCGCAGCCGCGCCGCATCGAGTCCACCGGCGTCGCCGACCTGTCCATCGAGATCACCGAAGAACTGCGTGGGGAGATCCGTCGCCATGGCCAGCACTGACAGCACCCCGGTCCTGGAGAAGGCCGGCAAGGCCGACCGGACCGACGGGGCCGCCGCCACCGACACCGCCGGGGTCGGCGCCGGCCTGGACGCCCTCGACGCCGTCTCCGCCCAGCGCGGCTCGCTCGGCGAGGCCCTGCGGACCAAGGCCCTGCCCCCGCTGATCGGCGTCCTCGTGGTGCTCGCCCTGTGGCAGGGCGCGTACAGCCTGCACCTCACCTCCGCCTACAAACTGCCCAGCCCGGCCGACGTGTGGCACTCCGCCCAGGAGCTCTGGTACCAGGGCACGCTGTTCTCGATCATCTGGACCAGCGTCTGGCGCGGCCTGTCCGGCTTCCTGCTCGCCGTCGTCATCGGCACCCCGATCGGGCTGGTCGTCGCCCGCGTCCGGCCGGTGCGCACCGCCATCGGCCCGGTCCTCCAGGGCCTGCAGTCGCTGCCCTCGGTCGCCTGGGTGCCGGCCGCGGTCATCTGGCTCGGCATCAACGACCAGATGATGTACGCGGTGATCCTGCTCGGCGCCGTCCCCTCCATCGCCAACGGCCTGGTCGCCGGCATCGACCAGGTGCCGCCGCTGTTCCTGCGCGCCGGACGCACCATCGGCGCCACCGGCCTCACCGGCGCCCGGCACGTGCTGATCCCCGCCGCGCTACCCGGCTACCTGGCCGGCCTCAAGCAGGGCTGGGCGTTCTCCTGGCGCTCCCTGATGGCCGCCGAACTCGTCGCCTCCTCCCCCGACCTCGGCCGGGGCCTGGGCCGGTTCCTGGAGGACCAGCGCGAGTTCTCCGACATGTCCGGGGTGCTGCTCGGCATCATCCTGATCCTGTTCGTCGGCATCGCCATCGAACTGCTCGTCTTCACCCCGGTCGAGCGCCGGGTGCTGCGCAACCGCGGCCTGCTGGCCGCCGTCAAGTAAGGCCGACGCCCATGCCCGCCCTCCTGCTGATCGCCCACGGCAGCCGCGACCCGCGGCACGCCGCGACCGTGGCCGCACTGGTCCAGGAGGTGCGGGCGCTGCGCCCCGGGCTGGACGTCGCCACCGCCTACCTGGACCACTGCGCGCCGCGCATCCCGCAGGTCGTCGGGCGGCTCGACGACGCGGTGGCCGTCCCGCTGCTGCTCAACCGGGCCTACCACGCCAAGCACGACGTCCCGGCCGCCCTGCGCACGGCGGGCGCGGCCCTGCCCGTCGCCGCCGTCCTGGGCCCGTCGCCGCTGCTGCTCGCCGCCCTGGACCGCCGCCTCGCCGAGGCCGGGGTGGACGTGCGCTCGGCCGCCGTCCGGGCCCGCACCGGCGTGGTGCTCGCGGCGGCCGGCTCCTCCGACCCGGCCGCCGACGCCGCCACCCGCGCGGTGGCCGCCGGGTGGCGCCGCAGCCGCGGCTGGGCCGCCGTCGAGGTGGCCTACGCCTCCGCCGCCGGCCCGCGCGTGCCCGACGCCCTGGCCGCCCTGCGTGCCGCGGGCGCCGCCCGCACCGCCGTCTCCCCCTACCTGCTGGCCCCGGGCCTGCTGCCCGACCGCATCGCCGAGGCCGCCGCCGGAGCGGACGCCGTCGCCGCCGTCCTGGGCCCCGCCCCCGAACTGGCCGCCCTCCTCCTGCAGCGCTACGACGAGGCCCGCCTGGCAGCAGCCGTCGCCCCGGCCCTCACCGCCTGAACGGGAGCGGCCCCGGTGCGGCCGTCACCGAGCCGCCTTCTCCGCCCGGTGAAGACGCTCGGCCCGTCCGACCGCCCCCCAGTGCCGCGCCCGCTCGAAGTGCAGGGCTCGACGGGCCGCCCGCTCCCGCAGCCGGTACCGCGCAGCCGCCACGATGACCGCGCCCAAGCGAAACGGCCCGGCCCCCTCGGGTGAGGGGGCCGGGCCGTCGGTGGTTCGCCGGGGGTTAGTCGAAGGCGCGGCGCTGGCGGCCGGTGCCGTAGTTGGAGCCGGACTTGGCACCGCTGCCGGGCTTGGCGCGGCCGGAGGAGCGGCCGATGAAGCCGGCCGCCTGGGGGCGGTCGCCCTGGGCGGCGGCGGCGCCCATGCGCTGCTTGGGGCGGGGGCGGCGCGGGTTGCCGTTCATGTCGACGTCGGCGGGCAGCGCGGAGCGCTTGCCGGGGCGGCGGCGCGGGTTGCCGGACTTGGCGTCGGCCTTGGCGGCGGGGGCCTCGGCGGGCGCGGGGACGGCGACGGCGACCGCGACACCGCTGGGGGTGCGGGCGCCGGTGATCTTGGCGAGGTCGGCGTCGCCGGGGCGGACCTTGGTGACGGTGGGGCGGATGCCCGCGACCGTCATCAGCCGGTTGACCTCGCGGCGCTGCTCGGGCAGGACGAGGGTGACGACGGTGCCGGACTCGCCGGCCCGGGCGGTGCGGCCGCCGCGGTGCAGGTAGTCCTTGTGGTCGACCGGCGGGTCGACGTTGACGACCAGGTCGAGGCCTTCGATGTGGATGCCGCGGGCGGCGACGTTGGTGGCGATCAGCGCGGTGACGTGGCCGTCGCGGAACTGGTCGAGGACCCGGTTGCGCTGCGGCTGGGACTTGCCGCCGTGCAGGGCCGCGGCCCGGACGCCGGTGGCGAGCAGCTGCTTGGCGAGGCGGTCGGCGCCGTGCTTGGTGTGCACGAACATGATCACGCGTCCATCGCGGGAGGCGATGTGCGCGGTGGTGGACGCCTTGTCGGCCTGGTCCAGCTGGAGGACGTGGTGGTCCATGGTGGTGACCGCGCCGGCCGACGGGTCGACCGAGTGGGTGACCGGGTCGGTGAGGAAGCGCTTGACGAGGCGGTCGACGTTGCGGTCCAGGGTCGCGGAGAACAGCATCCGCTGCCCGCCCTCGGCGACCTGCTCCAGCAGCTTGCTGACCTGCGGGAGGAAGCCCATGTCGGCCATCTGGTCGGCCTCGTCGAGGACGGTGATGGCGACGTCGGACAGGTTGACGTCACCGCGGCCGATCAGGTCGTCGAGCCGGCCGGGGGTGGCGACCAGGACCTCGGTGCCGCGGCGGACGGCGTTGGCCTGGCGGTTGATCGACATGCCGCCGACGACGGTGGTGATCCGCAGGTTGACGGCGGTCGCGTAGGGGGTGAGCGCGTCGGTGACCTGCTGGGCGAGCTCGCGGGTGGGCACCAGGACGAGCGCCAGCGGGTAGCGGGCGACGGCGCGGCGCCCGGCGGTGCGGGCGAGCAGCGGCAGGCCGAAGGCGAGGGTCTTGCCGGAGCCGGTGCGGCCGCGGCCGAGCACGTCGCGGCCGGCGATCGAGTCGGGCAGCGTGGCGCCCTGGATCGGGAACGGCGCGGTGACGCCTTCGCGGGTGAGCGTGCTGAGGATGCCCTTGGGCAGGTCCAGCTCGGCGAAGGTGTCCGCCGGGGGCCGGGCCGGGGTGCCCTCGACGACGGTGAAGTCGGCGGCCTCGGGCACGGCGGTGGCGCGGCTGTTCTTGGGGGCGCCGGTGCGGCCGCGCGGCTTGCGGGCGCGCTCGGCGTCGCCGGTGGCGCGCGGGTTCTCGCCGCGGCGGGCGCGGTCGCCGGCGCCGGTGCGGCCGGCGTTCTCGGCGCGGCCGGTGCTCTCGCCGCGGCCGGCACTGCGGCGCGGGTTCTCGCCGCGGCGGGCCTGGTCGGTGGTGCGGGCGGCGCGGTCACGCGGCGGGCGGGCAGGGGTGGTCACGGAGTCTCCGTACGTCGGTCGGCAGCCCCGGGTGGGGGCTGGTCGGCCGTCGGTAGGAAACTTGCCGCCCCGGCCGTACGGCGGCATGCGCGGGGGCCCGCACCGTGTGGTACGGGCCCCCGCTTCGCGAGATCGCGAGTCAGCGTGGAGGCTGACGTCAGATGACGCGGATGTTCTCGGCCTGCGGGCCCTTCTGGCCCTGGGTGACGTCGAACTCGACCTGCTGGCCCTCGACGAGCTCACGGAAGCCGTTCGCCACGATGTTCGAGTAGTGGGCGAACACGTCCGGGCCGCCCTCGGCCTGCTCGATGAAGCCGAAGCCCTTTTCGCTGTTGAACCACTTCACGGTGCCGGTAGCCATAACCGTCTCCTCAAAAAACTGGGGCATCAGGGATTCACACCGCGTGAACCCCGGAGTAGCCGCGATCCCCATCCGGAGACTGAAACACCGGACAAAACAAATGCGCCTGTTGGTTGGACCAGCAGGCGCACACATACGTTCATGGGAACCAAAACTGCAACTGAGTCGACTGTAGCACGGCGACACCCCGATTGACCGGGGACTTTTGTGCTCAACAGATCACGTTTGACGGCCAGGGAAAGGGGGCAAGCGGCGCCCCGCCGAAGCGGGACGCCGCCTGTTCGGCGCGCCGGTCGGGCGTCGCCCGTGTGCGAACGAAGCGATCAGCGCCGTCCGGCCGGCTCCGGCACGCCGTACGCGTCCGCCGTCGGCGCCGGGCCGGCACCGTGGCTTCCGCCGTGGCCGCCGCCGTGGCCGTGGCCGTGCTCAGGGTCGGCGCCGTGGCCGGGCCACCAGGCCCGGTTGCCGATCAGCGCGGTGAGCGCCGGGGTGAAGAACATCGCCATCACGAAGGCCGCCAGCACGATGCCGAAGGCCATCGCGAAGCCGAACTCCATCATGAAGGTGTTGCCGGCGAGCATGAACGTGCCGAACGAGGCCGCCAGGATGAAGCCGGCCGCGGCGACGGTCGGGCCGGCGTGCCGCAGCGCCTCGCGGGCCGCCTCGCGCGGGCTGCGGCCCGCGCGGGCCTCCTCGCGCAGACGGGCGATGATCAGGATGTTGTAGTCCGTCCCGATCGCCACCACGAAGAGGTAGATGAGGATCGGCATCATGAACATCAGGCCGGTCTCGTTGCCGATCTTCTGGAAGATCAGCGTGGTGGCGCCCAGCGTGGCGCTGAAGCCGAGGCCGACCGAGGCCATCAGGTACCAGGGGGCGACGACGCTGCGCAGCTGGAGGGCCAGGATGAGCAGGATCAGCAGCCCGGCGATCGGGAAGACCAGCTTGTAGTCGTGGGTCATCGCCAGGTTGATGTCCTTGAACACCGAGGTGAGGCCGCCGACCTTGGCCTCGCTGCCGGCCGGGGCCTGCGCGTGGGCGACGGTGCGCAGTTCGGTCACCGCGTCGATCGCCTCGTTGCTGGCCGGGGCGTCCTTGAGCATGACGGTGAACTGGGCGGTGGTGCCGTCGGCGCTGATGCTCTTGGCGTCGGCGCTCGGCAGGTAGACCTTGGACACCCCGCCGACGCCCTGCAGCTTGTCGGCGTAGGCCGGGAAGGAGGCCGGGTCGAGCTTCTTGCCGTCGGTGCTGCTCAGGTAGACCTGGCTCGGGTCGGCGGCGCCGGCGGAGAAGCCCTTGGTCATCTTGTCCTGGACGACCATCGACTCCTTGTCCTTGGGCATGGAGCTGCCGGCCATGTCGAAGTCGCCGCTGTAGCCGAGCGCGCCCACGGACAGGGCGATCAGCACGCCGCCGGAGGCGACGGCGGCCAGCGCCGGGCGCTTCTGGACGACCCGGCCGAGCGCGGTGAAGCGTGCGGTGCTCGGCTCGTCGGTCCACTTCTTGCCGGGCCAGAAGACGGCGCGGGCGGGGATGACGGCGAGCAGCGCGGGGGCCAGGGTGATCGAGGCCAGGGCGGTGACCACGACCGCGATCGCCAGCGCGGGGCCGAGCGCCTGGAACATGCCGAGGCTGGAGAGGATGAGCGCGGCGAAGGCGATGGTGACGGCGCCGGCGGCGGAGGCGATCGCCTCGCCGACCCGGCCGACCGCGTTGGCCACGGCGGTGTCGCGGTCGTCGCCGGCGCGCAGCCGCTCGCGGTAGCGGAAGGCGAGGAACAGGAAGTAGTCGGTGCCGACGCCGAGCACGACGACGATCAGGATCGCCATCAGGATGGGTGTGCTCTTGAGGTCGAAGATGTCGGTCGCGTAGTTGATCAGGCCGATGGAGGCGGGCAGCGCGATCATCAGCGAGACCAGGACCGGCAGCAGGCCGGCCAGGATGCCGCGGAAGATGATGCCGACGATCACGATGACCAGCAGGACCGTGGCCATGGTGATGATGCCCTCGGCCGAGCCGGAGGCTTCCTTCTGGTCGAGCGCCTGGGCGGCGGGGCCGCCGAGCTGGAACTTCAGGTCGGTGCCGGAGGCCAGTGCCTTGCCGTCGTCGCGGAGGGCCTTGGCGATGTCCGCGGTGCCGTTCTGGTCCTGCTGCTTCGACTTGTCGACGGCGATCATGGCCATCGCGTACTTGTGGTCCGGGGATATGCCCAGCTGGTCGGACGGCGGGATGATCTTCTCGACGCCGTCGATCTTCTTGGCCGTCAGGTCCTGGACGAGCTTGCCCATCGCGGCCTTGTCCGCGTCGGTGAACGCGGCGCCGTCGTTGCGCTCGAAGAGTGCGAGCGCGCTCGGGGTGAAGGCGGCCGGGAAGGCCCGCTCCTGCACCTGTGCGGCCTGGATGGACTCGTAGTGCTTGGGGAGGAACGCGGCTTCGTCGGTCTGCGAACTGACCTTCGGCGCGGTCATGAGGACGGCGATCATTCCGATCACCCACGCGATGATCACCCACCACGCGCGGCGTACGACGAATTGTCCTAGTCGGTGGAACATGCTCGATGCCTCCTGGGCATGGTTCACCGCAGCCCTTGGGGGACGGGACGCCGGGCGACGGCTGGACCGGCGGGAGACGCGCGGCGGCGCTCCCTAGCCGGTCGGCAGGTAAGTGGGTCTGGGCGTCATCCTACGAGCACTTGCTTGCCGCCCGGCAAGGAGCCCCCGTGGTCCAACCCCCGTAGGGCCGCTCCGAAGCGGCCCCGGCCCAGTCTCCCCCGGGCGCACCCCCCTTGACCTCGTGCTCCGGGTGGAGACAGCTCCCCCTCAGGGTGGATCTCTCCCCCTACCCCCTGGGAGGAGATGTCAGGGTGGGAGGGTAGGGAAAACCCCACCCCGGTCCGTCATGATGATCACCGTCCGGAGGCCTCCGGATGAACGCCGCCCCAACGGAGCACCGCCATGATCCCCTTCGACGAAGGCCGCGCCCGGCTGCTGCTCGCCCACGCCTGCGAGTCCGCCGGGCTGCCCGGCCCCGGCGACGCCCGGCTGCTCGCGCTCGGCGAGAACGCCGTCTTCGACCTCGGCGACCCGGCCGTCGTCGCCAAGGTCGGCCGCGGCCCCGAACTGTACGAACGGGCGCGACACGAACTCGCCGTCGCCCACTGGCTCGCCGCCCAGGACGTCCCGGTGGTCCGCCCGTACGACGGGGTGGACGCCGAGCCCCAGCTCGCCCACGGGCACCCCGTCACCTTCTGGCACCGGCTCGCCCCCGCCGTCCGCCCCGCCCGCCCCGCCGACCTCGCCCCGCTGCTGCGCGCCCTGCACCGGCTGCCGCTGCCGCCCTTCCCGCTCGCCCACCGCGACCTGCTGGCCCCCGTCGAACGCTGGCTGGCCTCCGCCGAGGGCCACGTCGACCCGGCCGACGTCGCCTTCCTGCGCCACCGCCGCGACGGCTTCGCCGCCGCCCTGCCCGACCTCGCCCCGCACCTGCACCCCGGCGTCATCCACGGCGACGCGCTGCCCCGCAACGTCCACGTCGGCCCGGACGGGCCCGTCCTGCTCGACCTGGAGAACGTCTCGCACGACCTGCGCGAACACGACCTGGTCGTCCTCGCGCTCAGCCACGACCGGTACGGCGTGCCCGGCGAGGAGTACCGGGCCTTCGTCGAGGCCTACGGCTGGGACGTGCGCGCCTGGCCCGGCTTCGCGGTGCTGCGCGGGGCCCGGGAGACCGCCAGCGCCTCCTGGGTCGCCCAGCAGGCACCCGGCAACCCGGCCGCGCTGGCGGAGTTCCGGCGCCGGGTCGCCTCGCTGCGGGAGGGCGCCACCGAGGTGCGCTGGTACCCGTTCTGAGGCGTCGGGCTTCCGAAGTACCGGGCTCCTGACCTGCCGGAACGCCCCCGTCACGGCCCCCGGGATACCCGGCGGGCCGCGGGGGCGCCAACCCGGGCGCGTGTGAGAAGACTCCTACGGCGCTCCGGTCCGCTCCGCAACCGGGGCACGTACGCTCGGCGTCCTATCGGACAGTCATCCTGACCGAGGGATCGGCACCCGTCCTCTGCACCCCTCTGCACCACAGGAGCCGCCGCCATGCCCCACTCCGCCACCCGCCGGCCCTCCCCTCCGACCCGTACGGCCCTCACGGCCCGCCGCCGGCTGGTCGCAGGCTGCGTCGTGGCGGCCGCCACCCTGGGCCTGGCCGCGTGCGGCACCGCCAGCGGAGCCCTCCAGCCGACGGCCGGCGTCAGCACCCAGCCCCCGATCACCATCGCGCCGACCGACTCCCGGCCGACCGACGGCCCCGTCGCCACCGTCGCACCCGCCCCCGGCTCCGACAGCGCGCCCGCCTCCGCCGCCCCGCCGGCCGTCCCGAAGCCGCGCACGCCCAAGGCGCCGGCCGAGACGACCGCCGCGCCCCACGGCGGCACGCCGAGCACCCCGGTCACCACCACGCCCGTCACCACCACGTCCGTCGCGACCACGCCCGCGGCCACCACCGCGCCGCCGCCCGCGCCGGTCAAGCCGGGCACCGTCATCGGCTCCACCGCCTCCGGCGGCCACACCGTGGCACTCACCTTCGACGACGGCCCCGGCCCCGCCACCGGCCAGATCCTCGACCTGCTCGCCCAGTACCACGCCAAGGCCACCTTCTGCGAGATCGGCCAGAACGCCGCCGCCAGCCCGGCCCTGGTCAAGCGCGTCCTCGCGGCCGGCCACCGGCTCTGCGACCACAGCGTCCACCACCCGCAGCCGTTCGCGAAGCTCCCCCACGACAAGGCCGCCTACGAGATCTCCGCCGCCAGGGACATGATCGTCAAGGCCGGCGGCCCCGGCACCCAGGTCAGCTGGTTCCGCGCCCCCGGCGGCGGCTTCAACGCCGACAACGAGCAGATCACCGCGAGCCTCGGCATGTCCTCGCTCGGCTGGTCCGTCGACCCGCGCGACTGGTCCCGCCCGGGCGTGCCCGCCATCGTCTCCACCGTGCAGAAGCAGCTCAAGCCCGGCGGCGTGATCCTGATGCACGACGGCGGCGGCGACCGCACCCAGACCGTGGCCGCGCTCAAGCAGCTGCTGCCCTGGCTGGTTGCCCAGGGCTACACCTTCGACTGGCCGGCCGGCTAGGAACTGTCCGGCCCACCGGCCCCACCGGGGGCGGTCACCTCATCGGCCACCGCGGGTCGACCACGGCCTGCGGGTCCTTGCCGCGCCGCAGCCACGCCTGCAAGCCCTCCGCCCACTCCCGGTACCAGTCGATCTGGCGCCCGTGCAGCTCGGCCGGCGCGACATCGCCGACCTCGGCCCGGTAGCGCTCGGCGAGGGCGACGGCGACCCGGACGGCCGCCAGCGCGTCGCTGCCCGCCTCGTGCGCGTCCGTCAGCTCGACCCCGTACACCTCGCAGACCCGCTGCAGGGTGCGCGAGCCCTTGCGGTACTTGTCCACCGCCCGGTCGACGACCAGCGCGTCCAGCACCGGCCCGACCGGGGCGCCGAGGCGCTCGGCGAGCGGCACCAGCCCGTACCGGCGCAGCTCGGCGTCGAGCAGCGACAGGTCGAACGGCGCGTTGAACGCCACCACCGGGCGCCCTGCGGCGAGCCGCTCGCAGAGCGCGCCGGCTATCTCCTCCACCGCCTCCTTGGCCGGCCGGCCCTTGCCGCGGGCCAGGTCGTCGCCGATGCCGTGGATCGCCTCCGCCTCGGCCGGGATCGGGACCCCGGGGTCGAGCAGCCAGTGCGCGGCCCCCACCCGGCGGGCCCCGACGGTGTCCACGAGCGCGGCCGTGACGATGCGGTCCACGGCCGGGTCGGTGCCCGTGGTCTCCAGGTCGAAGCCGACCAGTGGCTGCTGCCACCAGCTCATAAGGGGGTGTCCTTCCGTCCTGCCTCTCGAAACAGCCCCCATCATCACCCGCCCCACCGACAACCCGGCGGCTGGGGGGAGCTGGTCCCGCTGCTCGGCGCCCTACGCTGGTCCTCGGACCTGAGCGAAGGAGCCGACCATGAGTACCTCCCCGGATCTGCCCGTGCCCCCTCACCGGCCCGACGAGCCCCACCCGTTGCGGACGATCAGAGAGATCCGCGGATCCCTCCCCGACGAGCAGGTCAGGCACTTCGACGCCGAACTCGCCGACACCGACATCGACGCGCTGCCGGCCATACTGCACCGCTGGGCGACGCTGGGGAACGACGGTTTCCTCGATCAGCTCCTGTCGACGCCCTTCGAAGGGCTGGAGTTCGGGTCCCGCTCCTACGACGACGCGGCGGGCACCGAGTGATCTACCTGCTGGACACCAACGTGGTCGCCGAGCTCACCACGCGGCCGAAGCCGGCCCCCGCCGTCGTCGAATGGGCCCGCTCCGTCCCTGCGACGGCGCTCTGCCTCAGCGTCATCACCGTCGCGGAAGTCGAGGCGGGGGTCGCGGCCACGTCCGACCCGCTGCGCCGGGCCGTGTTCGAGCATGTCCTGGAGGGCATGCGGGTGGAGTACCGGGGCAGGATCGCGGCCATCGGTGAACGGGAGGCCGCCGCGTACCTCGCCGTCCACCGCCGGCTCAAGAGCGCCGGGACGAGCATCGATCCGCCCGACGCGCTGATCGCGGCCACTGCCATCGCCAACGGTTGGACGTTGGCCAGCCGGAACGTCAAGCATCTCGCCCGGACCGGCGCGACCGTGCTGAACCCGTGGGAGTGCTGAGGGCGCGGCATGCGTCCGCCCCGGCTGCGCGGTGCGGGCCGGGGCGGGTGGCCGGGGCGGACCGGGGTGTCAGGTGGTGGTGAGGAGGGTGCGGCCGAGCCAGTCGGTGGTGTCGCGGGCGCCGGGGAGGACGTAGAAGTAGCCGCCGCCGGTGGGGCGGAGGTGGCGGGCGAGGGGTTCGGTGTTGAGGCGGGTCTGGACGGCTTCGAACTGGCGGGCCACGTCCTGCTGGTAGCAGCAGAAGGCGAGGCCGAGGTCGGGTTCGCCGTCGGGGTCGAGGCCGCGGTCGTAGTTGAAGGCGCGGCGCAGGATGCGGCTGTCGCGGGTGCCGTCGGTGCGGGGGTTGGCGAGGCGGATGTGGGAGTCGAGGGGGATGACGGCGCCGTCGGGGTCGTTGCGGTAGTCGGGGGTGTCGGTCTCGCCGGCCGCCCCGAGCGGGGCGCCGTCGTTCTTGCGCCGGCCGATCAGGCGTTCCTGCTGCTTGAGCGGCACCTCGTCCCAGCCGGCGACGAGGGTGCGGATGGCGCGGATGACCTGGTAGCTGCCGCCGGCGGCCCAGCGCGGTTCGTCGCCGCCCTCGCCGACCCAGACGAGGGCGTCCAGCTCGCGGGCGTTCGTGGTGTCGGGGTTCTCGATGCCGTCCTTGAAGCCGAGCAGGTTGCGGGCGGCGCCGGTGGGGCGGGAGCGGTTCTGGAAGCCGTCGAGCTGCCAGCGCGGGCGGATCAGGCCGTTGGTGCTGCGCAGCAGGTCGCGGATGGTGTGCTGGACGGTGTCGCGGTTCTCGGCGCAGATCTGGAGCGAGAGGTCGCCGTGGCATTCGGCGGGGCGCAGCGCGTCGACGGGGAAGGGCCGCATGGCGGTGAGCCGGCGGGGGCGGTGGCGGGTGAGGCCGTAGCGGGTGTCGAAGAGGGAGGCGCCGACGGCGACGGTGACGGTGAGGTCGTCGGTGGGCAGGTCGGGGCCGAGGGTGCCGCTGTCGGAGGGGGCGGAGGCGGGGCCGAGGTCGGGCGGGGTGCCGCCGGCGGTGAGGAAGCGGATGCGGTCGGTGAGGGTGCGCAGGAGGGTTTCGAGGGCCTTGCGGTCGCGGGCCTTGACGTCGAGGGCGAGGAAGGTGCCGTAGCCGGGGGGCGGGTTGGTGATGCCGGCCTGGTGGTGGCCGTGGAAGTCGATGCGCCGGGTGGCGGGGCGGGGCGCGGCCTGGGCGGGGCGGGCGCCGGTGAGGGTGAGGGCTCCGGCGGTGGTGGCGCCGAGGGCGGTGCGCAGCAGGCCGCGGCGGGTGGCGCGGGGGTGTTCGGAGCCGGTGGAGTGCGGGCTGTCGATCATGGACGGGACGCTAACAAGCGGTCGGGCCCGGTACTCGGGTGAGCGCCGCGCCCGACCGCCGGTCACCATCCGTCCGGCCTACTCCCCTCACCCGGCCGAACGTCACCGGCCGACCGTCACCGGGCGCGGGCGAGGGCGATCCGGCTGGGCAGCACGCTGGCGGCGACGGCCAGGGCGAGGCAGACGGCCGCGGCGGCGCCGAGCGGGAGCCAGGGCAGGTGCGGGTCGATGGCGGCCTGGCCGGCCAGGATGCGGTGGTTGAGCAGGGCGGTGGTGCCGTACTGGGTGAGGGCGGTGACGGCGAGGGCCAGGACGGCGGCGGTGGCGACGACCAGGACGGCTTCCAGGGCGACCATGTGCAGCACCTGGCGGCGCAGGGTGCCGGCCAGCCGCAGGACGGTGAAGTCGCGTCGGCGGTCGGCGGCGGACATCACCATGGTGTTGGCGATCGCGATGAGCGCGTACAGCAGGGCGGGGCCGAGGATCGTGGTGGTGGCGATCCACGCGTAGTGGGCGCCGGGGTCGGGGCCGGGGGCGCGGGCGTCGGTGAGTTCGCCGCCGAGCCGGTCGGCGGCCGGGGGTTCGGCGGATAGGTGGACGGCGCCGGGGTGGGCGCCGGCCAGGTGGGCGGTGGTGGCGTCGCCGCTGAGCAGGATCTCGTCGAGGCCCAGCTGGGTGCGGTAGACGAGGGCGAGGCGCAGGGTGGTGACGGTGCCGTCGGCGAGGCGCAGGTGGACCTGGTCGCCGAGGGTCCAGCCGTGGCCGCGGGCCTGGTCGGTGGAGGCGGCGAGAGTGGGCCCGTGCAGGTCGGCGGCGGTGCCCTGGACGACGGGCAGGGTCCAGGCGGTGGCGAGGTCGCCGTCGACGACGGTGGCGGCGGAGGGGGCGGAGGCGGGTGAGTCCTCGCCGGGGTCGGCGAAGTCGGCGGGGGCGGCGCCGAGGCCGGTGACCACGGTGGGGGTGGTGGCGGTGGCGCGCAGGCCGGGCCGGTCGGCGGTGAGCCGGTGTGCGGCGTCGTCGGGCAGCGGGGTGGCGCCGGGGCGCAGCACGTACCGGGCGGCGGTGGTGGCCCGGTTCTGGGCGGTCATGGCGTCGGCGAAGGCGGCGGTGGAGCCGATGACGGTGCCGGTGAGGGCGATGGTGAGGAAGGCGGGGGTGGCGGTGGAGACGGTGCGGCGGACGGCGGTGAGCGCGTTCTGCCGGGCGAGCAGGGGTGCGGCGCCGACGGCGCGGGCCAGTGGCGCGCTGAGCGCCCGGACCAGGGGCGGGACGATCAGCGGGGCGAACAGGGCGAGGGCGGTGATCGTCAGCAGGTCGGCGCCGAGGACCCACTGGGAGGCGAGCTGCGGGTCGGCCGGCTGGTCGCCGGGGGCGGCGGGCATGGTCGGGGCGGCCAGGTAGTAGCCGACGGTGCCGGCCAGGGCGAGCAGTCCGGCGAGGGCGCAGGCCCAGCGCACGGGCGTCATGGCGGTGCGGTCGACGGCGGCGTCGCCGAGTGCCTCGACGGCCCGGACCCGGCCGGCGCGCAGGGCGGCGGTGACGGCGCCGAGCAGGGCGACGAGCAGGCCGACGACGGCGGCGGTGAGCAGCGGGGCGGGGGCCGGGTGCGCCGCGAAGCCGTCCGGGGCGGCGCCGCGGGCGACCAGCCAGGCGGCGAGGGCGGGCGCGCCGGGCAGGGCGAGCAGGCAGCCGGTGACGGCGGCGGCGAGGGCGACGACGGCGGCCTCGCCGGTGATCAGCCCGACGACCTGGCGGGGGGTGGCGCCGACGGCGCGCAGCATCGCGATCTCCTGGCGGCGCTGGGCGACGGCGAAGGCGAAGGTGCCGGCGACGACGAAGAGGGCGACGAAGGCGGCCATCGCGGCGCTGAACAGGAGCACCTTGTGGAGGGAGGGCGCGCCGAGCGGGGAGTCGTCGCCGGCGGTGTTGTCGAGCAGGGTGCCGGTGGTGGCGACCAGGGTGACGCCGAGGGTCAGGGCGAGGTAGGAGCCGGCGAAGGCGGCCTTGCGGCGGCGCAGTGCGGCGGCGGCGACGGGCAGCAGGGTGACGAGGGATCTCATGCGCCCACCTCGCCGCGCTCGGCGGGGGCATTCGCCCGCGCGCACCTCTCGATGATGAACTCGCTCCGCTCGTTCATGCCGCCGTCTCCAGGGCGGTCATCCGCTCGGCGATCTGCGGGGCGGTGGGGTGGTCGAGGTCGGCGACGAGGCGGCCGTCGGCGAGGAAGAGCACGCGGTCGGCGTAGGAGGCGGCGACCGGGTCGTGGGTGACCATGACGGTGCTCTGGCCGTCGCGGTCGACGAGTTCGCGCAGCAGGGCGAGGACGTCGCGGCTGCTGGCGCTGTCGAGGGCGCCGGTGGGTTCGTCGGCGAAGAGCACCTGCGGGCGGGTGATCAGGGCGCGGGCGATGGCGACGCGCTGCTGCTGGCCGCCGGAGAGCTGGGAGGGCAGGTGTCCGGTGCGTTCGCCGAGGCCGACCTGGGCGAGGGCGCGGTGGACGTCGGCGCGGTCGGGGCGGCGCCCGGCCAGGCGTAGCGGCAGGCCGACGTTCTGTTCGGCGGTCAGCGAGCCGACCAGGTTGAAGGCCTGGAAGACGAAGCCGAGCTTCTCGCGCCGCAGGACGGTCAGCCGGTTCTCGGTGAGTGCGGCGAGGTCGGCCCCGTCGAGGACGACCCGGCCGTCGTCGGGCCGGTCGAGCCCGGCGGCGCACTGGAGCAGGGTGCTCTTGCCGGAGCCGGAGGGGCCCATGACGGCGGTGAAGGTGCCGCGGGCGAAGTCGACGTCCACTCCCCTGAGCGCGTGGACGGCCTCCGGCCCGGTCCCGTAGGTGCGGTGCAGTTGTTCGAGGCGCAGTACGGCCCCGTCATCCCCCATGATCATCACGGGGGCTATGACTACCACGGCCGCCCCTGCTCCGACCAGCCCTGACTGCCGGCGGCGGGCGCGGTTCAGGCGGCGGGCTCGCGGACCAGGTAGACGTCGATCGGGTCCTCGTGGTCGAGGACGAAGCCGTGGCGTTCGTAGAGGCTGCGGGCGGGGCTGCCCTGGAGGACGTCCAGGCGCACGGGCTCGCCGGCGGCGTCGGCCTGGGCGAGGAGGTGGCGCAGGACGGCGGTGCCGAGGCCGCGGCCCTGGTGGGCGGGGGCGAGGTAGAAGTGCTCGATCCAGCGGCCGCCCTGTTCGGCGGGGCGGACGGTGACGGAGCCGGCGAAGGCGCCGTCGACGAGGATGACGGAGCTGTGGCGGCTGGAGAAGCCCGCCCGCAGGCGCCGGCGGACCCGGTCGTCGTCGTAGCGGCCGAGGCGTTCGAGGTCGGCGCGCAGGACGACGGCCTTGAGTTCGGCGACGGGTTCGACGTCGGCGGCGGTGGCGGGGCGCAGGGTCCAGGCGGGGAGGCTGTTCACGGCCCGCAGTGTGGCAGCGGCCGCGCCGCCCTGGCCAGCGGGTTTCAGGGGCCGGACACCGGGACGGGGCGTGCCGAGGGGGTCGGGCGGCGGCCCGGCCCCCTGTTCCGACGGCGGTTCGGCTCAGCGGGTGCCGAGGTCCAGGGCGGGGAAGGAGTAGTCGTCCCAGAGGGCGCGTTCGTCGTCGTGCGGGGCGTACTGGACGCTGGGGTTGAGGTCCCAGATCCGGGTGGCCCGCGCGTCGGCGGTGTAGGACGGCCAGCCCGGGTCCCCCTGGCGGGCGAAGGAGGCCCAGGCGTCGGCCATCCGCTCGGACAGCCGGGTGAGTTCGGGCCGCTGGGCGGCGACGGTCTGCGCGCCGCGCGGGATCGCGCCGAGGTCCAGGCCGCCGAAGACGAAGGGCAGTTCCAGGGTGTGCATGGCGCCCAGGTTCTGGGCGGCGGGCAGGCCGGGGACGTAGGGCACGTGCCAGTCGAACTGGTAGACGTAGGTGGGCCGCCAGCGGGACTGGGCCTCGGCCAGGCGCAGGGTGGGGATCCGCTCGGTCTGGTCGGTGAGCATCGCGTTCACCACCCGGCCCTCGGTGGCCCCGGGGCGGTCGGCAGCGTACCGGTCGTACATCTGCTGTTTGCGGTCGGCGAGCACGGGGGGCAGGTTGCGGTAGGCGCTCAGCGGGAGGTCCGGCAGCGTGGGGTCGAACAGCGCCCAGTAGTCGGTCTCGTTCTCGGTGGTGCCGGTCATCACGTCGACGTCGCGGGCGCTGCCGGCGGCGATCCGTTCGACGACCGGGCCGGGCACCAGCGCCCCGTCGACGGACGGGCCGAAGAAGACCGCGGAGGACAGTCCGGAGAGCCCGTGCTGGACCTGTTCCTGGAGTTCGAGGACCTGTGGGGTGCTCAGCCGGTCGAGGTCCGCGACGGTGTGGATGCCGCCGGTGGCGAAGACCTTTCCGGCGGTGGCCCGCGCGGCGGCCGCGGTGTGCACCAGGTAGCCGGGCCCGCTCTCGACGATGGCGTGCCGGAAGAGCTGCTCGGGGTGGTCGCCGGCCAGCAGGGCGCTGATCGAGATCGCGCCGGCCGACTGGCCGAAGACGGTGACGTTGCCCGGGTCGCCGCCGAAGGCGCCGATGTGCCGGCGCACCCAGGTCAGCGCGGCGGTCTCGTCGCGCAGCCCGTTGTTGCCCGAGCCGGCGTAGGACGGGTCGAGCGCGCCGAGTTCCGTCCAGCCCAGGATGCCGAGCCGGTAGTCCAGGTTCACCACGACGGCGTCGCCGCGCTCGGCCAGCAGGCCGCCGTCGAAGACGGGCTGGCCGGCGGCGCCGAGTTCGTCCGCGCCGCCGTGCAGGAAGACCATGACGGGTTTGCGGGCGCCTCCGCCGTGCGCCGACCACACGTTGAGGTACAGGCAGTCCTCGGTGCCGCCGCCGCCCGCGCTCAGGTCCTGCGGGCAGCCGGGGCGGGTCTGGGTGGCGCGCAGCGTTCCGGGCCAGGGCGCGGCGGGCTGCGGCGGGCGGAAGCGGCGCTCGCCGGTGGGCGGCGCCGCGTACGGGACGCCCAGGTAGGCGCAGCGGCCGTCCTGGGCCACCCCCTGGAGGCGGCCGACGGAGGTCGCCGTTCGGCAGCCGCCCGCCTCCCGGGCCTCGGCGGGGCCGGCCGGCAGCAGGCCCAGCAGGGTTGCCGCCACGCCGGCCAGTGCGAGCGGCCAGCGCCGGGGGGCGGTTCCCGCCCCAGGCCCCGTCCCGGGCCCTTCGCGCAGCCTTCCGCGCGCTGCCCCCCGTCCTGCCCCCCGTCCTGTCCCGCTTACTGTCCCGTGCTCTGTTCCGTACACCACGGCGCACTCCCCTCGACGTCGTCGCGCCGCTCGTGCGGCCGCGACCCCGTCTCCAGCTTGCGCGGCGCGGCCCGGGGGTGTCGCCGCCGCAGGGATGGAGTTCCGGGTCTCCACCCGGGGGTGGAGAGAGGGGAATTGACGGCCGATCAGAAGCGGAGGGCGGGTTCAGGACACCGGCCGGGAGTCGCCCCAGGCGCCCTCGAACTCCTCGCGGTAGACCTCCAGCAGGCCCTGTTCGCTGCCGCCGGGCTGCTGGCCGGCACCGCCGCGCAGCACCAGGGCCGGGGACTCCATGCCCCGGGCGCGGCGCAGGTAGGGCTGGATGACGCCGAGGTCGCGGCTCTGGCGGCGGCCGCCGACCTGGCCGGTCGGACGGGGGCCCTCGACGAGGTAGGCGGTGAAGCGCGGGGTCTCGTCGAAGACCCGGATCTCGAAGCCGCCCTGGTCGCGCAACCGGGCCCGCACCCGGCGCACGTGCATGATGTTCATCTCGATGGAGCGCGACAACTCGCCTCGCCCGAGGCCGAGTTCGCGCTCCCGGCGGCGGACGGCGCTGCTCGCCGGGTTGAGGAAGAGCAGACGGACCCGGCAGCCGTCGCCGGCCAGGCGCACCAGCCGCTTGCCGGTGTAGTTCTGGCAGAGCATGCCGAGGCCGATGCCGAGCGCGTCCAGCCGCCGGGCGCCGTCCAGCAGGTCCTCGACGGGCAGGTCGCGCTGGAGGCGGACGCGGTCGGCGTGCACGGCGACGACGTCCGCGTACCGGCCGGCCACCAGCGACTCGACGACGTCGGCGGGCACGCCGCCGGCGCCGCCGTCGAGGACGGCGAGCAGGCGGGCGGCGGCGCGTTCGGTCTGGGCGAGGACGGTCTGGGTGAGCACCCGGTTGCGGGAGACCACGTGCCGGGCCACTTCCAGTTCGTCCAGGGCGAGTTCGATCTCGCGCCGGTCGGACAGGTAGGGCTCGAAGCAGGGCCAGTGCTGGACCATCAGCTCGCGCAGCTGGGGCAGGGTGAGGAAGACGAGCGGGTCGTCGTCGGCCGGGTCGAGCAGGTAGCCCTTGCGGCGGCTGACCTCGCGGACGGCGCCGGCCCGGTGCGCCCACTCCTCGCCGGCGGGGCCGGCGGCGGCGGTGACCCAGTCCTCGCCGTGGGCGGGGGCGTAGATGGGGTGCAGCACCTCGTCGACGAGGGAGCGCAGCCGCTGCTCGACGAGGTTGAGCCAGACGTAGGCGCGGCCGGACAGGCGGACCCGCTGGTAGGCGTCCTCCCATTCGGCGGCGGACCAGGCGAGAGCGGGGACCTCGACCGGGCCGCCCTGGGCGGGCACCAGGGGGCGGCCGGACAGGGTGGGGCGCATGACGACCGTGGGCGCCTCGCTGCGGGCGCCGCCCCGGTCGGGGCCGTCGGGCCCCGGGCCGCGGCCGCCGGCGGGGAACACCATGCGCCACCTCACCTGGTTTGCTGCTCTACGCTCCGCCCCCGCGCGACTGATGGAGCGCCACCGGCCCGGGGACGGCCGGACGATCAAGGGTACTGCCCGCCGCGAGCGGTGTGCAGCCGGATGGCCCACGGGGCCCGGCACCACCACCAGGCCCACCCTTCACAGACCCACGCCCCCCGCAAGCCCCGCGCGTCGCAGGCCCCGATCACCACCGGCCCCTCCGATCACGGGCCCCGCTCGCCACCGGCCCGCGCTTATCACAGGAATGCCGACTGGACACCCGTTCGGGCGAACCGGCAGCACATGTCCCGGCCGCCGGGGGAAGGCTCGGGGAGTATGCGCACTGTGCCGTGCGTCACGGCGCGCGAGCGCCGCACATGCCCGGCCGCCCGGCCGGGAAGAGAGCGTCCGGGTCCGGGCACGTTATCGGACTACACGTCAGTTTCCGTTGAGTGCAAGGAAGTTGAGGACTCATGCAGGTCTGGCCCGGTAAGCCCTACCCCCTCGGCGCCACCTACGACGGGGTCGGCACCAACTTCGCGGTGTTCTCCGAGAGTGCCGACCGGATCGAGCTGTGCCTGATCGACGAGGACGGCTCGGAGACGGCCGTCGAGCTGCGCGAGACGGACGCCTTCGTCCGGCACGCCTACCTCCCCGGCGTCCAGCCCGGCCAGCGCTACGGCTTCCGCGTCCACGGCCCGTACAACCCCGGCCTCGGCCAGCGCCACAACAGCGCCAAACTGCTGCTGGACCCGTACGCCAAGGCGATGAGCGGGCACATCGACTGGGACGAGGCCGTCTACGGCTACCACTTCGGCGCGCCCGAGCGCCGCAACGACCTCGACTCGGCCCCGCACACCATGCACTCGGTCGTGATCAACCCGTACTTCGACTGGGGCACCGACCACCCGCCGCGCACCGACTACCACCGCACCGTCATCTACGAGGCGCACGTCAAGGGCCTCACCCGGCTGCACCCCGGCATCCCCGAGGAGATCCGCGGCACCTACGCGGGCCTGGCCCACCCGGCGGTGATCGAGCACCTGGCCAAGCTCGGCGTCACCGCGATCGAGCTGATGCCGGTGCACCAGTTCGTCCGCGACCACCGGCTGCGCGACCTGGGCCTGACCAACTACTGGGGCTACAACACCATCGGCTTCTTCGCCCCGCACTCCTCCTACGCCTCCAGCGGCGACCGGGGCCAGCAGGTGCAGGAGTTCAAGTCGATGGTCAAGGCGCTGCACGCGGCCGGGATCGAGGTGATCCTGGACGTCGTCTACAACCACACCGCCGAGGGCAACCACCTCGGGCCGACGCTGTCCCTGCGCGGGCTGGACAACGTCTCCTACTACCGCCTCGCCCAGGACCAGCGGTTCTACGAGGACACCACCGGCACCGGCAACAGCCTGCTGATGCGCAGCCCGCACGTGCTCCAGCTGATCATGGACTCGCTGCGCTACTGGGTCACCGAGATGCACGTCGACGGCTTCCGCTTCGACCTCGCCGCCACCCTGGCCCGGCAGTTCCACGAGGTCGACCGGCTCTCCTCCTTCTTCGACCTCGTCCAGCAGGACCCGGTGGTCTCCCAGGCCAAGCTGATCGCCGAGCCCTGGGACCTCGGCGAGGGCGGCTACCAGGTCGGCAACTTCCCGCCGCTGTGGACCGAGTGGAACGGCATGTACCGGGACACCGTGCGCGACCTGTGGCGCGGCGAGACGGCCGCCCTCGCCGAGTTCGGCTCCCGGCTCACCGGCTCCTCCGACCTCTACCAGGACGACGGCCGCCGCCCCATCGCCTCCATCAACTTCGTGACCTGCCACGACGGTTTCACCCTGCGCGACCTCGTCTCCTACAACGACAAGCACAACGAGGCCAACGGCGAGGACAACCGCGACGGCGAGTCCTTCAACCGCTCCTGGAACTGCGGTGTCGAGGGCCCCGGCACCGACCCGGCCGTCGAGGAGCTCAGAGCCCGCCAGCAGCGCAACTTCATCGCCACCCTGATGCTCTCCCAGGGCGTGCCGATGCTCTCCCACGGCGACGAGCTCGGCCGCACCCAGCAGGGCAACAACAACGCCTACTGCCAGGACAACGAACTCACCTGGGTGCACTGGCCGGACGGCGACGGGCCCGAGACGCGGCTGCTGGAGTTCACCCAGGGGATGATCTGGCTGCGCCGCGACCACCCGGTGTTCCGGCGGCGGCGCTTCTTCCACGGGCGGCCGGTCCCCGGGCGCCCCGGGCCGGGGACGCTCGCCGCCGGCGGACGCCCCGCCGGCGGCCACCTCTCCGGCGGTCGCCCCTCGGGCGGCCACCCGTCCGGCGGCCACGACTCGGGCGGCTACGACGACCTCACCGACATCGCCTGGTTCACCCCCGGCGGGGAGGAGATGACCAAGCGCAACTGGGGCGCCAGCTACGCCAAGTCGCTGACCGTCTTCCTCAACGGCTACGCCATCTCCGAGCCGGACCGGCGCGGCGGGCGGATCGTCGACGACTCCTTCCTGCTGATGTTCAACGCGCACTTCGAGCCGCTGGAGTTCACCCTGCCCGCCGACCACGGGCAGGAGTGGCAGGTCGTGGTCGACACCGCGCAGCCCCGGCTGCCCGCCCCGGGCGCGGGCGCGCGGGTCAAGGCCGGGGACGCGCTGTGGCTCACCGACCGCTCGCTGATGGTGCTCCAGCGGCCGGCCTGACACCCTGCGCTCACCTGTTCGGACCAGCAGCGGGTCTTGGCGGCGGGCTCCCCCGGGTACTCATGGACCTATGACCTCCGCCGCCGAGCCCGCACCGCCCCGCCCGGCCGCCACCTCCCCCTCATCCGCCACCCCTACCGCCACCGCCACGGCCCCCACGGCCAGCTACCGCCTCCAGCTGCAACCCGGCTTCACCCTCCACGACGCCGCCGCCGCCGTCCCCTACCTCGCCGCCCTCGGCGTCTCCCACCTGCACCTGTCCCCGCTGCTGGAGGCCGCCCCCGGCTCCACCCACGGCTACGACACCGTCGACCACGGCCGGGTCAGCGAGCAGCTCGGCGGCGAGGGCGCCCTGCGCGCGCTGGCCGACGCCGCCCACCGGCACGGCCTGCGGCTGCTCGTCGACGTGGTGCCCAACCACATGGCGGTGCCCGTCCCCGAGCGGCTCAACCAGCCGTTGTGGCAGGTGCTGCGCGACGGCCCCGACTCGCCGTACGCGCGCTGGTTCGACATCGACTGGGCGGCCCAGCCCGGCCCCGTCGACGCCCCGGCGCGCGGCCGGGTGCTGCTGCCGCTGCTCGGCGACCGGCTCGGCGCCGTGCTGGACCAGCTGGTGGTGGACGGCGAGGTGCTGCGCTACCACGACCACGAGCTGCCGCTGCGGCCCGGCACCTCGGGGCTGCCGCCGGCCGAGCTGCTCGCCCGCCAGTGGTACCGGCTCGCCTGGTGGCGGCTGGCCCGCACCGAACTGAACTACCGGCGCTTCTTCACCGTCAACGAGCTGATCGCCGTCCGGGTCGAGGAGCCCGAGGTGTTCGCCGCCACCCACGCCACCCTGCTGCGGCTGCACGCCGACGGCGTCGTCGACGGCTTCCGGATCGACCACCCCGACGGGCTCGCCGACCCGCGCGGCTACCTGCGCCGCCTCGCCGGCGCCACCGGCGGCGCGTACACCGTCGTCGAGAAGATCCTCACCGGCGACGAGCGGCTGCCCGCGGACTGGCCGGTCGCCGGGACGACCGGCTACGACGCGCTGCGCCGCATCGACGGCGTGCTCACCGACCACGCGGGCGCCTGCCGGCTGGCCGGGGCGTACGCGGCGTTCCTGACCGGCTCCGCGCCGGACGGCGAACCCTGCGCCGACCCCCACCCGGCGGTCGCCGCCGCCCGGCGCGGGCGGGCCGACATGACCGCGCCGCACGGCGAGCTGGCCGCCGAGGTCGACCGGCTGGTGCGGATCGCGCTGCGGATCGGCGCCGCCGAGCCCGCGCACGCCGACCACGCGCCCTGGCAGCTGCGCGCGGCGCTGCGGCGGCTGTTCACCGGCTACCCGGCGTACCGGCCGTACGCCCGGCCCGGGGAGCCGGTACCGCCGGCCTCCGCCGAGCAGCTGCGCGCGGCGCTGGGCGGCTCGGGCGACCCGACGGACCGGCTGGTCGCCGCCCTGGCCCTCGGGAAGCTGGGGAGCGGACCGGACAAGGACGAGTTCTGCGAGCGCTTCGCGCAGACCGCCGCCGCCGTCGCCGCCAAGGGCGTCGAGGACACCGCCTTCTACCGGTGGAACGCGCTGCCCGGCCTCAACGAGGTCGGCGGCGAGCCCGGCCGGCCGGGGCTGCCCCCGGCCCGGTTCCACGACTGGTGCCGCTACCTGGAACGCGCCTGGCCGCACAGCATGACCGTGCTGTCCACCCACGACACCAAGCGCAGCGCCGACGCCCGCGCCCGGCTCGCCGTCCTCGCCGAGCAGCCCGAGGCCTGGGCCGCCGAGGCCGCCGCCTGGTCCACCGCCGCCGGGCCCGGCCCCCACGGCGATCACGACGACGAAAGCGACCCAGGTGCCCGCGACGGCGACTGGCTGCTCTGGCACACCCTCGTCGCCGCCTGGCCGATCGACCCCGACCGGCTCGTCGCCGCCCTCCTCAAGGCCGCCCGCGAGGCCAAGCTGCACACCTCCTGGACCACCCCCGACGCCCGCTTCGAGCAGGCGCTCACTGTGCGCGCCCGCGCCGTCCACACCAACCCCGGACTGCTGCCCCGGATCGAGGGCCTGGTGCACGCCCTCGCCCCCTACGCCCGCGCCAACACCCTCGCCGCCGCGCTGCTGCACCTCACCGTCCCGGGCGTGCCCGACCTCTACCAGGGCAGCGAGGAGCCGCTGTACACCCTCGTCGACCCGGACAACCGGGGCGTGGTGGACCTCGGCGCGCTCGCCGTCCGGCTCACCGACGCGGCCGCCCCGCGCCCCGGCGACCTCGCCCGCGAGAAGCTGCACCTCACCAGGGCGGCGCTGCACCTGCGGCGCGACCGCCCGCTCGGGCCCTACCGGCCGCTGGCCGCCGCCGGCCCCGCCGCCGACCACCTGCTGGCCTTCGCCCGCGGCGCCGACGTGGTCACCGCCGTCACCCGGCTCCCGTACGGGCTGGAACGCGCCGGCGGCTGGCGCGGCACCGTCCTGGAGCTGCCGGAGGGCGGGCCCTGGACGGACCTGCTGACGCTGCGGACCCACCCGGCGGGCCCGGTGCCCGTCGCGCGGCTGCTGGCGGACCGGCCGGTGGCACTGCTGACGAGGAGGAGCTGAGCGTGCGGACCTACGAGGTGTGGGCGCCCCTGGCCACCGACCGGGTCGAGGTCGAGGTCGACGGCTCCGCCCATCCGCTGGCCCGGTGCCCGCAGCGCCCGGGCTGGTGGACCGGCGGCGCTCCGGCCGGCGACTACGCCTTCCGCCTCGACGGCGGGCCGCCGCTGCCCGACCCCCGCTCCCCCTGGCAGCCGCACGGCCCCGACGGCCCCAGCCGCCCGGTCGACCACGCCGCGTTCCGCTGGTCGCGGACCGGCTGGCGCGGCCGCGCGCTGCCCGGCGCCGTGCTGTACGAGCTGCACATCGGCACCTTCACCCCCCGCGGCACCTTCGACGCCGCCGCCGAACACCTCGACCACCTCGTCGAGTTGGGCGTCGACTTCGTCGAACTGATGCCGGTCTGCCCGTTCCCCGGCCGGCACGGCTGGGGCTACGACGGGGTCTCACCGTGGGCCGTGCACGAGCCGTACGGCGGGCCCGAGGGGCTGAAGCGCTTCGTCGACGCCGCCCACCGCAAGGGCCTCGGCGTGGTGCTGGACGTCGTCCACAACCACCTCGGCCCCTCCGGCAACCACCTTCCCGCGTACGGCCCGTACTTCACCGACCGGCACCACACGCCGTGGGGGGCGGCGGTCAACCTGGACGCCCCCGGCTCCGACGAGGTGCGCCGCTACCTGATCGGCAGCGCGCTCGGCTGGCTGCGCGACTACCGGATCGACGGCCTGCGGCTGGACGCCGTACACGCCCTCGCGGACGACCGGGCCGTCCACTTCCTGGAGGAACTGTCCCACGAGGTCGAGAAGTTGGCCGTCGCGACCAACCGCCCGCTGTTCCTGATCGCCGAATCCGACCTCAACACCCCGCACACCACCGCCCCCCGCGCGGCCGGAGGCCAGGGCCTCACCGCGCAGTGGAGCGACGACTTCCACCACGCCCTGCACTGCGCGCTCACCGGCGAATCCCAGGGCTACTACGGCGACTTCGCCCGCCGCCCGCTCGCCGCCCTCGGCAAGACGCTCACCCGCGGCTTCTTCCACGACGGCACCTGGTCCGGCTTCCGCGGCCGCGGCCACGGCCGCCCCTTCCCCCCGGACGGCGGGCACCGGCTGCTCGGCTACCTCCAGACCCACGACCAGATCGGCAACCGGGCCCTCGGGGACCGCATCTCCACCTGCCTCACCGCCGGCCGGCTCGCCTGCGGCGCCGCGCTGGTGCTCACCTCGCCGTTCACCCCGATGCTGTTCATGGGCGAGGAGTGGGGCGCGGCCACCCCCTGGCAGTACTTCACCGACCACACCGACCCGCAGCTCGCCGAGGCCGTCCGGCAGGGCCGGCGGCGGGAGTTCACCGACCACGGCTGGGCCGCCGAGTCCGTCCCCGACCCGCAGGAGCCGGCCACCGTCCTGCGCTCCGTCCTCGACTGGACCGAGCCCCGGCGCGCCCCGCACGCCGAACTCCTCGCCTGGCACCGGACGTTGATCCGGCTGCGCCGCGACCGGCCGGAGCTGTCCGACCCCGACCTCGGCGCGGTGCGGGTGGCGTACGACGAGGCGGCGCGCTGGCTGGTGGTGCACCGCGGGCCGTACCGGATCGCCGTCAACCTCGGCCCCGCCGAGGCCGCTCTGCCGCTGGACGGGACCGGGCGCGAACTGGTCGTGGCCTTCGGGGCGGCGGCGCTGGACGGGACGGCGGTACGGCTGGGGGCGGACGCGGTGGCGGTCGTCGCGGTGGCGGTCGTCGCGCCCTGACCCACCACGGGCGTCACCAGAGGAAGGTGGCGATCCGCTCCCGCAGCGAGGCCGCGTCCAAGCCGTAGGCGGTCAGGTGCTCCGGGATCGATCCGTAGTGCCGGTGCTCCTCGCGCGGCACGCCCAGGCCCAGCACCCGGTGCGGGCGGTCGGCCAGCGCGGCGTGCGCCTCGTTCGCCGAGGTGCCCGCCAGGTACGGCTCCACCAGCACCACGTCCGCCCGCTCCCCCAGCGCCGCCCGCAGCCCGGCCGCGTCGAAGGGGCGCACCGTCGCCGCGTACAGCACGCTGGTGTCCAGGCCCTCGGTGGCCGCGAGCACCGCGTCCAGCATCGGCCCGACCGCGAGGACCACGCCGCGCGAGCCCTGCCGCACGGTGGTGAACCGGCCCGGCTCGACCGGCAGGGCCTGCGCGTTCCGGTGCTCGGAGAGGCGGACGTAGACGTTGCGGTCGCCGTCCGCGACGGCGTGGCGCAGCAGTTGCTCGGCCTCGTCCGGGTGGCCCGGCACGTGGACCGTCCAGTCCGGCAGGGTGTCCAGCAGGGCGACGTCGCCCGGGGACATGTGGGTGCGGCCGCCGGCCGGCCAGTCGTAGGAGCCGGCCGCGCTCACCAGGACGGCGCCGACGCCCTGGTGGACAAGGTCCAACTTGACCTGCTCGAAGGGCCGTTCGACGATGAAGCTGGCGAAGGTGTGGGCGATCGGGCGCATCCCGGCCAGCGCCAGGCCGCCGGCCGCGCCGATCAGCAGTTGCTCGCGGATGCCGACGTTGACCACCCGGTCCGGGTGGCGCTGCTGGGCCGGGGCGAAGGCGGCCGCACTGATGTCGGCGAGCACCACGGCCAGCCGGGGGTCCTCGTCCAGCAGGCGGCTGGTGACGTCGATGAAGCGCTCGCGCATGGTGTCCATCGGTGAAGTGCCTTTCGGTTCGTGCTGGTCGGCGATTGCGTGCTGATTGGTGCCTGCGTGGGGGTTTTCCGGCTCAGGAGTCCTTGGGCCGGGAGTCCTCGGGCTCAGGAGTCCTCGGGCTCAGGAGTCCTCGGGCTCAGGAGTCCTCGGGCTCAGGAGTCCTCGGGCTCAGGAGTCCTTGGGCTCGACCCGGGCGACCACCACGTGCGGGCGGCCCGGGTGCTCGGCGGTGTAGGCGCGGTACAGCGCCTCGTGGTCGCGGCCGTCCACCGTCACGGCGGACCAGCCCTCGGCCGCGAACCGGGCCGCGATCCCGCCGTTCCAGCCGTGCGTGGCCGAGGAGTTGTCGATCACCACCACGTGCAGCCGCTCCAGCCCGTACGCACCGGCGAAGGCCACCGCCTCGTGGTTGGAGCCCTCGTCGAACTCGGCGTCGCCGACCAGCACCCACACCGCCGGGTCGGTCAGGCCCTGCGCCCGCAGCCCGAGCGCCGTGCCGACGCCCAGCGGCAGGCCGTGCCCGAGCGAGCCGGAGGCGATCTCCACCCCGGGGACGAGCATCCGGTCCGGGTGATGGCCGAGCGGAGAGTCGTAGCCGCCGAAGCTCGGCAGCACCCCGGGGTCGATGAAGCCCTTGGCCGCGAGCACCGCGTAGTACGCCATCGGGCCGTGGCCCTTGGAGAGCAGGAAGCGGTCCCGGTCCTGCGCCTCGGCCCGGTCCGGGCTCACCCGCAGGACCCGGTCGTACAGCACCCAGAGCGCGTCCAGGGTGGAGGTGGCGGCCGGGCCGTGCTTCTCGTCGCCGGTCATCAGGCCCATCAGCGCCGACAGGTCCTCGAAACGGGCGGTTTCCGCGCGGTCCGCGGTTGCGTTCGTCGTCATGACCACGATGGTGCAACTTAAAGTCGACTTGAGGTCAAGCGGCTAGAGTGGGTGCCCATGACCGCGACCCCGGACCACGGCCGAGCACCCGGCCCGCACCGCGACGACCTGCTCACCATCGGCCAGCTCGGCCGCCGCAGCGGCCTCGCCGCCTCCGCCCTGCGCTACTACGAGAGCCTCGGCCTCATCCACGCCACCCGCACCGCCGGCGGCCAGCGCCGCTACCCCCGCGGCACGCTGCGCCGGATCGCCTTCGTCCGCGCCGCCCAGCGCGTCGGCCTCTCCCTCGACGAGGCCCGCGTCGCCCTCGACCGGCTCCCCGAGCGCCCCGCCCCCAGCGGCGCCGAGTGGGACCGGGTCGCGGAATCCTGGCAGAGCCGCATCGACGAGCAGATCGCCGAGCTCCAGCGCCTCAAGGCCAAGCTGACCGGCTGCATCGGCTGCGGCTGCCTCTCCCTCTCCCGCTGCTCCCTCTACAACGCCGCCGACCGCGCCGCCGACACCGGGCCCGGCGCCCGCTACCTCCTCACCCGCGACCCGGCCGGCGGCCCGGAGCCCCTCTCCCCCGCCGCCACCGACGTCTGCGGGCCCCACTGAACCGCTGAACCGCTGGACCGCCGAACCCGCCGAAAAGCCTTTGCCGCAGCGGCGCCGGTCCGCCTACCGTGCGCCCATGCTGCCGGTGGTGGAGACGGAAGAGCAGTGGGACGCGATCGTGCGCGACGAGGCGGTGATGCGCCCCGGAGCCGAGGCGCTCTGCGCCGAACTCGGCCTCGCCGGGCTCCCGTTGGAGCGCTTCGCGGAAGGCTCCGTCCCGGTCTACGCGGTGGGCGACGCGCACGTCCTCAAACTGTTCCCCGCCTTCGGCGCCGAGGGCGGCGTCACCGAGGAGCGCGTCCTCACCCGCCTCCAGGGCGCCCTGCCGATCCCCACCCCCGAGGTACGGGCCGCCGGCGCCCACGTCAACGGCTGGCGCTACGTGCTGATGTCACGGCTGTCCGGCGAGGGCCTGGCCCCCGCCTGGCCGCGGATCCCGCAGGCCGACCGGGAGCGGATCGCCCACGACTGCGGCCGGGCCCTGGCCGCCCTGCACGCCCTCGACCCCGGGCCGCTCGCCGACACCCTCGGCCCCGGCGACTGGGGCGCCTTCCTGGACCGGCAGCGGGCCGGGGCGGTGGCCCGCCAGCGCGAACGCGGCCTGTCCGGGGCCTGGCTGGAGCAGATCCCGGACTTCCTGGCCGCCGCGCCGCTGCCCCGAATGCCGCAACGCGCCCTGCTGCACACCGAGTTCATGCGTGAGCACCTGCTCGTCGACCCGGCCGACGGCTGGCGCCTGACCGGCCTGTTCGACGTCGAACCCGCCATGGTCGGCGACCCGGCCTACGACCTCGTCGCCGTCGGCCTGTTCACCACCCGCGCCGACCGCCGTCTGCTCGGCCGCCTCCTCGCGGGGTACGGGCGCGGCTTCGAGCCGCGCCTGCTGATGGCGTACACGCTGCTCCACGTTTACAGCCATCTGCCGTGGTACCTGGAGGAGTTGAAGCCCTCCGCGCGGACGCTGGACGCCCTCGCGGAGGAGTGGTTCGGGGTCGCCTAGCTACGCCTCAGGAAGCGGTCCAGGGCCGGGGGTCGGTGCGCAGCAGGCTGTAGCGGACACCGTCGCGCCATTCGCCGTCCCGGAAGGTGGCACTGCGCCGCACGCCCTCGCGGACGAAGCCGCACTTCTCCAGCGCGCGCTGCTCGGCGTAGTTGGTCGTCTCCGTGTCGGCCTCCAGCCTCATCACCGGCGAGTGCGCGAACAGGTAGTCCGCCAGGAGGCGTTGGGCCTCGGTGCCGATGCCGCGGCCGCGCCACTCCGGGCGGAGCAGGATGCCGAGGTTCCAGTAGTGGCAGTCGCTCATGGATTCCACCCGCCGCCAGCCGACGAAGCCCGCGAAGTCGTCCCCGCAGCGGATGGCCAGCACCGACTGCTCGGGCGCCAGCAGGCCGTTCTCCGCCCATTGGCGCCGGTGCCGCCCGGGGTCGCGCCACCCGAACCACTGGAACGGGCCCACCGCCTCGGGGTCGAGGAGCAGCGCTTCGAAGTGGCCGAGGTCGGCTTCGCCGATCGGTCTGAGGGACACCGGTGCATCGTTCATGCAGGGCCCAACGGTCCGTGACCTGGCCAGGGTTCCCCGGGGGCGCGCCTTCAGCCGGTGATCGTCCGGGCGAGCCGGAAGCCGACGTCGTCGATCCGCAGGGTGGGGTGGCTGCGGCGGCGGACGGAGGCGCGGCAGCTCCAGTGCTCGTCGAACCAGCCGCCGCCGCGCAGCACGCGGTAGCCGCCGTACACCTCGGCGTCGTACACGTCCCAGCACCACTCCCACACGTTGCCGAGCAGGTCGTACAGGCCGAAGCCGTTGGGGCGCAGGCCGCCCACCGGGTGCGGGCGCTCGTCCGAGTTGCCGCGGTGCCACGCGATCTCGTCGAGCGGCCCGTAGCGGGGGCCGTCCGTCCCGGCGCGGCAGGCGTGCTCCCACTCGGCCTCGGTGGGCAGCCGGTAGCCGTCGGCGGCGCGGTCCCAGGTGGCGGACTCTCCGTCGAGCCGGTAGGCCAGCGCGAGTCCGTCCCGCCGGGACAGGTCGTTGCAGTAGCGGACGGCGTCGTACCAGGAGACGCTGTCGGCGGGGAGCCGGTCGCCGGCCCCGGCGCCGTACTGCTCGCGGGTGACCGGACAGGGCGCCAGCTCGTAGGGGGCGAGCTCGACGGTCCAGCTCCGCTGCGTACGGCGGTCCGACAGCGTGACGCGGCCGGGCGGGACGGCGATCAGGTCGGTTCGGGTGCTCGCATCCATGGGCCGCGATCCTAGCCCGTGGGATGATCAATGTCCTTTCCGTTCTTCACACCTGACGATCCGAAGCGGCACCGACACGGGATCCGTCCCGCCAGGTGCTCTGGCGTCCTCCGCGCGCCGGCCCGAGGATGGTGCCCGTCCGTACGAAGGTTGGCGAAAGGCGACGACGATGGCGGGTATCAAGGTCAGCACGGTCGTGGAGGCTCCGGCCGAGCGGGTGTGGGAGCTTCTGGGGGACTTCCACGACCTCGGCGGCTGGCACCCGGGGCTGCCGGCCAGCAGCCTCGGCAACGAGCTGACGGGCAACGCGATCGGGTCGGTCCGGGTGTTCGAGATCGACGGCGCGGCGCTGTACGAGACGCTGCTCGCCTACGACGAGGAGGCCCGCAGCTACACCTACAGCTTCCCCGAGGGGACGTTCGAGCTGTACGGCTACCGGGCGACGCTGCGGGTCACCCCGGTCACCGCGCTCGACGCCAGCTTCGTGGAGTGGAGCGCCACGTACGACGTAGAGTCCGAGCACCGCAAGGCCACCGCCGACCGCCTCCACGGGGTGTTCACGGCCGGCCTGGCGGCGCTTCGCGAGCGGTTCGCCGGCTGACGGCGGCGGGCCGTCCGGGAGTTCAGCGCCCCATCACCGCGGAGAGCGCGACCAGCGACCAGCGACCAGCGACCAGCCGAGCAGCGACAGCACCCCCACGGCCCACCCGAGGACGGCCGCCGTCTGGCCGTACTCGGGGCCGCGGGCGCGCTGGAACGCCGCCACCAGAGCGGGGATCGCGGCGACCGGCAGGAACAGGAAGGCCGCCAGCATGAGCCACGCGCCGAACCCGATCACGAACCAGATGCCCACGAACAGCAGCGGCACCGAGGCAACCGCCACCACCGCGCCCGCCGCCGCACAGGCGGTCCGGAACGGGTCGCGCTCCCGGTAGCACACCGGCACGACGGCGGCCACGGCGCTGACCAGCGCGATCACGTGCAGGAACGAGAACGAGCCGCCCAGGCCGAACGCCACCACCGCGAGCACCAGCGGGAGCAGACACACCGCGGCCGCCAGCCCCGCCAGCACCCTCGCACTCCTCGGCACCGCGGCCACGGCTCCCCCTTGCGGCCATCTATTTGAACACGTTCAAACTAGCACGCGCCATGCCGGGAGAAGCGGCAGGGCCGGCCCGTCGCGCGACGGCTCACCATTCGCCTCCGGGGGCGTCCAGCCGAGACGCAGGCGGTGGAGGAAATCGGGGAGAACGACAGGGAGGTCGAGCGGGCCCGCACTGGTGAGGTAGCCGGCGACGAAGCGGTCGACGGACGGGCCGGTGAGGTAGCGCTCGAACCAGAGCCACTGGGGACGGCTCACGGGCTGGAACTGGAGGGAACGCCAGAGGGCGTCGAGGGCCTTGGGGGGGAGGACGTAGATCGTCGGCGGCATCAGACCGCCGGCGATCTCGGCGGCGACCAGGCGGTCCTCGTTCACGCCACACGCTCCACGGGGGCGGAGGAGGCCGCAGCGGAACCGATCTCCGACCACACGATCTTGCCGATGGGCACGCGCGGGCAGCAACCCCAACGCTCGGACAGGAGCTTGACGAGGAGGAGGCCCCGCCCGGACTCGTCTTCGGCGGACGCAGGGCGAAGGAGCGGCGCGCGGTCACTGGCGCGCGTCGCGCAAAGCACGATGCACGCCACATAAGAAGCGCAAGGCAAGTCGAGCAAATATGAAAACTTTCACTTCGAGTGGCAAGGTGGCGCCCTTAGACTCCCCACGGATGGTGGCGAAGCATCACATACGCCATGCACACTGGCTCTTGGAAGCTTTGAAGGGGTCGCATAGATGGCGGTCGCAGTACCAGCCGTGCGATACCGGCGCATCGCAGCCGAGCTCAGGCGACTTCGCGAGCTCAAGAACCTGTCGGCCGAAGAGGTGGCGGCTCAGGTCGACGGCGTCAACCTGGTGAAGCTCAGCAGATACGAGAACGCCCGCGTCCAGCTCAAGCCGGACGTCGTCCGCGCGCTGCTCGACTTCTACGAGTGCGACGAGGAGCTCAAAGAGGTCCTCGTCGAGATCCTTCGAGACAAGCGGCGTCCCGGCTGGATCGCGGGCTACGAGCAGTTGAACCCGCTCTACACCGATCTGATCCGCCTCGAAGAGACTGCCGTGGGCAACAAGTCGTACGAGTCTGCCTACATCCCTGGCCTGCTCCAGACGCGTCAGTACGCTCACGCCATCATCTCCAGCGGCGTCATGGAGAAGCCCAGCGTCGAAGAGCGAGTCGAAGTCCGGATCAACAGGCAGTCCGTCCTGACTCGATCCGAGAACCCGCTGAAGCTATGGGCCGTGATCCACGAGTCGGCCCTGACCATGAGTGCCGCCCCAGGCGTGATGGCTGACCAACTGGACAAGCTGCTGCAGTTCAGCCGGCTCCCCAACATCAGGATTCAGGTCATGCCGGCCACGGCTCCGCCACATCCCGGCATGACCGGGCCGTTCGCACTCCTGGAGTTTCGGCAACGCGATCTCGACCTGGTTCTGCTCAGCGGAATGCTCAGCAGCGACTGGGTTGAGGACCCGGACCAAGTCGATGTCTATCGAGCGGCGTTCGACGAAATCATGGCAGCCGCCTTGTCTCTGGACCAATCGCTCAACCTCATCACACAGAAGAGAGACACGCTCAAGTGACCCACTTCCCTGTCGCCTCCGCACTCCCTGTGCAGTGGAAGAAGGCAAGCGCCAGCAACCCGAACGACAACTGCGTCGAAGTAGCAGCCAGCATCACCGGCATCGTCCCGGTCCGCGACAGCAAGGACCCGCACGGCCCGGCCCTCGGCTTCAGTCCCGAGGCCTGGCAGGCCTTCATCGCCGCCGTCCAAACCGACGACTTCCCCGACCGCTCCCTGAAACACCTACAGGCGGGCGGCCCCGCCGAGCCACGCGGGGCCGCCCGCATGGCCCGATGTGCGCCGCCTCCTGTGCGACCTCGCGCCCCTTGACGCACCTCTGTTCCGGCGCCACGGTGTGAACCGCAACTACCCACAGCGGGCTGGACGCAGGAGATGCACGATGGCGCTGGATTTCGCTGGGATCGACCCTGACACCAAGTCGGGGGGGCTCGCCGACCGTGTGGATCGAGGACGAGGCGCACGAGATCGTCATCCAGGGATGGAAGGCGAGCGCGGTGCTCGAAGCCCGGATCTGCGGGACCGAGTGGGTCCCCGGCCACGAGCGGGGCATCCCTGACCATGAAGCCGTCATCCGCATCCCCATGCGGATGATCCCCATCCTGCGAAAGGCATGCGATGACGCAGAACGTGCCGGACTTTTCCTCCCTCTTGAAGGGAGCGCAGCAGACGGCCGTCCATCTGGAGATGCGTGACGTCTACGGCGTCTCCGACGAGGCCGAGGAGTTCGCGGAGTTCAAGCGCTCCGGCGGCGCCGATCTGGATCCGGATTCCGAAGGCTGGGCCGGCTGGGTACCGCTCGTACGGGAGACCGTCGGCCGTGGCGTGGTGATGCGCCGGGCGAGGATCGTCTCCGAGCCGGTGACCGACTACATCCGGTGGGAGCACGCGCTGACCCCAGTGAACATCGCGGCCGGCGAGCAGGTGCGGTGGCTGCCCCGGCGACTCGCTTCCGACATCCCGCTGCCGGGAAACGACCTTTGGCTGATCGATGACCACCTGGTGCTGTTCCACTGGTTCACCGGTGACGGTGACTGGGCCGGCCACGAGTACACCGAGGACCCGGCCGTGGTGAAGTTGGTGTCCAACGCGTTCGAGGCGGTGTGGGAACGCGCCCTGCCCCACGACCAGTACACCGTCTGACCCCTCAGGATCATCCGGCAGGCAGCTCATGGCCACGTCGCCGCTCTCCGCCGCGCAAGCAGCCCGACAGGCGCTCGCTGATCGACTCCTGCACCTGCGCAAGGACGCGGGACTCACCGGGCGTGAGCTGTCTGCCCGGTGCGGCTGGCACCCGGCGAAGACCACCCGGATTCAGAAGGCCGAATCCACCCCGTCCGACAGCGACATCCTGGCCTGGTGCACCGCCTGTGGGTCGGAGAACCTGATTCCCGAATTGATCGCCGCCTCCCGGTCGGTCGCGTCGATGTACATGGAGTGGAAGCGTCTCCGGCATGCCGGGCTCCGGCAGCTCCAAGAGAGCTATACCCGGTCCTACTCGGAATCGCGTCTCCTGCGTTTCTACTCCTCCGATGTCGTCCCCGGCATGCTCCAGACCCCCGGCTACGCCGCCGTGATCCTCTCCCGCTTTGCGAGCGAGGCAAGTTCGCCGGACGACCTCGAACAGGCCGTCGCCCAGCGAATGCGGAGCACCCGGCCGATGTACGAAGGCAACCACCGCATCGTGTGCCTGGTCGAGGAATCCGTTCTGCGTTACCGCATCTCCGAACCGTCCGTGATGGCGAGCCAGCTCGCCCATCTGCTCTCGGTCATGTCGCTGCCACGCGTCAGTCTGGGCATCATCCCGTTCACCGCACAGCGCACCCTGTGGCCGGTGGAGACATTCCATGTCCTCGATGACGTCCAGGTCGAGGTCGAGCTGGTCAGCGCCCGCGTCCGGATCACCAGTCCTCCTGAAGTCCGCGAGTACGTCCGGACGTTCGCCGAGCTGCAAGGCTTCGCCGTCTACGGCCGAGAGGCGCGCGCCGCCATTGAGGCAACGATTGACGCCTTGGAGTGAATCTCCGCAATTTTCCGCAACTGCCTTTGGGCAAGCAGTTGTTGCTCCGTAGCGTCGTTGATGCCACCCGGCGCGGGCAGCGCCGTCGAAATCGAGCACGAGAGGAGAACACCGTGACCACCACCTCCGCGGAACGGCAGCCGTTCGCCATGCGCTACGCCGCGCGTCAGACCAGCGATCCGGCCGATGCCACCGGCGTCACGTACGACCAGGAGTTGCAGATCGCCGTCACCTCCGACGGCAACCCCTGGGCGCACACCGCCCGCGGCGAGACCAGCAGCAACACCAACTCCGACAGCAAGAACGACGAAGGCACCGACTTCTACTAGGAGAGCCAAGGTGACCGAACCCGACGGCGAGGCGGTGCTGGTTCTCACGAGCCGGCTCGACTCGACTGCGGATCTGGTGGTCGAGCACCTGAACGGCCGGGGCATCCCGGTGTTCCGATGCGACACCGCCGAGTTCCCCACCGAACTCACCCTGACCGCGACGCTGGAGGACAGGTGGGCCGGCGTGCTCGACAACGGGCACCGCACGCTCGACCTGTCCCGTGTCCGGTCGGTGTACTTCCGCAGACCCGAGGAGTTCCGACTGCCTGGCGGCATGTCCGAGGCTGGGCGGCGGTTTGCCGCCGCCCAGTCCCGGGCCGGCTTCGTCGGCGTCGCCGTTTCCCTTCCCTGCCTGTGGATCAACCACCCCGCGCGGGACTTGGACGCCAACCACAAGCCGTGGCAACTCGCCGTCGCCCGGCGCCTGGGACTGAAGCCCCCGCGCAGCATCATCACCAACGACCCCGAGGCCGGCCGGAAGTTCGCCGCCGGCCTCGGCACCCCGATCATCACCAAGAGCCTCGGTGCGCCCGTGGACACGGTCATCGTCGACCCCACGGATCTGGACGACTCGGTGCGCCTGTGCGCCCACCTCTTCCAGGAGTGGATCGACAAGGCCCACGAAGTCCGGCTGACCGTGGTCGGCAACCGCTTCTTTCCCGTGGAGATCCACGCCGGGTCGGAGGCCGCCCGGATCGACTGGCGCACCGACTACAAGAGCCTCACGTACAAGCCGACGACCATCCCCGCCCCGGTGCGCGAGCGCGTGTCCGCGTTCATGCGCGAATTCGGACTCGTCTTCGGGGCCTTCGACTTCATCGTGACGCCGGCCGGGGACTGGCGTTTCCTCGAAGTGAACCCCAACGGCCAGTGGTCGTGGATCGAGCACAGGACCGGCGTGCCCGTCTCGCGCGCCATCGCGGATCTTCTGGAGAAGGGCACCACAGGTGAGTGACACCCTGGACGGGGTCGAGGAAAGGGCACACGGGCTGTGTGTCGCCCTGGTGGAGGAACTGGAGCGCAACGGCTCACTGCGCACCCCGCAGTGGCGGGACGCGGTGTTGGCGGTGCCCCGCCACGTCTTCCTGCCGACGTTCTACACCACCATGGACGGCCCGGACGGCATCACGCGGTACACCGCCGTCGACCGGGACTCCGACACGCAGAAGTGGCTGCGGCTGGCCTACGAGAACACGACGTGGGTCACCCAGCTCGACCACGGCACCACCCGGCCGAACGGCGAACCCGTCGCCGGGACGCCCACCAGCTCCTCGACGCTGCCCGGCGTCGTGGTGCGGATGCTCGAAGACCTCGACGTCCCGGACGGCGTGAACGTGCTCGAAGTCGGAACCGGCACCGGGTACTCCACCGCGCTGCTGTGCGCCAGGCTCGGCGACCGGTACGTGACCAGCGTGGAGCACGACGCCAGGCTGTCCGCCGTCGACGGCGAACGGCTCGCCGCCATCGGCTACCACCCCCACCTGGTCGTCGGCGACGGCGCCAAGGGCAGCCCGGGCAGCGGACCGTACGAGCGGATCATCGCCACATACTCGCCCAACCGAGTCCCGTCCGAGTGGCTGGCCCAGGCGCTCCCCGACGCGGTCATCGTGGTGTCTCTGGTCGGCAGCCTCGACGCCTACGGCTACGTGAAGCTGCACGTCGGCGACGGTGCAGCAGAGGGCCGGTTCATCAACTCCGACGTCTCGTTCATGCTCTCTCGCGAGACCCGGCGGCCCGTGATCGGCCCCCTCATGCGCGCCGCCCTCCGATCCCGCGCCAACGCCGCCGGCCTCGACACGGCCATCCGCCCCGGCACCCTGGACGACCCGGCGTTCCTTTGGAGCGCCCAACTCGCCATGCCCGGCACGACCCGGCTGCGCCTGGCGGCCGACGGTGTCGCAGGCCGGTGGTTCCTCCACCCCGACGGTTCATGGGCGGTGCTGGAGAGTCGGAGCGACGGCACCGCGCTTGCTTTCCAGGGCGGGCCTCGGGCCCTCTGGTCCGAGGTCGAGGCCGCCGCCTCGACGTGGCTGTCCAACGGGCGCCCCGGGCTGGACCGTTACGGGCTCACGGTGACCCCGGAGACGAACACGGTGTGGCTGGACGGCCCCGGCAACACGGTCGGTGCTCTCGGGGAGTGATCACCGCAGCGCCCGTCAGACCCCTGTTCGTGGCCCCTGTCCGCCTCCCAGCCTTCTTCCAGCGACCTGCCGGCCTCTCATCGACTTCTCATCCGGCACCCCTAGCCTCCGCCAGATGAACGTCTCCCTGCTCGGCGGCTGGTTCCCCTGGGCCGTCCAGGCCGTGGCCCTCGCCCTGTTCCTGGCCGCCCTCGGCTGGCGGGACCGGGCCTGGCGGCTGAAGTGGGGCCCGATCGCCCTCGGGACGGCGCTGCTGCTCACCGCCCTCGCCGCCGTCGGGGTGCTCACCCTCGCCGGGATCACCGATCCGATCCCGTTCGGGGTGTGGCTGTGGGGCGGGGTCGCGGTCGCGGCGGTCAGCGCGCTCGGGTTCGGCTGGCGCGGCGCCCGCTGGTGGCGCCGGGCGCTCGCGCCGCCGGCCGCGCTGCTCGCCCTGTTCTGCGCCGCCAACAGCGTGAACATCGCCACCGGCTACTACCCGACCCTCGACGACGCGATCGGCGAACTGGGCGGGCAGCCGCTGCCGGAGCAGATCACGCTCGCCGAACTCGGCTCCCTGCACGGGAAGACGAAGACCGGCCGCATCGTCCAGGTGGACATCCCGAGCACGGCCAGCGGCTTCACCCACCGCCAGGAGCTCGTCTACCTGCCGCCCGCGTGGTTCCGCAGCCAGAACCGGCCGAAGCTGCCGGCGCTGGAGCTGATCGGCGGCGAGTTCGCCGCGCCCGACAACTGGATCCGCTCCGGCAACGCCGTGAAGACCGCGGACGACTTCGCCGCCAGGCACAACGGCTTCGCGCCGATCCTCGTCTTCGTCGACGCGACCGGCGGCTTCCGGATCGACACCGAGTGCGTCGACGGCCCGCACGGCAACTCGGAGAGCCATCTGCTCAAGGACGTCCCGCCGTTCGTCCAGAAGACCTTCAACGCCGCCACCGACCCGCACCGGTGGGGCGTGGCCGGCTGGTCCATGGGCGGCACCTGCGCCGTCGACCTCACCGTCGAACACCCCGAGGTCTTCACCCACTTCGGTGACTTCTCCGGCGACAAGGGCCCCTCCACCGGCGACAAGGACCACACCGTCCAGGAGCTGTACGGCGGCGACGCGGCCGCCTGGGCCGCCCACGACCCGCTGACCGTCCTCGCCCACCACCCCAAGTACCAGGGCGTCTCCGGCTACTTCGGGCAGGGCGACGAGGAGCACGGCCAGATCGAGTCTGCCAGGGCCCTCAACGACGCCGCCCGGAAGGACGGCATCCGCACCACCACCGCCGTCGGCTCCGGCAAGCACACCTGGCAGACCGGCGCCGCCAGCTTCGCCCAGGCCCTCCCCTGGCTCGCCCAGCAGCTCGGCGTCCCCGGCACCCACGCCTGATCCGCCACCGGGCCGGGGCCGGGAGCATGCCGGGCCGGGGCCGGACACCCGGGCGGAGGGCGGCGGATCCGGTCGGGGGAAATCCTTGGCATCAGCCGTCCGCCGCGGCCGGCCGCGGGCCCGCACGGGCGGGCGGGCCGGGGCTTCGGCCGACCGGCGGACCCCCGCCCGACAGGGGGAATCCGCGACCGCGCGCCGTCCCGCCGGCCGGTCGGCCGCCGAAGGCCCGCCATACCTTCCGACACGCCCGCACACACCTTCACCACCAACGCCCCCGCAGCGGCCGGGGAGAGCCGCCTACCCGCCGGTATCCCGCTTTGCTCCCGGCGGCCCGGTGGCATAAGTTTCGACCGCCGTCGACGCAGTCGACCCCGACCGCCCCTCGGATCAGAGGGGCGCAGCGGGCCGGCGGCCGGGCGGCAGGACGTACGGGGGAAGGGAACAGCCATGCCGAGTGCCCGCATCCGCGAGGCGACCGGGCAGCGGGAACGGGAACGGGAACGGGCGGACGGCTCCGCGCACACACGGCCCGAAACCACCGCGGGCCCGGCCTGCCCGGCCTACTAGGCCCACTCGGGCCGCTGACCGGGCGCCACGCCGCGACCATCCCCACAGAACCACCACAGACGGCCCCGCGCACCGCCGAAGCGGTGCCCGGGGCGGACGGCAGGTCGGCCCGTCCGGCACAGGGGACCGGACGGACCGACCGCCGCACCAGCACGGGAGCAGAGCGTCAGAGGCCGAGGCTGCTGAGCGCGGTGGTCCAGTCGGTCACGATGGCGCTGCGGGCGTCGTCGAGGCCGACCTTGCCCTTGCAGACCGCGTTCTTCAGCTTGGTCTCGACGCCGTCCTTGCCGGTCGCGGTCTGGCTGCCGTAGCGGGGCTCGGGCCAGAGGTTGCGCGGGTCGCGCGGGGCGCCGCCGAGCTCCAGCGGGACGAAGTGGTCCTCCTCGTAGTCGGACAGGTTGGTGTCCGCGTAGCCGTACTGCGCGATCTGCTGCGCCTTCAGCGCGTTGGTGTAGCTGGTCGGCGGGCGGACGGTGGCGGTCCAGCCGGAGACGCAGATGGTCTGGCCGATGGTGGCCTGGGTGACGTCCGGGTTGTAGGCGCCCGGCGTGCAGGACGGGTCGGGCAGCGGCAGGTAGGCCTGCGAACAACTCGCCGCGAGCGGGCGGATCTTGACGGGCGAGCCCTTGGCCGGGGCGGCCTGCGCGGTGCCGGCCGCGAGCCCGGCGGCGGCGAGGGCGGCCGCCGCGGCGACGACGGTGAGACGCTGACGGAGCATCATGTGGGGGATCTCCCGGGTCCTGCCCGGCCTCGCGCCGGGCGACTGTGCTCATGACAGCACCACCGGAGCGACCACCGTCAGCCCCAGGACGTGAACGCCTGGTGATCGCTCCTCCACAACACCGCGGCCGCCCGGCGCGGTCCGGGGAGCGGGCTCAGGGCGTGCCCGACAGCAGCCGCGCCAGCAGCGCGGCCGGCCCCTCCGGCAGGCTGCCGTGCACCAGTTCGGTGCGGTGCACCAGCCGCGGGGCGGCGATCGGCGCGGACGCGACGCCGGGCGCGTCGGCGAGGACGGACGCCGGGAGCAGGCTGAGCCCGTGCCCGGTGGCGACCAGGGCGAGCAGCCCGTGCACGTCGGTGCCCCGGTAGCGGGTGGCGGGGCGGAAGCCGTCGACGCCGGCGGCGGCGCGCAGCCGGGCGGCGGTCGGGGTGAGGTCGGGGGCGTCGAGCCAGCGGGCGGCGGAGAGGTCGGCGAGCGCGACGCCGGTGCGGCCCGCGAGGGGGTGGCCGACCGGGAGGGCGACGGCGACGGGCTGCTCGTCGACGGCGACGGTGCCGAGCGGGCCGACGTCGGGCAGCGGCAGCGGGTCGCTGGGGGCGGCGAGGCCGTCGATCAGGGCGAGGTCGACCTCACCGGTGGCGACCTGGGCGGGCAGCGCGTCCTGGGCGAGGACCCGGACGACGAGGTCGGCCGCCGGGTGGGCCCGGCGCACCTCGCCGAGTGCGCGCCCCAGGGCCACTCCGACCGCCAGCGGGGTGGCGCCGAGCACCAGCCGGGCACTCGGGGCACCGGCCAGGCGTGCGACGTCGGCGCGCGCCGCCTCCAGCCGGACCAGCAGGGGCGCCGCGTGCTCCAGCAGCCGCAGGCCGGCCTCGGTCGGGCCGACCGGGCGGCGGCTGAGCAGGCCGGTCCCGAGGTCGGCCTCCAGGGCGGCGATCTGCTGGGAGACCGCGGACTGGGTGTAGCCGAGTTCCCGCGCGGCCTCGGAGAAGGAGCCGAGGCGGGTGACGGTGACGAAGGTGCGCAGCTGCTGCGGATCCACGGCAGTCATCAACTCTTCTGATCGAGGGGTAAGAAATCATCGTTGGCGCTGATCTCGGGTGCGGGGTCAGGATAGTCCCATGACCTACCTCACCCCGCGGGTCGCCCTGGTCGGCGACCGCTCCCCCGCCGTCCGCTCGCACGCCCGCATCCCCGGGCTGCTCGACGTCCTCGCCGAGCGCGAGCAGCTCGTCCTGGACGCCTACTGGATCCCCACCGAGGACGCCGGGGCGCCCGGCGCCCTGGACGGCTTCGACGCGATCTGGCTGCTCCCCGGCAGCCCCTACCGCAGCGAGGCGGGCGCGCTGGCCGCCGTCCGGACGGCCCGCGAGCGCGGCATCCCCTTCCTCGGCACCTGCGCCGGGTTCCAGCACGCGGTGCTGGAGTACGCCCGCAACGTCTGCGGCCTCGGCGGGGCCGTCCACGGCGAGGAGCACCCGGAGCGGGACGAGCAGGTGATCGTGCCGCTGGCCTGTTCCCTGGTCGGCCACGAGGGGTCGGTCGCGATCACCCCCGGCACGCTCGCCGAGCGCGTCCTCGGCACCACCCGCACCCTGGAGCGCTACCACTGCGCGTACGGCCTCAACGCCGCCTACCTGGACCGACTGCGCGCGCACGGGCTGCGGTTCAGCGGCGCGGACGGCGCGGGCGAGGTGCGCGTCCTGGAACTGCCGGACCACCCGTTCTTCCTCGCCTCGCTGTTCCAGCCGGAGCTGTCCGGCGACGGCACCCGGGCGCACGCCATGATCCGCGCGCTGGCCGGCGCCGCCGTCGCCCACGCGGCGGGCTCGCCGACCCCTGCCGGCCGAACCGCCGCCGTACCGCCCGCCACCGCACCGGGCACTGACCCGGGCACCGACCCGAGCACCACCACCCTGGAGGCCACCGCATGAACGCCACCGAGATCGCCGGAGTCCGGATCCCCGACAGCCGGCTCGCCACCGAGGCCACCGAGCTGGTCCGGGACGCCACCACCGAGCTGCTGTACCACCACTCCCGCCGGGTCTACCTGTTCGGCGCCCTCCAGGGCCGCCGCCGGGGGCTCGACTTCGATCCCGAACTCCTCTACCTGGCCGCGATGTTCCACGATCTCGGCCTGGGCCCCGAGCACCACGCCTCCGGTCGGCGCTTCGAGGTGGACGGCGCCGAGGCCGCCGCCGCGTTCCTGCGCGGGCACGGGGTGGACGAGCGGCGGGTGCGCCTGGTGTGGGAGGCGATCGCCCTGCACACCACGCCCGGCATCCCGGAGTTCCTGGAGCCGGAGATCGCGCTGACCACCGCCGGGGTGGAGCTGGACGTGCTCGGCATCGGGTACGCGGACCTCGCCGCCGCCGACCGGGACGCGGTGGTCGCGGCCCATCCGCGCCCGGACTTCAAGCGCGGCATCCTGCGCGCCTTCCACGACGGCGTCGCGCCCAAGCCGGAGACCGCCTTCGGCAACGTCAAGGCGGACGTCCTCGCCCACTTCGACCCGGACTTCGAGCGGACCGACTTCGTCGCCGTGATCGAGAACTCCGCCTGGCCGGAGTGACCCCGCCCGGCCCCCCTCCCCCCTCCCCGTCCCCACAGGGCACGTCACATCGGCAGCGAGCGCAACCGCACCGGCCCCTCCGGCCACCCGGCGCCCTCCGCCAGCGACGCCCACATGGTGCGCAGCGGCATCACCGCGAGCCGCCCCTCGGGCTGCTCCACCGTCACCTCCTCCGCGACCTCGCGGAATCCGAGCCGCCGGTAGAGCACGGCCAGCGGCGGGTGGCAGAACAGCAGCGCGCGGCGGTGGCCGAGGGTGCGGGCGTGGCCGAGAGCGGCCCGGACCACGGCCTGCGCGAGGCCGGCGCCGCGCCGGTCGGGGGCGACGGCGACGCCGCCGACGCCGATCGCCTCCAGGTCGGTGCCGCCGACGGTGAGCGGGATCGGCACCAGGCCGGCGTGCGCGACGAGCCGGCCGTCGGCGGCCCGGATGCCGAAGTGGATGTCCTTGGTCAGCCAGCTCAGTTCGATGTGGGCGACGCCGTACGGGTCGTCGGCGGGGCCGAGGATCTCCTCGTGGTCGGCGCGGGTGTACTGGGGCAGCCGGACGACGGCCGGCGGCTCGGGAGAGAAACGATCATCCATCCGACCATGATCCCTTCCCGGGAAGGCGAATTCCAGGCTGTTCCCGGCCACTGCGGCCCGCTCGCCACCCCGGGCCGGACGGGGTGTGCGAGCATGCCCCCATGCGCCAGCCCACCCAGCAGCGGCCCCGACTCCGGCGCCCCACCGGCCGGTTGGACCCCACCCGTCACCAGCACCACCCGTCCACCGACCAACCCGACGCCGACCACCGAGCCGACGCCGACCACCACCCCCACGCCGCCCACCAGACCCACCCAGCCGACCAGTTGGACTCCGCCCTCGCCGCGGTACCGCTGCCGGGCCCGCCGCTGCGCCTGCCCGGCCCGGTCGTCGCGCTCGGGCCGACCGTCCTGGTGCTGCTGGTGCTCGTCCCGCTCGCCGCGGGCGACCCCGACATCGGGCCGACCACCTCGGCCCCGGTCAACGCGGGCCTGGTGGCGGCCGGCGCGCTCGCCCTCGCCGTCCGCCTGCGCTACCCGGCGGCCGTCGCCGCCGTCACCCTGCTGGGCGGCCAACTCCCGGTCGCCGTCGCCCTCTACGGGCTGGCCACCCGGCGCGGCGCCACCCGGGTGCTGGCCGTCCTGGCCGCACTGGCCGGGGTGCGGCTGCTCGTCCCCATGGACCTGGGGGACGTCAGCAGCCTCTCCGCCCTCGCCAATCTGGCCGAGGACCCACTGGTCTTCTGCGTCGTCCCGCTCGCACTCGGCCTCACCGCCCACCAGCGCGCCCGCGCCGTCGCCGCGCTCGCCGAACGCAACCGGCTGCTGGAGGCGGCCCGCCGGTACGCCGAGGAGCGCGCCGCCGCCGCCGAACGCGCCCGGCTCGCCCGGGAGATGCACGACGTGGTCTCCAACCGCGTCTCCCTCATCACGCTGCACGCCGGCGCCTGCCAGGTCGCGGCCGCCGGCGACCCGGCCGCCGTCCGGGAGACCCTCGGCCTGATCCGCGCCCTCGGCCTCCAGGCCCTCACCGAGCTGCGCGGCCTGCTCGGCGTCCTCACCCCGGCCTCCGACCAGGGCCCCTCACTGCACGGACTGCCCGCCCTGGTCGAGGAGTCCCGCCAGGCCGGACTCGCCGTCGACCTCACCCTCACGGGCCCCGCCGAAGGGCTGCCCGCCCCCGGACCGGCCGTGCAGTACGCCACCTACCGGATCGTCCAGGAGGCCCTGACCAACGCCCACAAGCACGCCCCGGCCGCCGAGGTCGCCGTCACCGTCGAGGTCCACCCGGACGGGCTGCGCCTGGACATCGTCAACTCCCCCGCCGCGGCGGGAGATCCGGACGGGCCCCGGCTGCCCTCCGGCGGCCACGGCCTGGACGGCATGCGCACCCGCGCCGACGACCTCGGCGGCACCCTGCACGCCGGCCCCACCACCGAGGGCGGCTTCGCCGTCCGGGCCCGTCTGCCGCTGACCGCCGCCTGAGCCTCAGGCAGCGGCGGCGCGCTTCACCAGCTCCGCCCACACCTCGTCGACCCGCGCCGCGAGCGCCTCCAGCGGCCCGCCGTTGTCGATCACCACGTCGGCGATCGCCAGCCGGTCCGCCCGCGAGGCCTGCGCGGCCATCCGGGCCCGGGCCTCGTCCTCGGCCATCCCGCGCAGCCGCACCAGCCGCTCGACCCGCACGTCGTCGGCCGCGTCGACCACCACGACCTGGTCGTACAGGGGGGCGAGGCCGTTCTCCGCGAGCAGCGGCACGTCGTGCACCACCACCGCGTCCGGCGCGGCCGCGGCCTCCAGTTCGGCGGACCGGGCGCGCACCAGCGGGTGGACGATCGCGTTCAGCGCCCGGAGCCGCGCCGGGTCGGCGAACACGATCGCGCCGAGGGCCGGGCGGTCGAGCGCGCCGTCCGCGCGCAGCACCTGCGGCCCGAACTCGGCGGCCACGGCCGCCAGACCGTCCGTCCCGGGCGCGACCACCTCGCGGGCGATCACGTCGGAGTCCACGATCACCGCGCCGTGGGCGGCGAAGAGCCGGGACACCTCGCTCTTGCCGGCGCCGATGCCACCCGTCAGTCCGATCTTCAGCATGGCGTCAGGCTACCGGCGCCCGGACCGCCGGGACCAGCGGCCGACCATCGCGCGACCGACCCCGGCCCCGGCCCCTGTACCGTCAGCCCAGCTCCAGGCTCTCGCCCTCCCCGAGCACGGTCAGCTCCGCGCCGGTGCCCGGCCCGTCCGGCCCGAGCAGCCGGGTGGCGATCATCTGCCCGATCGGGCTGAGCGTCGCCTCGTGCACCGGCACCGCCACCCGCGGGGCCGCCTCCCGGACGTAGTCGACGACCTCGCCGGCCTTGCTCCACGGCGCCGCGAGCGGCAGCAGCAGGGTGTCCACCGGGTGCGGCGGCACGGTGAACGCGTCGCCGGGGTGGAACAGCCGGCCGTCGAAGAGGAAGCCGATGTTCTTCACCTGCGGGATGTCCCGGTGGATGACCGCGTGCCACTCGCCGTGCACGCTCACCCCGACCCCGCCGACCTCGAAGGCGTCGCCCTCGCCGACCACGGCGACGCGCTGCGCCACGCCGTCCAGTTGGGCGGCCACCTCGCTGTTGGTCCACACCCGAAGGGCCGGGTCGGCCTCCAGGGCGGCGCGCAGCCGGGCCTCCTCGAAGTGGTCCATGTGCTCGTGGGTGATCAGGACGGCGTCGGCCCCGGTCAGCGCGGCGGGGTCGGTGAACGCCCCGGGGTCGACGACGACGGTCGTCCCGTCGTGCTCCAGGCGTACGCAGGCGTGTCCGAACTTGGTGATCCTCATGCGACCGACCATACAGCAGGACTGTACAGTTTTGCTGTGGAGGTTCCCGGTACTCTTCTCCCATGAACAGTCCGGCTCCCGAAACCCTCGAACTCGCCGCCGAGCTGCGCGCCGCCATCGGCGACCTGGTCCGCGCCCTGCGCCCGGACGACGAGCTGCCGCAGAACCAGGCCGGCGTCCTCGGCCTCCTCGTCCGCGACGAACGCGCCTGCACCGTCGCCGAACTCGCCGAGCACCAGCGCGTGCGCCACCAGTCGATGGCCCGCACCGTCGCCCTGCTGACCGAGGCCGGGCTCGTCACCCAGCAGCCCCACCCGACCGACGGCCGGAAACTGCTCGTCACCGCGACCGGAGCGGGCCGCGCCGCCCTGCTGGAGCAGCGCGCCCGCCGGGAGCAGCGGATCGCCACCGCCATCGAGGCCCGCCTCACCCCCGAGGAGCGGCTGACCCTGAGGGCGGGCGTCGACCTACTGCGGCGACTGCGCTGACCCCACCAGGTCCCGGGCCTCCGGCCGCGGGGCCGGAACGGCCGCCTCGCCGACGGCGGCCGTCGCGCCGACGGTCGCCTCGCCGACGGTCGGCAGTTCGACGTGCTCGCTCAGCCCGAAACGCCGGTGCAGGCGCCGCAGCGGGGCGGGCGCCCACCAGTTGAACTCGCCGAACAGGCTCATCGCGGCGGGCACCAGCAGGCAGCGCACCAGGGTGGCGTCCACCGCGACGGCGACGGCCAGCGCGATGCCCATCTGCTTGACCATGAGCATGTCCCCGAGGGCGAACCCGGCGAACACGATCACCATCAGCAGCGCCGCCGAGGTGATGATCCGGCCGCTGCGCTGGACCCCGAGCTCCACCGCCCGGGTGCAGCTGTGCCCCTTGTCCCGCAGTTCCTTGATCCGGGCGAGCAGGAACACCTCGTAGTCCATGGACAGCCCGAAGGCGAAGGCGAAGACCAGCACCGGGATGAAGGTCTCCAGCCCGCCGGTGGGGCTGAAGCCGAGCAGCCCGCTGAAGTAGCCGTCCTGGAACACCAGGGTGAGCGCGCCGAGCGAGGCGCCCAGCGACAGCAGGTTCATCAGCAGCGCCTTGACCGGCATCACCACCGAGCCGGTCATCAGGAAGAGCAGCACCAGCGTGCCGACCGCGACCAGCCCGAGCGCCCAGGGGCCCCGCGACATCAGCTCGTCCTTGAAGTCGACGACCGAGGCCGCGCCGCCGGTGACGTAGGTCTTCAGCCCGCCGCGGTCGTCCCGCAGTTCCTGGACGACCTGCTTGGCCTGGTGGCCCTGCGGGTCGCCGTGGACGAGCACGTCGACGGTGGACACCGAGTCGCTCACCGGGCTCACCGCCCGCACCCCGGCGACCCCGGGCAGCTTGGCGACGACGTCGTCCGCGTACGCCTGGGCGACGGGCGCGCCGCCCTCGACGACGACGGTGATCGGCGCGGCCGCGGCCTGCGGGAAGCGCTGGTCGACGGCGTCGGCGACCTGCCGCCCGGCCGAGGAGGCGGGCAGCACGGCGGCGCCGGAGTTGCGCATGTCGGCGTGCAGGAAGGGCGCGCCGGCGGCCATCAGCAGGGCGACGCAGGCGAGCGCGACCGGCACCGCCCGCTTGCCGACCCGGCGGACGGTCCGGCTGAAGAAGCCCTCGTCGGGGACGGGCGCGGCGGGCGCCTTGATCCGGGAGCCGGCGAAGCCGAGCAGCGCGGGGATCAGGGTCAGCGCGGCGGCGACCGCGATCACCACCACGCTCACCCCGGCGGCGGCGACCGCGCCGAGCACCGGGCTGGTGAAGACGAACAGGCCGGAGAGCGCGACGGCGACGGTGAGGCCGGAGAAGGCGACGGTGCGCCCGGCGGTCGCGGCGGTGCGTTCGACGGCGGCGGCGATGCCCGCGCCGTGCCCGCGTTCCTCCCGGAAGCGGTTCACCATGAGCAGCGCGTAGTCGATCGAGAGTCCGAGCCCGAGCACGGTGGCGATCGGCAGCACGCTGGTGTCGATGTCCATGATCCGGCTGAAACCGAACATGGCCAGCAGTGCGCCGCCCACCGAGGCGACCGCGCCGATCACCGGCAGGCTGGCCGCGGCGAGGCCGCCGAAGACCAGCACCATGACGACCAGGGTGAGCGGCAGGGTCACCATCTCGCCGAAGCGGGTGTCCTGCTCGGTCTGCTTCTTGACCTCGTCCTGGAGCACCAGGTCCCCGCCGACGGTGACGTGGGTGCCGGCCTCGCCGTTCAGGGCGGCGAGGCGATGGGTGACGGCGTCGGCCTGGGCGGAGGTGCTGGTGTCGGCCATCCGTACGGTGACCAGGCTCGCGGTGCCGTCGGCGGAGCGCAGTGCGGCGGGCGCCGGGCCGGTGCCGTAGGCGTCGAGCGCGGAGGAGACGCCGGGGAGGGCGGCGAGGTCGGCGGTGGCCTTGGTGACGGCGGCCCGTACGGCCGGGTCGTCGACCGGCTTCCCGTCCACGACGGCGGTGACGGTGCCGCGGGCCGGGTCGGTCGCGGCGACCACCGCGTTGCCCCGGTCGGCTTCGGCGGTGGCGGAGGAGGCGCCGGCCACCGTTCCTTCGAAGACCCGGCCGCCGATCAGCACGCCCACGACCAGGACGACGGCCCAGAGGCCGAGCACCCAGCGGCGGTGGCGGAAGCAGAACCGGCCGAGGGCGGCGAGCCGCCCGGGGACCGCGAGGTCGCCGGCAGCGGTGGGAGCGTTGCGCATGAAGGAGGCCTTTCGGGCAGCTCCCCTCAATGTAGGTGCAACCCGGTGTTCGACCTATAGACGGACAATGAGCCACATCTCACAAAATTCCTTCACATAAACCACAAATAAGTGAAGGCGAAATACGAAAGAACGTGAAGTAAAAAAACCCCGGCCAAAGGCGGAAAACGAAATGGGCCCCACCCGGATTTCTCCGGGTGGGGCCCACCGTTCAGCTATGCGCCAGGTACTGGCAGCGGGTCAGAGCTTCAGCTCTGGCCGCCCGCCAGCTTCTCGCGCAGGGCCGCCAGGGCCTCGTCCGAGGCGAGAGCGCCGGAGCCCTCGTCGCTGCTGGACGAGTAGGAGCCACCGGCAGCGGCGGCGACGGCGTCGCCACCCTCGGCAGCGGCCTCGGCGTCGGCCTCACGGCTCTTGATGACCTGGGCCTGGTGCTGCTCGAAGCGGGACTGCGCCTCGGCGTACTGGCGCTCCCACTCCTCACGCTGCTTCTCGAAGCCGGCCAGCCAGTCGTTCGCCTCGGGGTCGAAGCCCTCCGGGTAGATGTAGTTGCCCTGGTCGTCGTACGAGGCAGCCATGCCGTACAGGGTCGGGTCGAACTCGACCTCGGCCGGGTTGGCACCCAGCGCCTCGTTGGCCTGCTTGAGCGACAGGCTGATGCGACGACGCTCGAGGTCGATGTCGATGACCTTGACGAAGATCTCGTCGCCGACCTGGACGACCTGCTCCGGGATCTCCACGTGGCGCTCGGCCAGCTCGGAGATGTGGACCAGACCCTCGATGCCCTCGTCCACGCGGACGAACGCACCGAACGGAACCAGCTTGGTGACCTTACCCGGAACGACCTGGCCGATCTGGTGGGTACGGGCGAACTGCTGCCACGGGTCCTCCTGGGTCGCCTTCAGCGACAGGGAGACGCGCTCGCGGTCCATGTCAACGTCGAGAACCTCGACGGTGACCTCCTGGCCGACCTCGACAACCTCGGACGGGTGGTCGATGTGCTTCCAGGACAGCTCGGAGACGTGCACCAGGCCGTCGACGCCACCCAGGTCCACGAAGGCACCGAAGTTGACGATCGAGGAGACGACGCCGGAGCGCACCTGGCCCTTCTGCAGGGTGGTGAGGAAGGTCTGGCGGACCTCGCTCTGGGTCTGCTCCAGCCAGGCACGGCGGGACAGGACCACGTTGTTGCGGTTCTTGTCCAGCTCGATGATCTTGGCCTCGAGCTCCTTGCCCACGTAGGGCTGGAGGTCGCGGACGCGGCGCATCTCGACGAGCGAGGCCGGCAGGAAGCCACGGAGGCCGATGTCGAGGATGAGACCACCCTTGACGACCTCGATGACGGTACCGGTGACGATGCCGTCCTCTTCCTTGATCTTCTCGATCGTGCCCCAGGCACGCTCGTACTGAGCGCGCTTCTTGGACAGGATGAGACGACCCTCCTTGTCCTCCTTCTGGAGAACCAGGGCCTCGATGTTGTCACCGACGGCGACGACCTCGTGCGGGTCGACGTCGTGCTTGATCGAGAGCTCGCGGGACGGGATGACGCCCTCGGTCTTGTAACCGATGTCGAGGAGGACCTCGTCACGGTCGACCTTCACGATGACGCCCTCGACGATGTCGCCATCGTTGAAGTACTTGATGGTCTCGTCGATGGCGGCGAGGAACGCCTCGGCGTCGCCGATGTCGTTGACCGCGACCTGCGGGGTGGTGCTGAGGGAGGAGTCGGTGGGGCTCGTCATTAGGAAAAGGGCTCCGGTACGGACATGAAAGTCGTAGGTAATGCCACGCGGGGGGCCCGTATCGCTCCCACCGAAAGCCGGACAGCCAAGAACACGGCGCACCGGCATTCCCGCACAAACGGGAAATCCGGCGTCCGTCTTGCGACCGTGGGGTCTTCGACAGATGCGAGCGCGACCTGCTCCGTCTGAGGCGCGCAGGCCCGCAGCGCAACTTGTAGCATACGGGGACGGCCAGGCACGGTCAACGCCAAGAGCGGCAAGACGGTGGAGCCCGGTATGGATCAGGCCATATCCTCCGATTGCGCACCTTGCGGTGGCGCCCGAAGGGGCCCTTCCCCGGATGCCACCGCCAGGATCGGGTCCTTGACGGGCCCGGTCTCGGCAGCGGCGCTTCCGCACTCCACACCCTACGCGATGGGCATTATCACCGTGGCCACCACCCCCCAGTCCGACCTGCATGATCTTGACGGCGACGGCGACGACGCGGTACGGCGCGCGGCCGGCACCGGGGAGAGCAGCCGGGCCAGCCGGCACTGGTGGGACCGCAACGCCGACGAGTACCAGGACGAGCACGGGGAGTTCCTCGGCGACGACCGCTTCACCTGGTGCCCCGAAGGCCTCGACGAGGCCGACGCCCGCCTCCTCGGCGAGGTCGCGGACAAGGACGTGCTGGAGATCGGCGCCGGCGCCGCCCAGTGCTCGCGCTGGCTGGCCGGCCGCGGCGCCCGCCCCGTCGCCCTGGACATCTCCCACCGCCAACTCCAGCACTCCCGCCGGATCGACCTCGGCCGCGGTGCCACCCCCGTCGCCGTCGTCCAGGCCGACGCCGCCGTCCTGCCCTTCGCCGACGCCTCCTTCGACCTCGCCTGCTCCGCCTACGGCGCCGTCCCGTTCAGCGCCGACACCGCCGCCCTGATGCGCGAGGTGCACCGGGTGCTGCGCCCCGGCGGCCGCTGGGTGTTCTCCGTCACCCACCCGATCCGCTGGGCCTTCCCCGACGAGCCCGGCGTCGAGGGCCTCACCGCCGCCTCCTCCTACTTCGACCGCACCCCCTACGTCGAGGAGGACGAGCACGGCCGCGCCAGCTACGTCGAGCACCACCGCACCATCGGCGACCGGGTCCGCGAACTCGTCGGCGCCGGCTTCCGGTTGACCGACCTGGTCGAGCCCGAGTGGCCGGCCGGGCTGGAGCAGGAGTGGGGCGGCTGGTCCCCGCTGCGCGGGCGGCTGATCCCCGGCACCGCGATCTTCGTCGCCGAGCGGGGCTGACGCCTTGCCGAACCCCGCCTCGCCGAACCCCGCCCCGCTCAACCCCGCCTCGCCGAACCCCGCCTGGCGCGAACTGCCCGTCCGCAGCGCCCTGCCCGCACTGCACGACGCGCTGGACGGGCCCGGCACCGCCGTCCTCGCCGCCCCGCCCGGCACCGGCAAGACGACCCTGGTGCCGCTCGCGCTCGCCGGACTGCTCGATCCCGGGCGTCCGACGCTCCGCGTGCTGGTCGCCGAACCGCGCCGACTCGCCGTCCGGGCCGCCGCCCGGCGGATGGCCTGGCTGCTGGGCGAGGCGGTCGGCGGGCGGGTCGGCTACACCGTGCGCGGGGACCGTCGCGTCGGCCCGGAGACGGTGGTCGAGGTGGTCACCACCGGGGTGCTGCTGCAACGGCTCCAGCGCGACCAGGAGTTGCCCGGCGTCGACGTGGTCGTCCTCGACGAGTGCCACGAACGGCACCTGGACGCCGACACCGCGCTCGCCTTCCTCCTCGACGTCCGGGCGGCACTGCGGCCCGAACTGCGGCTGGTCTGCGCCTCGGCCACCTCCGACACCGCGGCCTGGGCCGAACTCCTCGGCGGCGCGCCGGTGGTGGAGGCGCACGGGGTCTCCCACCCGGTCGAGACGGTGTGGGCGCCGCCGCCGCGCGCCGTCCGGCCCGCCCACGGCACCCGGGTCGACCCGGCGCTGCTCGACCACGTCGCCGCCACCGTCCGGCGGGCGCTCGCCGAGCAGGCGGGCGACGTGCTCTGCTTCCTGCCCGGCGTCGGCGAGATCAGCCGTGTCGCCGGGCAGCTGTCCACCGTGGCGGCGGACGTCCTGCAACTCCACGGCCGCGCATCGCAGGCCGTCCAGGACGCCGCCCTCACCCCCTCGGACGGCCGCCGCGTCGTACTCGCCACCGCCGTCGCCGAGTCCTCGCTCACCGTGCCCGGCGTCCGCGTCGTCGTCGACGCCGGGCTCGCCCGCGAACCGCGCACCGACCACGCCCGGGGCCTGGCCGGCCTGGTCACCGTCCGCGCCTCGCTCGCCGCCGCCCGCCAGCGCGCCGGCCGTGCGGGCCGCGAGGCCCCCGGCACCGTGTACCGCTGCTGGAACGAGGCCGAGGACGCCCTCGCCGCCCGCTTCCCCACCCCCGAGATCGCCCTCGCCGACCTCACCACGTTCGCTCTCCAGGCCGCCTGCTGGGGCGACCCGGACGCCACCGGCCTCGCCCTGCCCGACGCCCCGCCCGCCGGGGCGATGGCCGCCGCCCGGCAGACCCTCCAGGCCCTCGGCGCCGTCGACACCGACGGCCGGGCCACCCCGCGCGGCGTCCGCCTCGCCCGCACCGGGCTGCACCCCCGGCTGGGCCGCGCACTCGTGGACGGCGCCCCTGCCGTCGGCGCCCGTCGAGCGGCCGAGGTGGTCGCCCTGCTCTCCGAGGAACCGCCGCGCGCCCTCGGCGACGACCTCGGCGCGGTCTGGCGGACGGTCCGCTCCTCCAGCGACCCCTACGCCGGCCGCTGGCGCGAGGAAGTCCGCCGCCTCCTGCGCACCGCCGGCTCCGAAGCCGCCACCCACCTGCCCGACACGACCGCCGCCGGCCTCGTCGTCGCCCTCGCCTTCCCCGAACGCATCGCCCGCGCCCGGGTCGACAAGCCCGCCCCGGGCGAGCGCAGCCCGTACCTGATGGCCTCCGGGACGGCGGCCGAACTCGCGCCCGGCACCGCCCTCGGCGCACTGCCGTGGCTCGCCATCGCAGCCGCCGACCGCCCGGCCGGCTCCCCTTCCGCCCGCATCCTGCACGCGGCGGCACTGGACGAGGACACCGCCCGGCTCGCCGGCGCCTCGCTGCTCGAATCCCGCGAGGAAGTCCACTGGGACACCCGCCGCGACGAGGTCGTCTCCCGCCGGGTCGAGTCGCTGGGCGCGATCGAACTCGCCGAGAAGCCGCTCAGCCGCCCCGACCGGGCCCTGGTCCGCACCGCCATCCTCGAAGGCCTGGCCCGCGAGGGCGTTTCCGCCCTCCTCACCTGGCCCTCCCCCGGCCTGCGCGAACGCCTCGCCTTCCTGCACGCGGCCATCGGCGCCCCCTGGCCGGACGTCTCCGACGAGGCACTGTTGGAACGCGCCGACGAATGGCTGGAGCCCGAACTCTCCCGCGCCCGCCGCCGCGCCGACCTCGCCCGCATCAACACCACGGCGGCGTTGCAGCGTCTGCTCCCCTGGGCCACCGGCGAGGCGGGCCGCCTGGACGAGCTGGCCCCCGAGCGCATCACCGTGCCGTCCGGCTCGAAGATACGGGTCGACTACAGCACCGAACGCCCATTCCTGGCAGTCAAGTTGCAAGAACTCTTCGGTTGGACGACGGCCCCCGCCCTGGCCGCCGGCCGCGTCCCCCTCACCATCCACCTGCTGTCGCCCGCAGGCCGCCCCGCCGCCGTCACCGGAGACCTCGCATCCTTCTGGCACAACGGCTACCGCGCCGTCCGCGCAGAGCTGAGAGGCCGCTACCCCCGCCACCCCTGGCCCGAGGACCCGTCGACGGCGGAACCCACCCGCCGCCTCAACCCGCGGAACTGACACTCCTCCTCGGCGCCGCCGCTGTCACCCTTCGCGCCGATCGCCCGTCGGTCACCACGCTTCGACTCCACCCTTCCAGTAGAGGTCGGCGTGCCGATTCGACGTGCTGATCACGGTCCGGCGTAGCCGTCCGCCGCCCGGTCGCCGGACTCCACCCAGTCCTGCACCGGGTCCGTCATGCGGTCGAACTTCTGCTGGGCCTGCGGGTCGCGGAGCACCGGCAGGCTGACCGACGGGATCGACCCGTCCTGCCCGTCCGGCGCGGCGTCGGCGGCGACGAGGGCGGAGGCGGTCACGGCGGACAGGGCCAGGGACAGCAGGAGACGGGAGCGGCGCATACGCGGTCCTTCGACGAGGCTGGCGGGCCGACACCCAGCGTAGGGGCCGATCCACGTTTCGCCTGATCAGAAGGCGCGTTCCGGGCTTCGGTGGGCGCACGCCGAAGGCGATGCGCCCCCGTCAGTGGATCACCGCTCCGGGAAGTCACCGGCCTGGACGGAGGAGAGGAAGGACGTCCAGGCCGAGGCCGGGAAGACGAGCACCGGCCCGTGCGGGTCCTTGGAGTCACGCACCGGGACCGCGCCGGGAAGGAATCCGAGGGCCACCTCGATGCACTCGCCCCCATCGTCCCCGCTGTAGCTGCTCTTGCGCCACGCGAGAGCCACCTCGATGCACTCGCCCGCGTCGCCCGCGCTGTAGCTGCTCTTCCGCCAGGTCACCATCGCCAGCTCCTTGGAGGCTTACGTCGGGAAGTCGCCCTCACGGACGGCCATCACGAAGGCTTCCCAGGCCGCCGCCGGAAAAACGAGGGCCGGGCCCTGCGGGTCCTTGGAGTCACGCACCGGGACGGCTCCGGGAAGGAATCCGAGGGCCACCTCGATGCACTCGCCCCCGTGATCCGCGCTGTAGCTGCTCTTGCGCCACCCGGTCACGCTGGGCTCGCTGCTCGTCATATCGGTACCTCTCCATCGCGTCGGCGATCCGTGCACGAGAGTCGCCCACCGAGAGTACATCGCCACGCAGAAAGTCAAGATCGCCACGATGCTCAACGACGATTGACGGTGCATCAGTGAAGTGTCCTCGATACAGACTCTCCGAGTAGACCCACTCCTTCCCATCCGGCATCTGCAGTAGGAACACAGACGTAGCAGGAAGCCGCGTGTTCGGGAGATCGAACGGCGCCACCTGAATGCTGATGTTCGGCCGCTCACCCAGAGCGAGAAGATGCTCCATCTGCTTCCGCATCACACCGGGGCCGCCATAGACACTGCGGATGGCGCTCTCGTGGAGAACCACGAGCAACATCGGCCCATCAGAGGCCAGGAATCGGTCCTGCCTACTCAGCCGAGCCGCGACTCGCTCAGCCACCAGCTCGGGATTGTCTCGGGCACCTCCGTTCGAGAAGACCGCATACGCGTACTCCTCGCACTGCAACAGGCCGTTGATTCGGTAGTACTGAAACACACGAATCGCCACAGCCTCCTCTTCCAGCTCCACATACTTCTGGAACCAGTCCGGGTGCTCGATGTCCGCGTGCCAGTCCACCCGCTCCCACAGTCGAACCAGCAGACCCCCCATGGCAAGTGCGGCGTCAGCTCTCTGCACGGTATCCCGGTCCATCGGCCTCTTGCCGCCCTCCCACCGAGTGATCACCGTTCGGTGGCAGTGCAAGAGCCTGCCCAAGTCTTCCTGCGTGTAGCCGGCCTGCTCCCGTGCGAAACGGAGCGCTTCGCCGAACATCACCGCCGGGCTCGACGTGAGCCCGCTCTCCAGTCGCCGATGTGCCATCGCAATCCCCCTCAGGTGCCGCAGTTCCCCACACGCCGATTTGGTCGCCACCGTAACTCCGACACCCCGATGATTGACACCTGAGAGCGATCTTTCGCGTGCACAGCGTTACATCGCGCTCCCTTCGCACGCCCCCCATCCGCCCCCCGAGGTGCCCCGCCATGCTCAAAATCCGTACCGCCCACCGCCCCCGCACGTTCGCGGCCCGCCTGGACTCCCGCACCGAATCCACCCCCATCGCACGGCAGTTGCTCCGCGCCTACCTCGCCGCCCTCCCCACCGGCGACCGCTACCGCGACACCGCCGAACTCCTCCTCGGCGAACTCTTCGCCAACGCCGTCCAACACACCCCCGACGCCCCCACCGACCGCCTCATCGAAGTCCGCTTCGCCCTCACCCCCGACCACCGCCTACGCCTCGAAGTCCACGACGCCGGCACCGGCCGCCCCTCCCTCCACACCCCCACACCCGACGACGAACACGGACGCGGTGTGCTCCTCGTCAACGAACTCGCCGAGAAGTGGGGCTGCTGCCCCCGCGCCGGCGGCGTCGGCAAATTCGTCTGGGCCCTCATCGCCCCCGCACCCGCACCCGCCACCCTCCTCACCGTCTGAACAGGCACCCACCATGCGACTCCCCCTCACCGCCCGCCACCTGTTCGACACCGGCTCCACCCCCGCCGACACCTACGCCACCCTCGCCCGCCGCACCCGCCACCCCCTCCGCTCAGCCCGCGCCGTCTGCACCGCCCTCGGCATCCCCGCCGCCGAAACCCAACGCCGCCTCGACGACTGCTACGACGCCCTCCTCGCCAACCCCCGCCCCGGCACCGAGAACGACACCGGCGAACTCCTCGAAGCCCTCGGCGTCTTCGACATCCCCAAAACCCCCGACGACCGCGACCTCGCCATCATCGAACTGCTCCTCACCGCCATCGACGCCCACGGCAGCATCCGCGCCGGCCACCAACACGGCCTCACCCGCTGGTTCACCACCGGCAACCTCACCACCGCCTACCTCTCCCTCGCAGCCACCCAACCCCACCCCACCACCGGCAACCCCACCCACTACTGGACCACCCTCACCACCGCCGGCGAACTCCTCACCACCACCACCCCCGACCCCCGCCTCAAACCCGCCCTCACCCACTGCCGAAACCAAGCCCAAGCCCAAGCCCGAGCCGCCCACACAACCCACCCATGAACACAGAAAGTCGACCCACCCGACTTCCTGCGCGTCCCGCAGAACCCATCAGCCCCACACCGCCCTGGCTTCGTTCACTTCCAGCAGTAGCGTTTGTCGGCCGGTTTGATCAGCAGTTGACGATCTTGAGGACCGTGGATGTTCATGAGAGACCGGTTCTGGCTCAGTTTCCGGTGGAGGGCTGACTGACCGTAGCGTCGACCCCCTATGACCAGCAGTGAGAGGCTGACGTGAGCCAGTACTACCAGTTGAGTGACCAAACCCTGTGGAACCCGTCCAATGGGGCGTCCCGGTTGTTCATGAGCCAGGTCGCCCTCTATCAAGCCGAAGTGGGCCTGCCATCCGGTATCGGCCCCATGGAAGCTGACGAGTGTCAGATCGACCCCATCGCATTCGCAGCATTCGTCGACGCCCTGCTCGCCTGGCATAGCCAAACCAGGCACGCCATCATGGCCGCCCTCTCCGAAGGGTTCGTTGCCGCGGTGCTGGCCTTGGCTGAGAAAGCGAACATCGAGGTGAACTGGCAGGCGGCCGAGCGCGCCGAGAGCCGGTATCTCAAGACCGCTTCGGATCCCCATGCAAAGGAGTGGACAGCCGCACTGCAGCAGAAGTCGACGGAGCTCATCCGACACATAGCGCCCTGAGGCTCGTCTGCCAGCACTTGCGGCAGGCTCGCAAGCGTTGCCCTGCACGTACAGCAGGACACGCTTGCGGAGAAGATCGAAGCCGGATCGGCTGAACATCTGGCGTTCGAGCATCTTGATCCGGTTGACGTGTCCTTCAACCACGCCGGAGCTCCAGGGCAGAGTGAGGCCAGCGATGACGGCGTCCCGGTCACGGTCGATGCCTGCGGGGAGTGTGTGGAGGCCGGGGAGGTTGTCGCGCCGGACGGCGTCGAGCCACTGCGGCAGCCGTCCGTCCCGGCGCTCGGTGAGTATTTGGCCGAAGGAGCGGACGTGGCCTGTGAGGGCGTCCAGTTCAGGGCAGTGGACCAGAACGGCCTTGAGTCGAAGGTGCTCCGTCTCGGTGAGGGTTTCGGGCCGACGAAGGATCCATCCGGCAACGACCCGGGGTGACGGTGGCCGAGCCGTGACGGATCCCGGCGAGAGCCGCTTCTCCCGGAAATAGGCGCGAACCCGCTGGTAGCTGCCCCGATAGCCAAGCGGCCAGGCTGGACGCCTCCCGGTCGGGCAGCAGGTCCACTGGACGCCGACTCTCGACGTCGACCAGGACAGTCATCCCTGCGACGGAGGCGGAGCGCTCAGAGCCGGAGCGCTCAGAGTCGCATGAGCCCGGCGGCGGTCGGCCGGAATCCGCACTGGCCGTAGAAGGCCTCCAGGTGCGGTTCGTAGTCGACGTGCAGCCACTCGGCGCCGCGTGCCCTCGCCTCGTCGGCGGCCGCCCTCACCAGCCGGGTTCCGAGCCCCTGCCCGCGCTCGTCCGGGTGGACGGTGGTGTCCAGGACGAAGGCGTGCACACCGCCGTCGCCGACGACGTTGACGAATCCGACCAACCGGGTCCCGCGGCGCGCCGCGATCCAAGCCAGGCTGCGGGCCAGCATCGGCGCGAAGGAGGTCGGCTTGTGATCCGGCCACGACGCGCCGAACAGTTCGTCGAGTTCGGCGTCCGTCAGCTCAGGACACACCGTCAACATCCCGTCATCGGCCCACGACGCATCACTGGTCACCATGCAGGGCAGCCTGCCATGCATCCACGTGTGATCGCCGCTCCACTCCTCGCCCGAGACCTCGAAGGCGGTGACCCCGCGCGCGCGGTCGTCGACCGCGACGGGCCGGGCCGGACGCAGGAAGTCGGCCCCGCCGACTTCCTGCGCCTGGGCCCTCGCGCCAAGGCCAAGCACCCGCGTCGGCCACCGCACCGCCCGCCGGTTCGGCCCGCCCAACCCTGTGATGTGATCGTCCTGTTGACGTGCTACCAACAGGAGCTGACCATGTCCTCACCCCTGCCCACCCCCGTCCGTCTGGCCGTCGGCCGGCACACCTTCGACGGGCTCGCCGCCGGGCCCGCCGACGGGGAGCTCGTCCTGCTGCTGCACGGGTTCCCCGAGTTCGCCGACTGCTGGAGCGCCGAGCTGACCGCGCTGGCCGCGGCCGGCTACCACGCCGTGGCGGTGGACCAGCGCGGCTACTCCCCCGACGCCCGCCCCGCGGACATCGCGGACTACTCCGTCGAGCTGCTGGTCGCGGACGCGCTGGGCTTCGCCGACGCCCTGGACGCGCCGCGCTTCCACCTGGTCGCCCACGACTGGGGCGGCCTCGTCGCCTGGGCGTTGGCCTCCACCCACCCGGAGCGGCTGCACAGCCTGACCGTGCTCTCCACCCCGCACCCCGAAGCGCTCTACGAGGCCCTGAACAACGACAGCGACCAGCGCGAACGCTCCCAGTACATCAGGGAGTTCCGCCTGCCGGAGCACGTGGCCGAGCGGGCCATACTGGCCGACGACGCGGCCAGGCTGCGCGCGATCTACCGGGGCGCGCTGCCGACGGAGCAGGCCGAGTCCAACGTCCGACGCCTGACCGAGCCGGGCGTGCTGACGGCCGGGCTCAACTGGTACCGGGCGATCAACGAGGAACTCCGGGTGCCGGCCGGCGAGATCACCGTCCGCACGCTCTTCGTCTGGGGCACCGAGGACCGCGCCCTGGGCCGCGACGCCGCCGACCTGACGGCCAAGCACGTCAGCGCCCCGTACCGGTTCGTCGCACTGGAGGGCGCCACCCACTGGCTGCCGGAGGCCGACGCCGAGCGGATCGTGCCGCTGCTCCTGGAACACCTCGCGGGCTGACCCGGAGGTGTTCCCGGCGCGCCGCCCCACCGGCGCGCCGGCTTCGCCGAGCTCAGGCCGGTCTCAGCCCGCCCTCGACGCGTTCCGGGATCGCGCCCAGCTCTCCGCCTGCTCCGGGTCCCACAGGAAGCGGGCGCCGAACTCCTTCTCCTCGCCCGGTCCCGCCTCCGTCAACGCGCGCACCAGCGCCGGGCTGTAGACGGCATGGACCCGGAAGTTCACCAGGAACCGACTCTTGATCACGATCCGCACGTAGCGACGGCTGTTGCCCCGATGACGTCCGGCCACGATGACGCAGTCACCGCCGTCGCCCCAGGCCGGCGGCGCGATCCACACCTTCGCCCCCGGCGCGAAGTGCCGCAGCCCCTTGCGGATCTCCGCCCCGCCTTCGCCGTGAGCGGTCTCCTGGGCGACATTGGCCACGAGGCACACGCCCAGCGGCTCCGGTCCGGTTGCATCCGTCATGGCAGCCATGATCGCCTGGCGGGGCGCAGTGGCGCGCGTCCTTTTCCCGGGGCCGGCCCTGCGGGCCGCCGGCCGACGGCGACCGGCTCCGCCCACGCGATCGCACCGGGCCGAAATCACGATGACTTCCGGCACCGCGCCGTCTATCGTCCGGCGGATGAACGACCAGGACACCGACCCCGCCGACCCCACCGATCCCACCGACCCCACCGACTCGCCGGCCGTCGACGTCCGCTGCCGGAACGACCCGGCCACCCGGGTCAGGCTCACCGACCGCCACTTCCCGGACGAGCACGGCACCGGCTTCGCCGTGGAACTGCACGCCGAAGGCCTCCGGGCCCGGCTCGACTCGGTCACCGCCTGGGCCTGGGGCCCGGACCATCCGGCCGACTTCCTCGACGAGTTGGCCGCCGACTACCGGGGCTGGGAGGCGGAGCGCACCTGGCGCACCCACCGCCTCGCCCTGCGGGCCGTCTTCCGCCCGGGGGGCCATGTCGGCCTCACCTGGACCGTCCGGCCCCGGATCGGTCGGGACTCCCCCTGGGAGGCCTCGGTCACCACGTGGCTGGAGGCCGGGGAACAGCTGGCCGGTCTCGCCTCGGACGTCCGCCGGTTCCTCGACCCCGGCGACCCGACGGAGTCCCGTCCGTCCGGAGGTACCGCGTGACCGGTGTCCCACTGCCGGGTCCCGCCCCCACGAAGAAGGCGGTGCCCACACCTGATCACGACGTCACACGGGTCTAGCGGGCCTAGCGGGTCTAGAGGCGGCAGCTGATCTCCATTCCGTCCTCCACGGGGAACGTGACGCTCTGGTAGCCGTTGCGGGGGTCGCGGACGTAGTCGAGGTAGGGGGCGAGGGCCTCCAGGTCGACGTCGTCGGCGACGACGAGGGTGCCGGGCGCGAGGCGGGGTTCGAGGAGTCGCAGGACGGGCAGGCACAGGTCCTTCCAGCCGTCGAGGAGGACGAAGTCCGCGGAGCCGTCGATTGCGGCGAGGGTGTCGCGGGCGTCTCCTTCGAGGACGGTGATCAGGTCGTCCAGCCCCGTCTCGGCGAACGTCCGGCGGGCGGCCGCGGCCTTGACGGCGCTCAGTTCCGTACTGATGACCCGCCCCGTCCCGTTGTCGCGCACCGCGGCGGCGAGGTGGAGCGTGGAGATGCCGAAGGACGTGCCGAACTCGACGACGGTGGCGGGGCGGACGGCCCGGATCAGGTTGTAGAGGAGGCGGCCGCCCTGGGCGGAGATCGGCATGTAGACCTCGGCGTTGGCGTCGGCCCGCTCCTGCGGGCCGAGGGGCGCGGAGCCCTGGGGCCATGCCGCCCGGATCCGCCTGCTGGTCTCCTCGTCCTGCTCGGCATGCCGGAACATCCGGTCGAGGGCGGTGGCGACGCGGGGGTCTTCGAGGGTGTTGGTGGGTGTCATGGACCTAGACTAGACGCACCGTTGCGTTGCGTCTAGCGGTTCTGGCCTACCCTGGCCCCAGGAGGCAGACATGGAACGAGGAAGTACGGCCGCCGCGGCGGCCGGGTCGCAACCGGCGGCGCGCCACCACGGCAACCGGCACGGCCGCAGCGAACAGGCCCGGCAGGCGGTGCTGGAGGCGGCCGACGACCTCTTGGTCGAGAAGGGCTTCACCGGCGTCACCATCGAGGGCATCGCCGCCCGGGCGGGCGTCGCCAAGCAGACCGTCTACCGCTGGTGGAAGACCAAGACCGACATCCTCCTGGACGCCTTCCTCCAGGACGCGGCCGAAGCCCTGACCCCGCCGGACCACGGCAGCCTGGCCCCGGACCTGCGCGCCCACCTGCGCCAACTGGCCCTGTTCCTCACCCGGTCCGACGCGGGCGCCGTCTTCAAGGCCCTCATCGGGCACGCCCAGCACGATCCCGCGTTCGCCGCCGCCCTGCGGTCCGGGTACCTCGACGAACAGCGCCGACGCGACCGGCTCCCGCTGGAACGCGCGGTGGAACGCGGCCAGCTCGCCGCCGGACTCGACATGGCGGCGGAGATCGACCAACTCGTGGGGCCGCTCTACCACCGCGTCCTGGTGACGGCGGAACCCGTGGACCAGGCTTTCACCGACCGCCTCGTCGAGGCGTTCCTGCACCGCGCGAACGTAGCCGACGTGGCGGGCGTAGAGGACGTAGCCGACGTAGCGGACGCAGCGAAGTAGCCGACGCAGCCGAGACGGTGAGCAGCTGACTCCCGGGCCTCGGCGGGACCGCCGAGCAGGTGGCCGAGCTCAGTGCCGAGTGGTTGTTGCGGCGTACTGGTCCGACGACAACGCGAACACCCGCACTCGCCGGCCGCCGGCGGGACTGACGGTCTCACGGTCCAGCCGCATCCCCAGTTTGGTCATGATCCGTTCGGAGGCGTCGTTGCCCACCTGAGTGATGCTGACGGTCCGCTCCAGCCCTCGCTCCTCGAACGCGAACCGCACAGCGGCCGCAGCGGCCTCGGTGGCCAAGCCCTGCCCCCAGTGGGAGCGCCCCAGCCGCCAGCCGACCTCGACCGCCGGGAGTACCTCCGGCAGGAAGCCGGGGACGGAGAGGCCGGTGAACCCGGCCAGCTCACCGGTGGACCGGATCTCCACGGCGAACAGGCCGAAGCCCTGCGCCTCCCACTCGCTCTCCCAGGCCTGGATCCCGCTGCGGGTCTGATCCTCGTCACGGACGCTGCCGTCACGGATCCACCGCATGACCTCGGGGTCGGCATTGACGGCAGCCATGGGCGCGACGTCCTCCTCGCGCCAGCGACGCAGGATCAGACGCGGAGTCTCAAGCGTGACCATCAGATCATTCTGGACCGCCAAGCGGCTCCCCGCCATCCCCCGCTGCCCACCGCTGCCCACCGCTGCCCACCGCCGATCGTCGCGCCCGCCGCGCGACGGCCCGCGGAAACGTAGCGGCGGGCCCGGACACCAGCCGTGTCCGAGCCCGCCGAGAATCGCAACGCCGAACCGCAGCGCCGAGAACCGCGCCGCCGGATCAGTGCGCGGCGGCCTCCCAGTTGGCGCCGACGCCCACCGAGACGTCCAGCGGGGCGCGCAGCGGGTAGGCGCCGGCCATCTGCTCGCGGACGATCGCCTCGACCTGCTCGCGCTCGCCCGGCGTCAGCTCCAGCACGATTTCGTCGTGCACCTGGAGCAGCATCCGGGAGGTGAGGCCGGCGGCGCGCAGCGCCTCGTCCACCCGCAGCATGGCGATCTTGACGATGTCGGCGGCCGAGCCCTGGATCGGGGCGTTGAGGGCCATCCGCTCCGCCATCTCGCGGCGCTGGCGGTTGTCGCTGTTGAGGTCCGGCAGGTAGCGGCGGCGGCCGAGCAGCGTCTCGGTGTAGCCGGTGGCGCGGGCCTCGTCGACGACCCGGTGCAGGTAGTCGCGGACGCCGCCGAAGCGCTCGAAGTAGGTGTCCATCAGGCCCTGGGCCTCGCCGGGCTTGATGCCGAGCTGCTGCGAGAGCCCGTACGCGGACAGCCCGTAGGCGAGGCCGTAGGACATCGCCTTGATCTTGCGGCGCATCTCGGCGTCCACCGCGGTGCCCGGGACCTCGAAGACCTGGGAGGCGACGGTGGTGTGCAGGTCCTCGCCGGTGGCGAAGGCCTCCAACAGGGCCTCGTCCTCGGAGAGGTGGGCCATGATGCGCAGTTCGATCTGCGAGTAGTCGGCGGTGAGCAGCGACTCGTAGTCCTCGCCGACGACGAAGGCGCGGCGGATGGCGCGGCCCTCCTCGGTGCGGACGGGGATGTTCTGCAGGTTCGGGTCCTGCGAGGAGAGCCGGCCGGTGGCGGCGACCATCTGGTTGAAGGTGGTGTGGATGCGGCCCTTGGGCGAGACCGTCTTGAGCAGGCCCTCGACGGTGGTGCGCAGCTTGGCCTGGTCGCGGTGGCGCAGCAGGATGACGGGCAGTTCGTTGTCGGTCTGGGTGGCGAGCCAGGTGAGCGCGTCGGCGTCGGTGGTGTAGCCGGTCTTGATCTTCTTGGTCTTGGGGAGGGCGAGCTCGCCGAAGAGGATCTCCTGGAGCTGCTTGGGCGAGCCGAGGTTGAACTCGCGCCCGGCGGCGGCGTGCGCCTCCTCGACCACGCGCTGGATCTCGGTGGCGAACTGCGCCTCCAGGCTGGTGAGCCAGGGGCGGTCGGCGGCGATGCCGGTGCGCTCCATCCGGGCCAGCAGGGCGGCGATCGGCAGCTCCATGTCGCGCAGCAGCCCGGTGGCGCCGACCTCGGCGAGGCGGGTGTCGAAGAGCGCGGCGAGGTCGAGGACGGCGCGGGCCTGGAGCATGAGCGCCTGGGCGCCGGCCGCCGGGTCCTCCTCCGGGGCGTCGAAGGCGAGTTGGCCGTCCTCGGTGGCGGGGGCGGGGGTGAGCGAGCGGGCCAGGTACTCCTCGGCGAGCACCTCCAGGGTGAAGGTGCGGCGGCCGGGCTTCTCCAGGTAGGCGGCGAGGGCGGTGTCGGCGACGACGCCCTCGATGGCCCAGCCGCGCTCGGCGAAGGCCCGCATGACCTGCTTGGCGATGTGCAGGGCCTTGGGGGCGGCCGGGTCGGCGAGCCAGGCGGCGAAGGCCCGCTCGTCCTCCTCGGCGAGCTGCGCCGGGTCGAACCAGGCGGCGGACTCCCCTGCGGCCAGGGCGACTTCGGTGACCTCGCCGGTGCCGAGCGCCCACTGGTAGACGGCGGCGAGGGCGACCGGGGCCTTGGTGTCGGCGGCGTGCTCGCGCAGCCAGCCGGCCAGCGTGCCCGGGTCGGTGAGGAGTTCGCCGTCGACCTCGACGCCGGGGGCGAGTTCGGCCGCGGCCTCCTCCTCGCCGGCGGCCGGGTCGATGCCGTGGACACGGTCGCGGAAGTTGGCGTTGCGGAACTCCAGCGACTCCATCAGCGTGCCGACGGCGGCCTTGTCGAACGGGGCGCGAGCCAGGTCGCCGACGCCGAGCGGGAGTTCGACGTCGCGGACGAGCTCGGTGAGGACGCGGTTGCGCTTGACCGAGTCGAGGTGTTCGCGCAGCTTCTCGCCGATCTTGCCCTTCACCTCGTCGGCGCGGGAGACGAGTTCGTCGAAGGAGCCGAACTGGTTGACCCACTTGGCGGCGGTCTTCTCGCCGACGCCGGGGATGCCGGGCAGGTTGTCGGACGGGTCGCCGCGCAGGGCGGCGAGGTCCGGGTACTGGCGCGGGGTGACGCCGTACTTCTCGGCGACCTTCTCCGGGGTGTAGCGGGTGAGCTCGGAGACGCCCTTGGTCGGGTAGAGGACGGTGATGTGGTCGGTGACCAGCTGGAGGGAGTCGCGGTCGCCGGTGACGATGTCGACGTCGTAGCCGGCCGCCTCGGCGGCGGTGGCCAGGGTGGCGATGATGTCGTCGGCCTCGAAGCCCTCGGCCGTCAGCCGGGGGACGTTCATCGCGTCGAGCAGTTCGCCGATCAGGGGGACCTGGCTGCGGAACTCGTCCGGCGTCTTGGCGCGGTTGGCCTTGTAGTCGGGGAACTCGACGGAGCGGAAGGTCTGCCGGGAGAGGTCGAAGGCGACGGCGAGGTGGGTGGGCTGCTCGTCCCGGACGGTGTTGGCGAGCATCGAGGCGAAGCCGTAGACCGCGTTGGTGGGCTGGCCGGTGGAGGTGTTGAAGTTCTCCACGGGCAGGGCGTAGAAGGCCCGGTAGGCCATCGAGTGCCCGTCGAGCAGCATCAGCCGGGGCCGCGGGCCGGCCCCGCCGCCACCCGTCGCGCCCTTGTCCGTACTCTGCGTAGCCACGTCAACGTCCCGTTCCTGCCGATTCCACTACCGGCCACCGATCCTATGGCCCGGCACCGACAAAAGGGGCGCCGTGCCGGTCGGGCGCGGGGCGCGGGCGCCCGTCGACACGGCCCGACCCCGGACACGGCCCCGAACACGCCCCGACCCCGAACACGCCCCGACCCCGGACACGGCCGCTACCGCCGAGTAGGACGGTCGTACGATCACAGGCAGCACGATGACGATCCCCGAGCGGCAGGAGTTCCCCATGACCGACGCGGCCCCCGACGCGGCCCCCGTCCTGAAGGTCCCGCAGGACGTGCTGGACCACTTCGCCAAGCTCGGCGTCGACCCGCAGACCTTCTCCGGCGGCGCCCTCGGCGAGAAGCTCGGCATCCGGATCGTCGAGGCCTCCGGCGACCGGGTGGTCGGCACCATGCCGGTGGAGGGCAACCAGCAGCCGTACGGGCTGCTGCACGGCGGCGCGTCGGCGGCGCTGGCCGAGACGCTGGGCTCGATCGGCGCGATGCTGCACGCGGGCCCCGGCCGGTACGCGGTCGGGGTGGACCTCAACGCCACCCACCACCGCTCGGCCACCTCCGGGCTGGTCACCGGGGTGGCGACGGCGGTGTTCAAGGGCCGCACCGCCGCCACGTACGAGATCGCGATCACCGACGACACCGGCAAGCGGGTCACCAGCTGCCGGCTGACCTGCATGCTGCGCGACCTCTGACCCCGCGCCGGGGTCCTTCCCGGTGCCGACGGTTCATCAAATCCCTTGGCCGCCCCCTTGTTTGACCTTCCGCCCCCCTGGGCAGGCGTTGGTCTGGACAAGGGGGCGGCGGCATGTCCGGGCGCGGCCGACGCGGCAGCATGCCCGGAAACCGCGCAGGTAACGCTGTGTAACAAGTAGGAAATCCGAGCAATGGCCCGCTCCGAGGCCCGCAGGCGGCCCGGAGTTCCCTCGCCATGCCCTCGTTGTCCGAAATTCGGACGGGCATGACCGGAACAAGTGAATCGGACATGCGCGTCCGAATATCGACCAGGCCAGCTGCAACCCCCATTTCTGGCCCTTACATCGCCCCAACAGCCCCTAAACGCCCTACATCGGCGGATCGGTCGCGCCAAAACGACCACATGCTGAGACAAGTGCTCTGTGTGCTCATAACAAGAGAATCACAGCCTCGCCACACCACTGCCCGAGTCGCCCAGAGGCATCTAGAGTCACGGCCAGTCACCGCGCCAACGGATTGGGCCCGGCCCTCCGCGCATCCCGGCTCCCGCCAACTCAGGCGCGGCGCCTCCCGAACCGAAGGGGACCCTCGTGCGTCACCGTTCCGCAATTGTCGTGAGCATTGCCGTGATCGGCGCCCTGAGCCTCAGCGCGTGCGGCTCCCGCGACGACAAGAAGTCCGCCGACGGAGGCAGCGGCAACAGCGGCTCCGCCACCACCGTCACCATCGGCATCGACGCCCCGCTCACCGGCGACCTCTCCGCCATCGGCATCGGCATCCGCAACTCCGTCGACCTCGCGGTCAAGAAGGCCAACGAGCAGAACGAGGTCCCCGGCGTCAAGTTCCAGGTCAAGGCCCTGGACGACACCGCCAAGCCCGGCCCCGGCCAGCAGAACGCCACCCAGCTCGTCGCCGACAACAGCGTCCTCGGCGTCGTCGGCCCGCTCAACTCCAGCGTCGCCCAGTCGATGCAGCAGATCTTCAACGACGCCAACCTCGTCGAGATCTCCCCCGCCAACACCGGCGTCGCCCTCAGCCAGGGCGAGAAGTGGGTCACCGGCGAGAAGAAGCGCCCCTTCAAGACCTACTTCCGCACCGCCACCACCGACGCCGTCCAGGGCCCCTTCGCCGCCCAGTACCTCGCCAAGGACGCCAAGAAGTCCAAGGTCTTCCTCATCGACGACCAGAAGACCTACGGCGCCGGCCTCGCCGCCACCTTCAAGGCCGAATTCACCAAGCAGGGCGGCAGCATCGTCGGCGAGGAGCACGTCAACCCCGACGACCGCGACTTCTCCGCCATCGTCACCAAGGTCAAGACCTCCGGCGCCGAAGCCGTCTACTACGGCGGCGAGTACCCCGCCGCCGGCCCGCTCTCCCTCCAGCTCAAGGACGCCGGCGTCAACATCCCGCTGATGGGCGGCGACGGCATGCAGAGCGCCGACTTCATCAAGCTCAACCCCAAGAGCGCCGGCGACTTCGCCACCGCCGTCGGCGGCGCCGTCGAACAACTCCCCACCGCCGCCAAGTTCATCGCCGACTACAAGGCCGCCGGCTACAAGGACCCCTACGAGACCTACGGCGGCTACTCCTACGACAGCGGCTGGGCCATCATCCAGGCCGTCAAGGCCGTCGCCGCCGCCAACAACGGCAAGCTGCCCGCCAACCCGCGCGCCGCCGTCGTCGACGCCGTCCAGAAGGTCTCCTTCGACGGCGTCACCGGCAAGGTCTCCTTCGACGAGTTCGGCGACACCACCAACAAGCAACTCACCGTCTACACCGTCAAGGACGGCAAGTGGACCGTGGAGAAGACCGGCACCTTCAGCGGCTGAACCTCCAGCGGCCCGACCTCCAGCGGCTCAGCCCTCAGCGGCTGAACCCTCAGTGGCGGAACCTCAACCGCTGAACCGGCCGCACCACCTTCCAGCAGCACAGCGCGCGGGGGCGCCACGAGTGCCCCCGCGCGCCCCCACATCCACCACACCCACGCGGACACCCCCGAACGCACTACGGAGGCCCAGCGGTGCACGACCTACCGCAGCAGCTGGCCAACGGCCTGATCCTCGGCGCCCTCTACGGACTCGTCGCGATCGGCTACACGATGGTCTACGGCATCGTCCAGCTCATCAACTTCGCCCACGGCGAGATCGTCATGGTCGGCGGCTTCGGCGCCCTGACCGCCTACCTCGCCCTCCCCGGCGGCACCACCCTGTGGCTGGCCCTGCCGCTCATGCTGATCGCCGGCATCCTGGTCTCCACCCTCACCGCCGTCGCCGCCGAGCGCTTCGCCTACCGGCCCCTGCGCAACGCCCCCCGACTCGCACCCCTCATCACCGCGATCGGGCTGTCCATCTTCCTCCAGCAACTCGTCTTCTCCTTCTACCCCGACGCCAAGAAGGCCCGGGTCTTCCCCAAGATCCCCGGCGACCCCTTCAGCCTCGGCTCCGTCACCATCCAGCGCAGCGACCTCTTCCTGCTCGTCGCCGCCCCGCTGTGCATGCTCGCCCTCGGCTGGTTCGTCACCCGCACCCGCTCCGGCCGCGCCATGCAGGCCACCAGCCAGGACCCCGACACCGCCAAGCTCATGGGCATCGACACCGACCGCATCATCGTCATGGCCTTCGCCATCGGCGCCGCGTTCGCCGCCGTCGCCGCCGTCGCCTACGGACTGCGCAGCGGCCAGGTCGACTTCCGCATGGGCTTCATCCTCGGCCTCAAGGCCTTCACCGCCGCCGTCCTCGGCGGCATCGGCAACATCTACGGAGCCATGCTCGGCGGCATCGCCCTCGGCCTCGCCGAAAGCCTCGCCACCGGCTACATCCAGCACCTCCCCGGCATGCACCTCTTCGGAGGCGGCGCCTGGAAGGACGTCTGGGCCTTCGTACTCCTCATCCTCGTGCTCCTCGTCCGGCCCCAGGGCCTGCTCGGCGAGCGCGTCGCGGACAGGGCGTGACCACCATGACCACCACCACCGAAACCACCCCGGTCATCCCCCTGCCGGCCCGCGCCGCCACCGCCCTCACCGGCCTCGGCGCCCTCACCACCGCCGCCTCCGCCGCCCTCCCCTGGACCTGGACCTCCGACTTCCCCGGCGACCTCACCTACACCGGCTCCCCCGCCGGCCTCCAATGGCTCGCCCTCGCCGCCGGACTCCTCGTCCTCCTCCTGCTCCTCGCCACCCACGGCACCCCCGGCCTGCGCTGGGCCGCCCCCACCCGCAGCCACAACGCCGTCCTCTACGCCGCCACCGGCGCCCTCGCCGTCAGCGTCTTCTCCGTCGCCGCCATCGCCACCGAACTCGGCGGCCTCGCCAACCTCGAAGCCGGCGGCTGGATCCTCGCCGCCGGCGGCCTCCTCACCGTCCTCGGCGCCCTCGGCCTCCCCCTGGACCGCCGCACCCGCGTCCCGCTGCGCATCCTCGACAGGCGACTCTTCCTGCTCGTCCCCGTCGCCCCCGCCGGCTGGTTCGCCGCCCACGCCATCCCCGGCGACCAGGCCGTCGCCCCCGTGATGACCGCCCTCGCGGGCGCCCTCGCCATCGCCGCCGGCGTCGTCCTGCTCCTCCAGCTCGGCCACCTCGCGAACGCCTGGCTGCGCCTGGGCACCGTCGACCGGCCCCTGCCCGCGCCGCGCCAACTCCCCTCCTGGGCCGAAGTCCTGATCATCGTCCTGGCCTTCGGCCTCGGACTGTTCGCGATCACCTTCGGCATCGACACCGAGTACGGCGAACTCTTCATCGGCTACCTGCTGCTCGCCGCCCTCGTCGTCCCCGCCCTCACCCGGTCCGGCCTGCTCGCCCGGCTGCGCGCCCTGACCGTCAAGCACCGCCCCGTCACCACCGGCGCCGCCTTCGCCGCCGCCGCCAGCTTCCCCTTCACCCAGACGAGCGACCAGTACACCTCCGTCGCCACCAACATCCTGATCTTCGCCACCGTCGCCCTCGGCCTCAACATCGTCGTCGGCCTCGCCGGCCTGCTCGACCTCGGCTACGTCGCCTTCCTCGGCGTCGGCGCCTACGCCGCCGCCCTGGTCTCCGGCTCCCCCGCCTCCCCCATCCACGTCCAGTTCCCGTTCTGGGCCGCGATGCTCACCGGCGCCGCCGTCTCCATGGTCTTCGGCGTCCTCATCGGCGCCCCCACGCTGCGCCTGCGCGGCGACTACCTCGCCATCGTCACCCTCGGCTTCGGCGAGATCTTCCGCATCACCATGCTCAACCTCAACGGCACCACCGGCCCCAAGGTCACCAACGGCTCCAACGGCATCCCCCGGATCCCCGACCTGGAGATCCTCGGCTTCGACCTCGGCAAACCGCACACCGTCGCCGGCATCGAACTCGGCCGCTTCTCCAACTACTACCTGCTGATGCTCCTCGTCACCGCCCTGGTCGTGCTCGTCTTCGCCCGGGTCGGCAACTCCCGCATCGGCCGCGCCTGGGTCGCCATCCGCGAGGACGAGACCGCCGCCGAAGCCATGGGCATCAACGGCTTCCGCCTCAAGCTCCTCGCCTTCGCCCTCGGCGCCTGCCTCGCCGGCCTCGCCGGCACCGTCCAGGCCCACGTCAGCTACACCGTCACCCCCGACCAGTACACCTTCGCCGAGGCCCTCCCGCCCAACTCCGCGTTCCTGCTCGCCGCCGTCATCCTCGGCGGCATGGGCACCATCAGCGGGCCCCTCGCCGGCGCCACCCTCCTCTTCCTCATCCCCAAGAAGCTCGAATTCCTCTCCGACTACCAGCTGCTCGCCTTCGGCGCCGCCCTCATCATCCTGATGCGCGTCCGCCCCGAGGGCCTCATCCCCAACCGGCGCCGCCAACTGGAGTTCCACGAGGCCGCCATCCTGGCCCAGCCCGCCGGCGACGGCGCCGCACTCACCAAGGCAGGGGCGTGACCACCCAGATGACCACCACCGCCACACCCCTGCTCGAAGTCACCGGCGTCACCATGCGCTTCGGCGGCCTCACCGCCGTCAACGACGTCAGCCTCACCGTCGGCGAAGGCGAGATCATCGGCCTCATCGGCCCCAACGGCGCCGGCAAGACCACCTTCTTCAACTGCCTCACCGGCCTCTACGTCCCCACCGAGGGCGCCGTCCGCTACCGCGGCACCCTCCTGCCGCCCAAGCCCCACCTCGTCACCCAGGCCGGCATCGCCCGCACCTTCCAGAACATCCGGCTCTTCGCCAACATGACCGTCCTGGAGAACGTCCTCGTCGGCCGCCACACCCGCACCAAGGAAGGCATCTTCTCCGCCATCCTCCGCGGCCCCGGCTACCACCGCGCCGAGAACGAGAGCCGCGAGAAGGCCATGGAACTCCTCGCCTTCACCGGCCTCGCCGACAAGGCCGACCACCTCGCCCGCAACCTCCCCTACGGCGAACAGCGCAAGCTGGAGATCGCCCGCGCCCTCGCCTCCGACCCCGGCCTCCTGCTGCTCGACGAACCCACCGCCGGCATGAACCCCCAGGAGACCCGCGCCGCCGAGGAACTCGTCTTCGCCATCCGCGACCAGGGCGTCTCGATCCTCGTCATCGAGCACGACATGCGCTTCATCTTCAACCTCTGCGACCGCACCGCCGTCCTCGTCCAGGGCCAGAAGATCGTCGAAGGCGACCGCGAAACCGTCCAGAACGACGAACGCGTCATCACCGCCTACCTCGGCGCCCCGCTCGAAGGCACCACCCCCGCAGTCGCGGAGACCGTTACGGAGACCGACCAGTGACCGCACTCCTCGAGGTCGAGGACCTCCGCGTCGCCTACGGCAAGATCGAAGCCGTCAAGGGCATCAGCTTCACCGTCAACCAGGGCGAGGTCACCACCCTCATCGGCACCAACGGCGCCGGCAAGACCACCACCCTGCGCACCCTCTCCGGACTCCTCAAACCCACCGCCGGACGCATCTCCTTCGACGGCCAGGACCTCACCACCGTCCCCGCGCACAAGATCGTCGCCCTCGGCCTCGCCCACTCCCCCGAAGGCCGGCACATCTTCCCGCGCATGACCATCGAGGAGAACCTCCTCCTCGGCGCCTTCCTGCGCACCGACACCGCCGGCATCACCGCCGACGTCGACCGCGCCTACGACCTCTTCCCCATCCTCGGAGAACGCCGCCGCCAGGCCGCCGGCACCCTCTCCGGCGGCGAACAGCAGATGCTCGCCATGGGGCGGGCCCTGATGTCCCAGCCCAAACTGCTCATGCTCGACGAGCCGTCCATGGGCCTGTCGCCGCTGATGATGCAGAAGATCATGGCGACCATCATCGAGCTCAAGGCCGCCGGCACGACCATCCTGCTCGTCGAACAGAACGCCCAGGCCGCCCTCTCCCTCTCCGACCGCGGCTACGTCATGGAGACCGGCCGCATCGTCCTCTCCGGGACGGGCGCCGACCTCCTGCACGACGAGTCCGTCCGCAAGGCCTACCTCGGCGAGGACTGACACCTCCGCGCATCCACACGCGAAGGGCCCGGCGGACGAGATCCGCCGGGCCCTCCTCGCATCCGTCTACTCGGACGCGTCCTCGTCCGCCTTCTTGCGGTCCTGGGCCGCGCCCTCCTCGATGACCGCCTCGGCCACCGCGGCCATCGTCATCCGACGGTCCATCGACGTCTTCTGGATCCACCGGAACGCCGCCGGCTCGTTCAGCCCGAACTTCGTCTGCAGCACGCCCTTCGCCCGGTCCACCAGCTTCCGGGTCTCCAGCCGCTGGGTGAGATCCGCGATCTCCTCCTCCAGCGTCCGCATCTCGGTGTACCGCGACACCGCCATCTCGATCGCCGGCACCAGGTCCGCCTTGCTGAACGGCTTCACGATGTACGCCATCGCCCCGGCGTCCCGCGCCCGGTCCACCAGCTCCCGCTGCGAGAACGCCGTCAGCATCAGAACCGGCGCCAGGTGCTTCTCGTGGATCTGCTCGGCGGCGGAGAGCCCGTCCAGCACCGGCATCTTCACGTCGAAGATCGCGAGGTCCGGCCGAAGCTCCTCCACCAGCTTCACCGCCGTGGCCCCGTCCCCGGCCTCACCGACGACGGTGTACCCCTCCTCTTCGAGCATCTCCTTGAGGTCGAGGCGGATCAGCGCCTCGTCCTCGGCGATCACAATCCGGGTGATCTGGGGCGAATCGGTCTCAAGCGGCTGTGCCTGCTCGTCGGCGGTGCTCACGGGGCTCCTAGTTCCGGCGGGGTACTGCATGCACGAGGGTACCTAGCTGCGCCCGCCCGCACACAGCCGGTATGCTCTGTCGGGACTGGCCCCGCCGGGTTGGTGGAACGGCATACACGGATGTCTCAAACACATCTGCCCGAAAGGGCTTGCGGGTTCGAATCCCGCACCCGGCACCCTACGCAACGCCCTCATTCGTCGGGCTTCCACCACGGCGGACACTCTCGGAATCACCCGCATTCCGCCCTCGCGACCGGCTCAGCTCGCCCTCTCCAGCGGCTCCAACTCGACGGTGAGCCGCATGCCCAGCGCCGCCGCGAACCGTTCCAGCACCACGATGGTCGGCATCGTTCCGCCCGCCTCGAAGCGGGCCACGGCCGGCTGCTGCATACCGGTCGCCGCAGCCAGCTGGGCCTGGGTCATGCCGAGCACCTCGCGGCGCAGGCGGACGGTCTCCCCGAGTTCGAATCGGATCCGGGCCGCCTCGTAGGCAGCGCCGGCCCCCGGACGGTTCAGGATCTCCTCGCGCAGAGCACGCCAGGACGTGCGTTCGCTCATCTCACCCACTCCTCGTCCTCGTCAACGGTGTGCTGCTCGGCCACGCAGCGGCGCAGCGCCCGCCTTGCCCTGTCGACCTCGCCCGTCTCCCTCATCCGCGTCTTACGGAACACGGTCAGCAGGATGATTCTTCTACCGGATGCGATCCAGTAAGTGATGCGCATGTCCAGGTCGCCCAGGTGGAAACGCAGTTCCCGAAGCTTGCCGTCCAGCTGCCTGGTGTGCGGCTCCCCGAGCAGCGGGCCGCGGGTGGCGAGCAGATCGACGTAGAACGTCACCGTTTCCTGACCGTCCTGGCCCAGCCCGAGAATCCAGTCCCGGACCTCCGGCTCGAGTTCCACCTCTCCCCAAGTCATAACACAGATGTTATGGAGGTGCCAGGGACGCCTCGCTCGGATCCGAGGGCCGATGGGCGGCATCCCTCCATATGAGGGATGCCGCCATCGAAGAACCGTTCTGGCTCCGGTCAGTTGTCCAGGGTCCCCACGTGGTGGACGCGGACGAGGTTGGTGGAGCCGGCGAGGCCGGGCGGGGAGCCGGCGGTGATGACGACGATGTCGCCCTTCTGGCAGCGGCCGAGTGACAGGAGGGCCGCGTCGACCTGTTCGACCATCTGGTCGGTGGTGGGGGCGAAGGGGCCGAGGAAGGTCTCGACGCCCCAGGTGAGGGCGAGTTGGCTGCGGACGGCGGGTTCGTAGGTGAAGGCGAGGACGGGGATGGGCGAGCGGTAGCGGGTCAGCCGGCGGGCGGTGTCGCCGGACTGGGTGAAGGCGATGAGGTACTTGGCGTGCAGGAAGTCGCCGATCTCGGCGGCCGCGCGGGCGACGGCGCCGCCCTGGGTGCGCGGCTTGTTGCCGGTGGTCAGGGGCGGCAGTCCGGCGGCGAGGATGTCGGTTTCGGCGGCCTCGATGATGCGGCTCATGGTCTTGACGGTCTCGACGGGGTACTTGCCGACGGAGGTCTCGCCGGAGAGCATCACCGCGTCGGTCCCGTCGAGGACGGCGTTGGCGACGTCGGAGGCCTCGGCCCGGGTGGGCCGGGAGGCGTTGATCATCGAGTCGAGCATCTGGGTGGCGACGATGACCGGCTTGGCGTTGCGCTTGGCGAGCTTGACGGCGCGCTTCTGGACGAGCGGGACCTGTTCGAGGGGCATCTCCACGCCCAGGTCGCCGCGGGCCACCATGATGCCGTCGAAGGCGTCGACGATGGATTCCAGGTTGTCGACCGCCTGCGGCTTCTCGATCTTGGCGATGACGGGGACGAGGCGCCCCTCCTCGGCCATGATCCGGTGGACGTCCTCGATGTCGCGGCCGCTGCGGACGAAGGAGAGCGCGACCAGGTCGGCGCCGGTGCGCAGGCCCCACCGCAGGTCGGCGACGTCCTTGTCGCTGAGTGCGGGGACGGAGACGGCGACGCCGGGGAGGTTGAGGCCCTTGTGGTCGGAGACGAGGCCGCCTTCGATGACGAGGCAGCGCACGCGCGGCCCGTCGACCTCGACGACCTCCAGGGTGACCCGGCCGTCGTCGACGAGGATGCGTTCGCCGCGGGTGACGTCAGCGGCGAGGCCGGGGTAGGTGGTGCCGCAGATGTCCTTGTCTCCGACGACGCCGTTGTCGGTGGAGATGGTGAACTCGTCGCCGCGTTCGAGAAGTACGGGGCCGTGGGCGAAGGTGTCGAGCCGGATCTTCGGGCCTTGAAGGTCGACGAGGATGCCGACGCTGCGGCCGCTCTCGTCGGCGGCCTTGCGGACGCGGCGGTAGCGTTCCTCGTGCTCGTCGTGGGTTCCGTGGCTGAGGTTGAAGCGGGCGATGTCCATTCCGGCGTCGACCAGGGATTTGATCTGGTCGTACGAGTCGGTGGCCGGCCCGAGGGTGCAGACGATTTTTGCTCGGCGCATACTGCTGAGGGTAGGCATTACCGGCGCGTAACCACGACGCGGGTCCGGACGGCGGGATGACCTTTGCCGTAAGGCGAGTTGAACAATCTGACACATCCTCGGACCGGTGTGCGAGCACCTGCCCGGGTGCCGTCGCCGTCCGGCCTTCCGATGCGAACCCGTGAAGGGGTGTTCACCCTTGGTTCACTGTCGGTTCGGCCGCCGCTCCTCGCCCGGCGGGACGCTCGTCACCTCCGGGTGACCACCCGGACGACGTAGCGGACGAGGGGGAGGCGTTCGGCATGAGACGCACTCTGGGGGTGTTGGCGGCGTTGGCCCTGCTGGGCGGGGTGACGTACGCACTGATCCCGCAGGACGGCCCGGGCGGCGACATCGTCACCGTCTCCGGCCTGATCGGTTCGGAGAAGCGCGACTTCTTCCAGGATCCGCAGGTCGTCGCCGAGTTGGCCAAGCAGGGCATGAAGGTGAACGCGGAGAGCATCGGCTCCTGGCTGATGGACGGCGACGCGAAGGACTTCGCGTTCCCGGCCAGTCAGCCGCCGGCCGACAAGCTGCGCGCGGACTGGAACATCAAGGAGGTCCCGGTCCAGCCGTTCTACTCGCCGCTGGTGATCCTCGCGCACCGCCCGGTGGCGGACGTCCTGATGGCCAACGGCCTGGCCAGCCTGGACCGTTCCACCGAGCTGTGGACGTTCCGGATGGACGCCTACCTGGCCGCGCTGAAGGCCGGCCGCACCTGGCCGGACCTCGCGGGCGCGGCCGAGCACGCGGAGTTGAAGGGCCCGGTGTTCCTCACCACCACCGACCCGGAGACGTCCTCCTCGGGGGCGCTGCACATCGCCCTGCTGTCGTACCTGTTGAACAACCGCCAGGTGGTCTACGACCAGGCCGGGATCGACGCCACCAAGGACGTGCTGCGCACGGCGACGGCGATCCAGGGCGGCCAGAAGAGCAGCAGCGACGAGCCGTTCAAGGCCTTCCTGGCCGGGGTCGGCAATCCGCTGGTGCTCGCGTACGAGTCGCAGGCCGCCGCGATGGTGCTGAAGGGCGAGTCGACCGGCGACATGGTGGTGCTGTATCCGGACACCACCATCTACACCGACCACACCATCGTCGGCCGCACGCCGAACGGCCGGCGGCTGGCCGCCCTGCTGCACGACAACGCCGAACTGCGGCGGCTGGAGGCGAAGTTCGGCTTCCGCCCGCAGGACGACCCGGACGCCTTCGCCGCGCTGGTGAAGGGCAGGACCCCGGTCCTGGCGCCCAATCTCGCGGCGGCGAAGGTCAACCAGCCGCAGATTCCCGTGCCCGACGTCCTGACCAGGCTGATCAAGGCCGCCAAGGGGAAGGCTCAGTGAACTCCCGGATGAAGAAGCACAGTTGGCCGGTCGCCGCGCTGGCGACCCTGCTGGCGGCCACCGCCTGCACCTCCACCCCGCCGGGCCCGAAGCCGTCCGACCCGCCGGCCACGACGGCGCAGGCGGGGGTGCTGCGGGTGCTGGCCGGCAGCGAGCTGCAGGACCTGGCGCCGATCCTGGAGGACGCCCGGAAGGCGACCGGGGTGACGGTGCAGTTCTCCTGGACGGGCTCGCTGGACGGCGCGGACGCGGTGTCCTCGGGCCGGGCGGACGGCAAGTACGACGCGGTGTGGTTCCCGTCCAACCAGTACCTGCGGCTGGACGACGCGGGGAAGTCGAAGGTGCTGTCGGAGACTCCGGTGATGGTGTCGCCGGTGGCGGTGGGGGTGCGCTCCTCGGTCCTCAACGAGCTCGGCTGGGGGGACGGTTCGAAGGTCTCCTGGGCGCAGATCGGGGATGCGGCGTCGGCCGGGAAGCTGGCGTACGGGATGGCGGACCCGTCCCGGTCGAACTCGGGCTTCTCGACGCTGGTGGCGGTGGCGTCGGCGTTCTCGGGTGCGGGGGCGGCGCTGACCGAGGGGGACGTGCAGAAGGCGGCGCCGCAGTTGAAGCAGTTCTTCACCGGCCAGAAGCTGACGTCGGGCTCCTCGGGCTGGCTGGCGCAGGCGTACACCCGGGCGGAGCCGGGCAAGGTCGGGGCGCTGGTGAACTACGAGTCGGTGCTGCTGTCGATGAACAAGTCGCTGGCGGCGGACCAGCAGTTGGCGGTGATCCGCCCGGTGGACGGGGTGGTGTCGGCGGACTATCCGCTGTCGCTGCTGTCCTCGTCCGCGCAGCGGGAGCGGGACTCCTTCCAGCGGTTGACGGCGTACCTGTTGAAGGAGGACGTGCAGAAACGGATCTCCGAGGTGACGCTGCGCCGCCCGGTGGCGCCGGGGGTGTCGCCGGCGGCCGGGCTGCCGGCGGACCGGCGGCGGGAGCTGCCGTTCCCGGGGAGCCGGGCGGTGGCGGACGGGCTGCTGGCCTCGTACCAGAACGAGCTGCGGCGGCCGTCGCGGACGGTGTACGTGCTGGACACCTCGGGGTCGATGGAGGGTTCGCGGATCTCGGCGCTGAAGTCGGCGCTGGGCCGGTTGACGGGGGCGGACGACACCCGGGCGGTGCGCCGCTTCCGGGACCGCGAGGAGGTGACGCTGATCTCCTTCGCGTCGAAGGTGAAGTGGGCGAGGACGCACGCGGTGCCGGCCTCGGGGAGCAAGCCGGGCCCGGAGGCGGAGCTGGCGGCGATCGACGCGGACGTGCAGTCACTGGCGGCGTCGGGGGGTACGGCGCTGTACGACTCGCTGGAGGAGGCGTACCGGGTGATCGACCGGCAGCAGTCGGCGGCGGGGGACGACCGGTTCACGTCGATCGTGCTGATGACCGACGGGGAGAGCAACGAGGGGGCTTCGGACGGCGACTTCAAGCGGTTCCACGACGGGCTGCCGGCCGGGCAGAAGTCGATCCCGGTGTTCCCGATCAAGTTCGGGGAGGCGGCGGTGAGCCAGTTGCAGGGGATCGCGGACGTGAGCGGCGGCAAGCTGTTCGACGGGTCGGGTTCGCTGGACGGGGTGTTCGAGGAGATCCGTGGCTACCAGTGACGGGTTCGGCCGGCGGGTGCTGCGGTACCTGGAGTCGGCCCGGAACCTGGTCGGCTGCGGGGGCGGCGCGGTGGGGCTGGGGCTGCACTTCGCCGGGCTGGGCGGGGCGTGGTGGCCGGCGGTGGTGGCGGGGCTGTACGGGGCGGGCGCGCTGCTGACGCCGGGCCCGCGGACGGCGCCGCCCGTCGTCCTGCCCGTCGTCCTGCCTGTCGATCCGCTGCTACTGCCACCGACGCCCGGGCCGCGACCGGAGCCCGAGCCGGAGCCCGCACCGCGGCCCGATCCCGAACTCGCGGCACTGGCCGACTACCTGGCCACGGTGCCGCTGCCGGATTCGGCGGGGGTGGCGGGCCTGCTGGTGGCGCTGCGTTCGGCGGAGCCGGGGCCGGTGCCCGAGGAGATCGTGCGGCACCGGCTGCCGGTGGCGGTGGCCGGCTACCTGCGGGCGCTGACCTGGCGGCCGTGGGCGGGGCCGGACGCGCCGGACCCGGAGGCGGAGCTCGGCCACGAGGTGCGCCGACTGGTCGCGGACCTGGCCTGAGGGCCCTGACCTGAGGGCCCTGCCCGAGGAGACCCGGGCGGGGCCCCTTACCACCCCGCCCTCCGCGCACCCCCGTCACGAACGAGTCGCCAAGATCTCACCTGCTGGAAACGTCGGAGGACTATCCACCGGCCGGGCCCGCACGGCACACTTCTACGCGCGTCCTTCTACGCGCGTCGATGCGCGTCGGCACGCCACCCGAACACCAGTTGACGGACCATCGGGCCGTCAGTCCCCACCCGGGAGAGTCGTCCATGCCCCTGAACCGCCGTGACTTCGTCACCCGGTCCGCCGCCACCGCCGCCGGCGCCGCCCTGACCGGCGGAGCAGTCGTCGCCGCCGCCCCCGCCGCCGTGGCCGCCGAGCCGGTTCCGGCGGCCGCCAAGGGCAAGCGCAAGGGCCGCAAGCAGGCCTTCACCGTCATGGGCACCACCGACCTGCACGGCCGGGTGCTCAACTGGGACTACTTCACCGACGCCGTGTACGCCGACAAGGCGCACAACGACGTCGGCCTCGCCAAGATCTCCACCCTGGCCAACCAGGTCCGCGAGGAGAAGGGCTGGGACCGCTGCCTGCTGATCGACTCCGGCGACATCATCCAGGGCACCCAGCTGACCTACTACTACGCCCGGATCGAGCCGATCGCCACCGACGGCGACAACGTGCCCGACCACCCGATGGCCGTCGCCATGAACCTCATGGGCTACGACGCCGCCGCGCTCGGCAACCACGAGTTCAACTACGGCATCCCCACCCTGAAGGCCTTCGAGGACCAGCTGGAGTTCCCGCTGCTGGGCGCCAACGCGCTGCACGCGAAGAACGAGAAGCCGGCCTTCAAGCCGTACGTGATCAAGGAGGTGTGGCTGGACGAGGACACCCCGCTGAAGGTCGGCATCCTCGGCCTCACCAACCCGGGCATCGCGATCTGGGACAAGGCCAACGTCACCGGCAAGATGGTCTTCCCGGGCATCGTCGAGACGGCCGCCAAGTACGTGCCCCGGATGAAGGCCGCGGGCGCGGACGTCATCGTCGTCTCCGCCCACTCCGGCATCGACGAGCCGACCACCTACGGCGACCAGCTGCCCTGGCCCGAGGACGCCTCCGGCGAGATGGCCGAGACCGTTCCGGGCATCGACGCGGTGCTGGTGGGCCACACCCACAAGGAGGTGGCGCAGCGGCTGATCGTCAACAAGAAGACCGGCAGGACCGTGGTGCTCTCCGAGCCGCTGTGCTGGGGCCAGCGCCTGAGCTGCTTCGACTTCGACGTCGAGTTCGCCGACGGCGCGTGGAAGGTCCTCTCGGTGTCCTCGCGGGTGCTGAACTCCAACACCGTGCCGGAGAACCCGGAGATCGTGGACGCGCTGACCGAGCAGCACAAGAAGGTCGTGGCGTACGTCAACCAGCAGATCGGCACCTGCAAGACGGACCTGTCGATCGCCGAGGCGCGGTTCCGGGCGACCCCGATCATCGACCTGATCGGCCGGGTGCAGGCGGACGCGGTGAAGGCGGCGCTGGCGGGCGGGCAGTACGCCAACCTGCCGGTGCTGGCGCAGGCGGCGCCGTTCAACCGGACGGCGCTGATCCCGGCGGGCCAGGTGAAGCTGCGCGACGCGGCGGGTCTGTACATCTACGAGAACACCCTGGAGGCGCGCGTCCTGACGGGTGCGCAGCTGAAGGACTACCTGGAGTTCTCGGCCAAGTACTACAACCAGCTGGCCCCGGGCGCGCCGGTCGACAAGGACGCGCTGACCGGTGCGGAGACCACGCCGGACTACAACTACGACTCGGTGTACGGGCTGAGCTACGACATCGACATCGCGCAGCCGAAGGGCAAGCGGATCGTCAACCTGTCGTTCCAGGGCAAGCCGATCGACCCGGCCGCGCAGTTCGTCCTGGCGGTCAACAACTACCGTGCCAACGGCGGCGGCAACTTCCCGCACGTGGCGCAGGCCAAGCTGGTCTGGTCGAACTCGGACGAGATCCGCAACACGATGATCGCCTGGGTGAAGGCCAAGGGCGTCATCGACCCGGCCGACTTCTTCACCGACTCCTGGCGCCTGGTGCGCGCCGGCCAGCCGGTGTTCTAGCCCGCCCGGCCCCTTTCCGCTGAACCGAGGAGCCCCGTGCCGCCACCGCGGCCGGGGCTCCTCGTCATGTCCGGGCCCGTCACGTCGCGTCCGGGCCCGTCACGTCATGTCCGGGTCCAGGTCCGTCACGTCGTGGCCACATCGGGTCTACTCAGTCGCTCCGTGACCTGACTATCCTTCAACGAAGTTTCACGATATGTCGATTGCATAACATCTGGAAAGGGACATGGTGGGCAAAAAAACTGCGAGGGTCCTCATACCCTCCCTGCTCGGCGCCCTGTTGGCTCCCCTGTCACCAGGGTCGGCATCCGCGGCCACGGCACCGTCCGTGTGGGTGGAGAGCGGCTACGACCACGTCTTCTCGTCCTCGGCCGTCCCCGGCCGCGCCACCCAGCGGGTCGACCTGTTCGCCGCCCGCAACGAGACCCAGGCCGCCCAGATCGCGGTGCGCTCCGGCGCCCAACTGACCGGCCTCCAGCTGGTCCCCGGCGACCTGGCCGGTCCGGGCGGGGCCACCATCCCGGCCTCGCGGATCACCGTGAACCGGGAGTACAACCACCCGAACGTCGACAAGAAGACCGACTGGACGGGCAACGACCACCAGGAGCCGCCGGACGGCGGGTCGAGCTACTACGACGCGCTGGTCGAGAACACCCCGTACAGCCTCGCCGCCAACACCACCCAGCCGTACTACTACAGCGTCGCGGTGCCGACCGGGCAGGCCCCCGGGGTCTACACCGGGCGGGCCACCGTGCAGAGTTCGGGCGGCGCGGTGGACGTCCCGGTCTCGGTGACGGTGTACGACGCGGCGGTGCCGCCGGCCAACCGGTCGACGTTCCGGATGAACAACTGGTTCACCTCGGTCGGCTGGGACTACAACTGGACCGAGGCCTCGATCCCCGCGCAGTACACCAAGAGCGACGGCTCGGGCGCGCCGGTCAAGGCCTTCGACGAGGACTGGTGGAAGGTCATCACCAACTTCGCCGCCGACCACGCCAAGCACCGCAACAACGTGGTCTACGCCGACTTCCAGGCCCTGTCCATCCCGGACACCACCTCGGACGCCAACGGCAAGCTGACCTTCAGCTGGAAGAACTTCGACCGCTTCCTGCAGACCTTCCAGGACGCCGGCGCCCTGCAGTACATCTACACCCCCACCCTGCTGGAGGGCAGCAGCGACCTGGAGACCCTCGTCCCGAACGGCCGGGGCGGTGTCCAGAAGGTGTTCCAGCAGGCCGGTTCGGACGCGGCCGGCACGTACCTGGACACGGTGTTCAAGGCGCTCAAGGACCACCTCGACACCAAGTGCCTGGACTCCGGTCCGACCTGCGCCCCGGGGCGGCGCTGGAGCGACGTCTTCTACATGAGCGCCGTCGACGAGCCCAACCCCGCCGACACCGCCCAGACCCGGAACGCGGTGTGGCTCTACGACCACTACAAGCGCGCGTTCCCGGCCGGCCTGAGCAACGAGTCCCGTCAGAGCCCGGTCCCCGGCATCGACGGCTCGCTCAGCACGGTGACCTCCATCGGCGGGCCGCAGTACGACGAGAACACGGCGTACTACCAGAACCTCCGCCTCTCCGGGAAGGACTTCTGGCTCTACTACTGCAACAACCCCACCGACAAGCACCTCAACCGCTACATCAGCTACCCGCTGTCCGACTCCCGGCTGACGCCGTGGATGGTGGCGTCCGCCGGCGGCAACGGCTTCCTGCACTGGGGCTGGAACATCTGGACCGACCCCAACAACAACTACGCCCCCCTCGACACCTTCAACGGCAGGATGGACGGCGACTTCTACCTCGTCCGTCCCAACAAGGCCACCTACGGCGTCTACGACAGCGTCCGCAGCGAGGCCCTGCTCGCCGGCATCCAGGACTACGAGCTGCTGCACCAGCTCTCCGCCACCAAGCCGGTGCTGGCCCGCGCGCTCATCGGCTCGCTGATCAGCGGCACCACCAGCTTCTCCACCTCCGGCGCGGCGGCCGACCAGCGGCACAAGCAGCTCCTCGACGCGCTCGCCTCCCCCGCCCCGGACGCGGCCTTCCCGTTCACCGACGACTTCGGCGCGGACAAGGACGCCTCCTGGCGCACCGTCCGCGGCTCCTGGTCGGCGGCCGGGGACGGCGGGTACGTGCAGGGTGACGCCAACTCCGGCTGGGACGTGGTCGCGGGCCTGACCGGGCGCGCGTACCAGGACGTCTCGGCCTCCGTCGACGTCCGGATCACCGGAGTCCGGCCCGACGGCGGCGACACCAACTGGGCGGGCATGGTGGTCCGCAACCAGAACCCGACCGAGTCGCAGACCGGGTACCTGGTCGCGCTGCGCAACACCGGCGAGGTGTTCGTCAACCGCAGTGGCGTCCCGCTGGCGTCGGCCAAGGTGCCGGGCTACACCCCGGGCCAGACGGTCAGCCTGCGGGTGTCCGCCCAGGGCGGCACGATCAAGGTGTACGCCGGGGCCGTCCAACTGCTCACCGTGACCGACCAGGGCTACCCGGTCGGCGGCTTCGGCCTCGCCACCGGCGGGGCGTCCGCCCGCTTCGAGCACGTGCGGCTCAACCCGGGCACCGACCCGGCGGAGAACGCCGCCGTCGTCACCTCCAGCACGTACGAGGGCGACGGCTGGAGCACGGCCGCGCTGACCGACGGGCGCCGGGGCCTGGCCACCGGCACCAACGGCTGGAGCAGCAACACCGACGTGAACGCGGACCACAGCGAGTGGGCGCAGCTGGACCTCGGCTCGACCCGGCGGATCAGCCGGGTGGACCTCCACCCGCGCGCCGACGGTCCGGCCGCCGGCAAGGGCTTCCCGGTGGACTTCACCGTCCAGGTCTCCGCGGACGGCTCCACCTGGTCGACCGTCGCCGACCGCAAGAACTACCCGAAGCCGTCGGACGCCTCCGTCCAGACCTTCCCGTTCCAGGCCGCCGACGTGCGCTACGTCCGGGTGACGGGGACCAGGCTCGGCACCGACCCGAACGGCCAGTACCGGATGCAGTTCGCCGAGATCGAGGCGGCGGGCGGCGAGCTGGCGGTCAACCGGCCGGTCCAGGCGTCGAGTTCGGCGGGCCCCTACAGCTGGCGGCCGGCCGCGGTCAACGACGGTATCGCGAACTCCACGCTCGACTACTCGATGGGCTGGAGCAGCGCCCGCTCCGCCGGGCCGGTCGCGAACGAGTGGGTCACCGTGGACCTCCAGGGCCCCAGCCTGATCAGCCGGGTGAGCCTGACCCCGCGCAACGACGGTGCCAACACCGGTCTGGGCTTCCCGGTGGACTACACCGTCCAGGTCTCGGCGGACGGCTCCACCTGGTCGACCGTCGCCACCCGGACGGGCACGCCGCGCCCCGGCGCGGCGCCGCAGGTCCTCACCTTCGCTCCGACCACGGCCCGGTACGTGAAGGTCGCCGGAACCCGGCTGAGCGCCGACCAGTTCGGCGACTACTACCTCCAGCTCGGTGAACTCGGCGTGAGCTGACCCAGGACCGCTCTCGGGCCCCCGACGGGATCCATCCGCCGGGGGCCTCGCGCTGTCCGAAGCGGCATCGTCAAGGGCGGCACCACCGAAAGCCGCACCGCCAGACCAATCACGCTCAGAACGGGAAGGCCGTGCGCCCGTGCTGGACGGAGATCCACTTCACGGTGGTGAACGCGTCCACCGTGGACTCCCCGTTGAGTCGCCCGATGCCGGAGTTCTTCTCCCCGCCGAACGGCACCGCCGGCTCGTCGGCGATGGTCCCGCCGTTGACGTGGATCATGCCGGTCTCGATCCGGTGCGCGACCCGGACGCCGCGCTCGACGTCGCCGGTGTGCACCGCGCCGCTGAGCCCGAAGGGGCTGTCGTTGGCGAGCCGGACGGCCTCGTCCTCGCCGTCGAAGGGCACCACGAGCACGACCGGGCCGAAGAGTTCGCGCTGGAGGATCGGCGCGTCCTCGGCCAGCCCGGTGAGGACGACGGGCTCCATCAGGCTGCCGACCGTGGTGCCGCGCAGCAGTGCGGTGGCGCCGGCGGCGATGGCCTGGTCGACCTGGGCGGTGATGGTGTCGGCCTGGACGGGGTTGATCAGCGGGCCGATCTGGGTGGCCGGGTCCTTGGGGTCGCCGACGGTGAGCGAGGAGATCTTCGCGACGAACTTGGCGGTGAACTCGGCCTCGACGGAGCGGTCGACGAGGATGCGGTTGGCGGCCATGCAGACCTGGCCCTGGTGGGCGAAGCGGCTGAACACGGCGGCGTCCACGGCGTAGTCGAGGTCGGCGTCGTCGAGCACGATCAGCGCGCTGTTGCCGCCGAGTTCGAGCACGGTGCGCTTGAAGTTGGCGGCGGCGACGGTGGCGACGTGCCGGCCGATCCGGTCGGAGCCGGTGAAGGCGATGACCTTGGGCACCGGGTGCTCGATGAAGGCGTCGCCGATCTCGGCGATGTCGGTGACCACGACGTTGAACAGCCCGGCCGGCAGGCCCGCCTCCTCGAAGAGCCGGGCGATCAGGGTGCCGCCGACGATCGGGGTCTCCTGGTGCGGCTTGAGCACCACGCCGTTGCCCAGGGCGAGGGCGGGGGCGACGGCCTTGATCGAGAGGTACAGCGGGAAGTTGAACGGGCTGATCACGCCGACGACGCCGACCGGCAGCCGGTAGAGGCGGTTCTCCTGGCCCTCCGTGATCGAGGGCAGCAGCCGGCCCTCCAGGCCCAGGGCCACCCGCAGGCAGTCCCGCAGCATGTCCTTGACCAGGGAGAGTTCGAAGGCGGCCTTGAGCGCGGTGCCGCCGAGCTCGGCCATGATGGCGTGGGTGATCTCCTCCTCGCGCTCCTCGATCAGGCGCAGCACGCGTTCGAAGACGAGCCGGCGGGCGTAGGGGGTGGTGGCGGCCCACTGCTTCTGGGCCCGTTCGGCGGCCCGGTAGGCCCGGTCGACCTCGGCGGTGGTGGCGACGGTGATGGTGGCGAGCTTGTCGCCGGTGTAGGGGTCGACGTCGACGATGTCCCAGGAGCCGCTGCCGCTGCACCATTCGCCGTCGATGTACTGCAGCGCCAACTCGGAGAAGTACGACATCTGATCCCTCTCGTGCCGGTTCGGGGAACGTCGGCGGGCGAGCCGCTACGGCCCGGTCTGATTGGGCATCATCGTACTGACGTCTCAGAGCTCTTGGCGTACGGAGTACAGGAGCTGCCGGGTCTGTTCGGGGTCGAGGCTGTCGGCGAGCAGCCCTTCCATGGCGTGGCGGTACTCGGCGACCTCGGCCGGCTTGTCGAGGTAGAGCGCGGTGGTGAACTGTTCGACGTAGACGACGTCGGCGAGTTCGGGTTCGGCGAAGCCGAGCACGGTGAAGGCGCCGCTCTCGGCGCTCAGTCCGGTGCAGCCCAGCGGCAGCACCCGGAGCCGGACGTTGGGCAGTTCGCCGAGTTCGAGCAGCCGGTCGATCTGGTTGCGCATCAGCTCGGGGCCGCCCCAGGGGCGGCGCAGCGCGGCCTCGTCGAGGATCGCGAGCAGGCGGGGGCCGCTCTCGGCGGTGAGCACGGCCTGGCGTTTGAGCCGGACCTCGACGCGGCGTTCGATCTCGCCGGGGTCGGTGACGTGGCCGCCGGCGGCGATGACGGCGCGGGCGTAGTCGGCGGTCTGGAGCAGCCCGTGGACGAACTGGACCTCGTAGCTGCGGATCTCGGCGACGGCTTCTTCCAGGCCGACGTAGTTCTGGAACCAGGCGGGCAGCACGTCGCCGTACTCGTGCCACCAGGAGGTGGCGTTGGCGTCCCGGACGAGTCCGAGGACGGTGGCGCGTTCCTGCTCGGCCTCGACGCCGTAGAGGGTGAGCAGGTCGGCGACGTCGCGTTCCTTGAAGCCGACCCGGCCGAGTTCCATCCGGCTGATCTTGGACTCGGAGGCGCGGATCGAGTAGCCGGCCTCCTCGCGGCTGACGCCCCTGGCCTCGCGGAGCTTGCGCAGCTGGGTGCCGAGCAGCAGGCGCCGTACCGTGGCGCCTCCGCTTGTCTGAGTCGTGCTCATCGCGTCAACCTCCGCACTCGCGCAGCAGCCCCCCGGCCGTCGGCGGCAGTCTGCCACCTGGCACCGACGAACAACAGTCCGTCCGGTCAGGCCCTCCCGCGCGGCGTCCGGAACGGGCCTACGGTAGACCCAAGTCCTGGGAAATGTCTGAGAGTTGACACGGCCCTTGACGGGCCGGCCGACTTCGGGGTAGAGCGGGGGAACGCGACGGCGCCCGCCCTCCAACTGGTCGGGGAAGAGGGCAGGCGCCAGGAGACCGCGTTGGCCCGGCGACGCTGGCGGGGGCAGCGGGTTGAGCTCCCGGCGATGCGGCACCGGGGGTTCGGGGGGGCCGGTCGGCCCGTCAGACGACCAGCGGGCGGTCGGTGGGACGGATCGGGGCCGGCAGTGGGGTCTTGCCGCCGAGGTACTTGTCCACCGCGGCTGCGGCCGAGCGGCCTTCCGCGATGGCCCAGACGATCAGCGACTGACCGCGACCGGCGTCTCCGCAGACGTACACGCCATCGACATTGGTGGCGAACCGGCCGTCGCGGCCAATGTTACCGCGCGCGTCCAGGTCCACGCCGAGCTGCTCGACCAGGCCGTTGCGGACGTCGGTGCCGGTGAAGCCCATGGCCAGGGTGACGAGCTGCGCCGGGATGGCCCGCTCGGTGCCGGGGACGGGCTCGAAGCGGCCGTCCTTGAACTCGACCTCGACGAGGTGCAGCTCCTGGACGTTGCCGTCCTCGTCGCCGGTGAAGCGGGTGGTGTTCACGGAGTAGATCCGCTCGCCGCCCTCCTCGTGCGCGGAGGTGACCTTGTAGGTCATCGGCATGGTCGGCCAGGGCTGGTGGCCGGGGCGCTCCTCGGAGGGCCGCGGCATGATCTCCAGCTGGGTGACGGAGGCCGCGCCCTGGCGGTGGGCGGTGCCGACGCAGTCGGCGCCGGTGTCGCCGCCGCCGATGACGACGACGTGCTTGCCCTTGGCGCTGATCGGCGACTCGACGAAGTCGCCCTCCTGCACCTTGTTGGCCAGCGGCAGGTACTCCATGGCCTGGTGGACGCCCTTGAGCTCGCGCCCGGGCACCGCCAGGTCGCGCGCGGTGGTGGCGCCGGCGGCGACGACGACGGCGTCGAAGCGCTCGCGCAGCTGCTGGCCGGTGATGTCCTCGCCGACGTGCACGCCGGTGCGGAAGCGGGTGCCCTCCGCGCGCATCTGCTCGACGCGGCGGTTGATGTGGCGCTTCTCCATCTTGAACTCGGGGATGCCGTAGCGCAGCAGGCCGCCGACGCGGTCGGCGCGCTCGTACACGACGACGGTGTGCCCGGCCCGGGTGAGCTGCTGGGCGACGGCCAGGCCGGCCGGGCCGGAGCCGACGACGGCGACGGTCTTGCCGGACAGCCGCTCCGGGACCTGCGGCGTGACGCCGCCGCGGTCCCAGGCCTTGTCGATGATGGTGACCTCGACGTTCTTGATGGTCACCGCGTCCTGGTTGATGCCGAGCACGCAGGCCGACTCGCAGGGCGCCGGGCAGAGGCGGCCGGTGAACTCCGGGAAGTTGTTGGTCGCGTGCAGCCGCTCGATCGCGCCGACGAAGTCGTCCCGGTAGGCGAGGTCGTTCCACTCGGGGATGAGGTTCCCGAGCGGGCAGCCGTTGTGGCAGAACGGGATGCCGCAGTCCATGCAGCGGCCGGCCTGCTCGGTGATGATCGGCAGGAGGCTGCGCTCGACGTAGACCTCGTTCCAGTCCCGCAGGCGCACGTCGACGGGTCGCCGCTCGGCCAGCTGCTTGGGCGTGGTCAGGAAGCCCTTGGGGTCAGCCATTAGCCGCCTCCATCATCTTGCGAGTGGTCTCGGCCTCGGAGAGGCCATCGCGCTCAGCGGCGTCCTTGGCGGCGAGCACTGCCTTGTAGTCGGTCGGCATGATCGTGGAGAAGCGGGAGACCCCGCTGCCCCAGTCGGCCAGGAGTTCGGCGGCGACGGTGGAGCCGGTCTCCTCGTAGTGCTGCTGCACGGTCTCGCGCAGCCAGTCGCGGTCGGCGGCGGAGGGGGCCTCGATGCCCACCAGGCCGTCGTTGACGTTCGCGGGGCGCAGGTCCAGGACGTAGGCGATGCCGCCGGACATGCCGGCCGCCAGGTTGCGCCCGGTCTCGCCGAGGATGACGACCCGGCCGCCGGTCATGTACTCCAGGCCGTGGTCGCCCACGCCCTCGACGACCAGGGTGGCGCCGGAGTTGCGGACGGCGAAGCGCTCGCCGGCCTTGCCGCGCAGGTGGATCCGGCCGGAGGTGGCGCCGTAGCCGATGGTGTTGCCGGCGATGACGTGGTTCTGGGCGTCGTTGCCGATGGCCGCGGCGTCGCGGGCCGGGCGGACGATCACGACGCCGCCGGAGAGGCCCTTGCCGACGTAGTCGTTGGCGTCGCCCTCCAGCCGCAGGGTCACGCCGCGCGGCACGAAGGCGCCGAAGGACTGCCCGGCGGAGCCGGTGAAGGTGACGTCGATGGTGCCCTCGGGCAGGCCCTCGCCGCGGTAGCGCTTGGTCACCTCGTGGCCGAGCATGGTGCCGACGGTGCGGTTGACGTTGCGGATCGGCAGCTGGATGCGGACGGTCTCGCCGCGCTCCAGGGCGTCCTCGGCGAGCGTGATCAGCTGGTTGTCCAGGGCCTTGTCGAGCGCGTGGTCCTGGGAGGTGGTGCGGTGGCGGGCCGCGCCCTCGGGCAGCTGGGGGACGTGGAAGAGCGGGGCCAGGTCGAGCCCGGCGGCCTTCCAGTGGTCGATGGCGGCGGCCGCGTCGATGTGCTCGGCGTGGCCGACGGCCTCCTCGATCGTGCGGAAGCCCAGCTCGGCGAGGATCTCCCGGACCTCCTCGGCGATGAACTCGAAGAAGTTGACCACGAACTCGGGCTTGCCGGAGAAGCGCTCGCGCAGCACCGGGTTCTGGGTGGCGACGCCGACCGGGCAGGTGTCCAGGTGGCAGACGCGCATCATGATGCAGCCGGAGACGACCAGCGGCGCGGTGGCGAAGCCGAACTCCTCGGCGCCGAGCAGCGCGGCGATGACGACGTCGCGGCCGGTCTTGAGCTGGCCGTCGGTCTGCACGACGATGCGGTCGCGCAGGCCGTTGAGCAGCAGGGTCTGCTGGGTCTCGGCGAGGCCGAGCTCCCAGGGGCCGCCCGCGTGCTTGAGCGAGGTCAGCGGGGAGGCGCCGGTGCCGCCGTCGTGCCCGGAGACCAGCACCACGTCGGCGTGCGCCTTGGAGACGCCCGCGGCGACCGTGCCGACGCCGACCTCGGACACCAGCTTCACGTGGATGCGGGCGACCGGGTTGGCGTTCTTGAGGTCGTGGATGAGCTGCGCCAGGTCCTCGATCGAGTAGATGTCGTGGTGCGGCGGCGGCGAGATCAGGCCGACACCCGGCGTGGAGTGCCGGGTCTTGGCGACCCACGGGTAGACCTTGTGGCCGGGCAGCTGGCCGCCCTCGCCGGGCTTGGCGCCCTGGGCCATCTTGATCTGGATGTCGTCGGCGTTGACCAGGTACTCGGAGGTGACGCCGAAGCGGCCGGAGGCGACCTGCTTGATGGCCGAGCGGCGCTCGGGGTCGTACAGGCGGTCCGGGTCCTCGCCGCCCTCGCCGGTGTTGGACTTGCCGCCGAGGCGGTTCATCGCGATGGCGAGGGTCTCGTGCGCCTCCAGGGAGATGGAGCCGTACGACATGGCGCCGGTGGAGAAGCGCTTGACGATCTCGGAGACGGGCTCGACCTCCTCGACCGGGATCGGGGTCCGGCCGAGGGCGTCCAGCTGGAACAGGCCGCGCAGCGTCATCAGGCGGGTGGACTGCTCGTTCACCCGGTCCGTGTACTGCTTGAAGATGTCGTACCGGCGGTTGCGGGTGGAGTGCTGGAGCCGGAAGACGGTGTCCGGGTCGAACAGGTGCGGCTCACCCTCGCGGCGCCACTGGTACTCGCCGCCGATCTCCAGCGCGCGGTGCGCGGCCGGGATGCCGGAGGCCGGGTAGGCCTTGGCGTGGCGGGCGGCGGTCTCCTTGGCGATCTCCTCCAGGCCGATGCCGCCGAGCTTGGTGGTGGTGCCGGCGAAGTAGCCGTCGACCAGCTCCTGGGAGAGGCCGATGGCCTCGAAGACCTGGGCGCCGCGGTAGGAGGCGACGGTCGAGATGCCCATCTTGGACATGACCTTGAGCACGCCCTTGCCGAGCGCCTTGATCAGGTTCTTGATGGCCTTCTCGGCCTCGACGCCCTGGATGAACACCTTCTGGGCGACGAGGTCCTCGACGGACTCCATGGCCAGGTACGGGTTGACGGCGCCGGCGCCGTAGCCGATCAGCAGCGCGACGTGGTGCACCTCGCGGACGTCGCCGGCCTCGACCAGCAGCGACACCTGGGTGCGCTGCTTGGTGCGGATGAGGTGGTGGTGGATCGCGGAGGTGAGCAGCAGCGAGGGGATCGGGGCGTGCTCGGCGTCGGAGTGCCGGTCGGAGAGCACGACGATCCGGGCGCCGTCGGCGATCGCGGCGTCGGCCTCGGCGGCGATCTCGGCCAGCCGGGCGGCCAGGCCCCGGCCGCCCGCGGCGACCTTGTAGAGGCCGGAGAGCGTGACGGCCTTGAGGCCGGGCTGGTCGCCGTCGTGGTTGATGTGGACGAGCTTGGCCAGCTCGTCGTTGTCGATCACCGGGAAGGTGATGCCGACCGAGCGGCAGGCGGCGGCCTCGGCGGCCAGCAGGTTGCCCTCGGGGCCGAGGTTGCTGAGCAGCGAGGTGACGAGCTCCTCGCGGATGGCGTCCAGCGGCGGGTTGGTGACCTGCGCGAAGAGCTGGACGAAGTAGTCGAACAGCAGGCGCGGCTTCTCGCTGAGCGCGGCGATCGGCGAGTCGGTGCCCATCGAGCCGAGCGCCTCGCCGCCGGTCTTGGCCATCGGCGCGAGGATGACCCGCAGCTCCTCCTCGGTGTAGCCGAAGGTCTGCTGGCGGCGGGTGACCGAGGCGTGGGTGTGGAAGATGTGCTCGCGCTCGGGCAGCTTGGCGAGCTGGATCTGCCCGGCGGCGACCCACTCCGCGTAGGGGTGCTCGGCGGCGAGGGAGGACTTGATCTCCTCGTCCCCGACGATGCGGCCCTCGGCGGTGTCGACGAGGAACATCCGGCCGGGCTGGAGGCGGCCCTTCTTGGCGACCTTCTCCTGGTCGATGTCGAGCACGCCGACCTCGGAGGAGAGGACGACGAGGCCGTCCTCGGTGATCCAGTAGCGGGCCGGGCGCAGGCCGTTGCGGTCGAGCACGGCGCCGATCTGGGTGCCGTCGGTGAAGGTGACGCAGGCCGGGCCGTCCCAGGGCTCCATCAGGTTGGAGTGGTACTGGTAGAAGGCGCGGCGGGCCGGGTCCATGGTGGCGTGGTTCTCCCACGCCTCCGGGATCATCATCAGCACCGAGTGCGGCAGCGAGCGGCCGCCGAGGTGGAGCAGCTCCAGGACCTCGTCGAAGGAGGCGGAGTCGGAGTGCTCCGGGGTGCAGACCGGGAAGATCCGCTCCAGGCCCCGGCCGTTGCGGTTGGCGGGGATGAGGTCGGTGGCGAGCTGGGACTCGCGGGCGCTCATCCAGTTGCGGTTGCCCTTGACCGTGTTGATCTCGCCGTTGTGGGCGACGAACCGGTACGGGTGGGCGAGCGGCCAGCTCGGGAAGGTGTTGGTGGAGAAGCGCGAGTGCACCAGGCCGACGGCGGAGGCGTAGGAGCGGTCCGACAGGTCGGGGAAGAAGGGCTCCAGCTGGCCGGTGGTCAGCATGCCCTTGTAGACGATGGTGCGCGCGGACAGCGACGGGAAGTAGACCCCGACCTCGCGCTCGGAGCGCTTGCGGACGACGAAGGCGGTCCGGTCGAGCTCGATCCCGGCCAGGCCCTCCTTGGCGAGGAAGAGCTGCCGGAAGCGCGGCATGACGCTGCGGGCGGTGGCGCCGAGCAGGTCCGGGGTGACGGGGACGTCGCGCCAGCCGAGGACGGTGAGGTCCTCCTCGGCCGCGATGGCCTCGATCCGGGCGACGGCGTCCGCGTCGGCGGCGTCCTCGTCGGGCAGGAAGGCGATGCCGACCGCGTAGGAGCCGGCGGCGGGGAGCTCGAAGTCGACCTTGCCGCGCAGGAAGGCGTCCGGGATCTGGGTGAGGATGCCGGCGCCGTCACCGGAGTCCGGCTCGGCGCCGGTGGCGCCGCGGTGCTCCAGGTTGCGCAGGACGGTCAGCGCCTGTTCGACGATGGTGTGGTCGGCGATGCCGGTCAGCGTGGCGACGAAACCGACGCCGCAGGCGTCGTGCTCGTTTCGCGGGTCGTACAGGCCCTGAGCGGTAGGTCGCGCATCCGGAACGAGCGCGTACGGCTGGCGGGCTGCGCCGGCCTGGGGCTCGTTGGCGGAGTGCATGGATGCAGGCAGCATCGGCTCTCCCGTCGTCGTCTTTCGGCTGTGTGGTGCAAGGAGGGACGACGTTGGCCCTGATGCGATTTCGTGCAAGTTACATGATGCCCAAGATCCCGGGAAGTGGAATATCTCGTCCACATGGCGGACTGATCCGCAGGTCAAGGGGGGAATGAGAGGACGCGCCACAATGCGCGTCCCCTCGATTGTGCCCGGCGGTCGGCCGCCTGAAACAGGGGCGAAACCCGATCGCCACACGCGACGATCAAGGACGCCTGTGAATCGATCCCGAGGGCTCACCCGCGGATGCGAATCCTCGGCCCCGAGGCCCGAATGGTGAGACTAGGCCAGGCGCCGCCCGGCAGCCGTGTGCGGAACGTCACGCACTGCCCGGCATAGTCATGCACTCTTCCGGGTCGTCACACACACCCCGGCCGGACACACCCCGGCCGGACAGGACCTAGCCGACGTGCCCGCCGATCAGCCACCCCAGCAGGTACGTCACCCCGGCCGCCGCCCCGCCCAGCACCAGCTGCCGCAGCCCGCTGAACCACCAGCTGCGCGCCGTCACCCGCGCCACCACCGCGCCGCACAGGAACAGCCCCACCACCGACAGCAGCAGCGCCGGCATCAGCGAGGTCGCCCCCAGCAGGTACGGCAGCAGCGGCAGCAGCGCGCCCACCGCGAAGCAGACGAAGGACGACCCGGCGGCCACCCACGGTGACGGCAGGTCGTTCGGGTCGATGCCCAGCTCCTCCCGGGCGTGGATCTCCAGGGCCTGGTCGGGGTTGGCGGACAGCTGCCGGGCCACCTCGTGGGCGAGGTCCGGCTCCACCCCTCGGGTGATGTACAGCTGTGCCAGCTCGGCCAGCTCGCCGTGCGGGTTGCGGCTCAGCTCCAGCCGCTCGGCCTCGATCTCGGCCTGCACCAGCTCGGCCTGCGAGGCCACCGAGGTGTACTCCCCCGCCGCCATCGAGCAGGCGCCGGCCACCAGCCCGGCGAGCCCGGTCAGCACCACCGTGCCGCTGGACGCCGAGCCGCCGACCACGCCGGTCATCAGCGCGAAGTTGGAGACCAGGCCGTCCATCGCGCCGAACACGGCGGGCCGCAGCCAGCCTCCGTTCACGTCCCGGTGGTGCCCGGCAGCGGGTATGCGGGGGTGGTGCCCGGCCTCGGGCTCCAGGGTGGTCGCGCTCACGGCAGTTCCCCTCCGTTCGATTCGTCTGCCCCGACCGTAGACCGTCTGACCTGCGCATTTCCAGCAAAGTAAGGCTGTCCGAACAGCGCTTCGGCCGCCCTGCGCGAGCATCGCGCGGGCGGCCGAAGCGGGGGGAACTCCCAGGTCAGGTCAGGTTCTTGGCATTCTTGTCGGCGCTCTCGACGGCTTCGGAGGCTGCCTCCGCGTCCGCCTTTTCGTCCGTGGACTGAGACAGTTCGGCGGTCTCACCGGCCCCGGCGACCTTCTCGGACGGCGCGGGCCTCCCGCCGGCCTTGTCCGCCGGAGCGGCCTTGCCGGCCTTCTCGGCCTTGCCCGACTTCTCGGACACCGCGGCCTTGCCGGACACCGAGGCCTTCTCGGACGGGCCCTGCGCCTCGCCCTCCTCGTCGGCCAGCGGGTCGATGCTCGCCGGGTCCTCCCGGCCGGGCCGCTTCTTGCCCACGACCACCAGGTAGACCACGGCGCCGATGAACACCACGATCGACGTCCAGTCGTTCAGCCGCAGGCCGAAGTAGACGTGCGCCTCGTCGATCCGCAGCCACTCGGTCCAGAACCGGCCCACCGTGTACGCGGCCACGTACAGCGCGAAGGCCCGGCCGTGCCCCAGCTTGAAGCGGCGGTCGGCCCAGATCACCAGCAGCGCGACCCCGACGCACCAGATCGACTCGTACAGGAAGGTCGGGTGGTAGACGCCCTTGACGACCTCGCCGCCCGGGAGCGTCTTGTCGATCTCCAGGCCCCACGGCAGCGTGGTCGGCCGGCCGTACAGCTCCTGGTTGAAGTAGTTGCCCCAGCGGCCCATCGCCTGCGCGAGCGCGATGCCCGGCGCGATGGCGTCCGCGTACGCGGGCAGCGGCACGCCCCGGCGGCGGCAGCCGATCCAGGCCCCGACCGCGCCGAGCGCGACGGCGCCCCAGATGCCGAGGCCGCCCTCCCAGATCTTGAAGGCGTTCCAGGGGTTCTTGCCGGCCCCGAAGTACAGCTGGTGGTCGGTGATCACGTGGTACAGCCGGCCGCCGACCAGGCCGAAGGGCACGGCCCAGACGGCGATGTCGCCGACCGTGTGCTTGGCACCGCCCCGGGCGACCCAGCGCTTGCTGCCGAGCCAGACGGCTACGACGACACCGAGGATGATGCAGAAGGCGTAGGCGCGCAGCGGGATCGGTCCGAGGTGCAGGACGCCCCGCGACGGGCTGGGAATGTAGGCGATATCCATGGCGGTTCCGACGCTACAGGGTCTGCGGCCCCTGCTGGACACCCCCGGGGTCACAGATGCCGAACAACGGGCACCGGGAACGGCGCCGCCGCCCCCTCCGGACGGGGAGGGGGCGGCGGCGGTCACCCGGCGGTGTGCGGGGCTCAGCCCGCGGTCGGCGACGGGTTGTTGGCCTCCGAGGCGGTGCTGGTGGGCGCGGGGGTCTGCCCGTTGGAGCCCGCTGTGCCCAGCTGCTTGCCCTGGTTGGCGGCGTCGACCCACTTCACCAGGTTCGCCGGGGTGATCTCCTCGGCGCCGTTCTTGGGGTAGATCGGCTGGCCGTTGAGCAGCACGGTCGGGGTGGACTTGTAGCTCGATTTGTCGAAGTCCTGCTGCACGGACGACACCCATCCGCCGTACTTGTTGTCGTTGACGCAGGCCTGGAAGGCGGGCGTGTCGAGGCCGTCGACCTGCTTGGCGAGGTTGATCAGGACGGCCTTGTCGCCGAAGGCGTCGCTGGTCTCGTCCGGCTGGTTGCGGTACAGCACGTCGTGGAAGTCCCGGAAGTGCCCGGCGTCCTGGGCGCAGGCCAGCGCGTTGGCGCCGGCCTTGGAGCCCTTGCCCGGGACGGCCCGGTCGATGAACGACACGATGTGGTAGTTGGTGTAGATCTTGCCGGCGTCTTCCAGCTGGTCGACGGTCGAGGAGAACTCGCGCTCGAAGATCCCGCAGGCCGGGCAGCGCGGGTCCTCGTAGACGGTGAGGACGGCCGGGGCGTTGGCCGAGCCGGCCGGGATGACCAGGTTCTTGTCGCCGATCGTCCCGGCGGGGGCGGCGACCGGGGTCTCCGGCTTGGAGCGCTGGTTCTGCACCACGACGCCGGTGACCACGGCGGCGGCGATCACCACGAGCACCGCGCCGCCCACCAACAGCTTCTTCCTGCGCCTGGACGTGGCCTCGTCGGCCGCCCGCTGCTCCAGCATCCGCTCGCGGGCGGTGCGCTTGCCTTCTCGGTTCTTCTCGCTCATTGCCTTGACATCCACAATCGGGGAGGGCCTTCGTGGGGTGGGGTGGGGGTGCCGCGGGGCCGGCCGGTCAGCTCGCCAGCCAGCCGTCCGCCGAGAACCTGGTGCGGGGCCGCCACAGCAGCCACCCGGCCAGCAGGAGGAACCCGGTGTCGCGCAGGATCTCCTGGAGGTACTCGGTCTGCGAGGCGTCGACGTGCCCGCCGCCGCCGAAGCAGCCGCAGTCGATCGAGATGCCGCGCGCCCAGGCGGCGGCGATCCCGGCGATGAAGGTGAGCAGCAGCAGCGCGGAGACGCCGGCGACGATCCGGACGCCGAGGCCGATCACCAGCAGCAGGGCGAGCGCCAGCTCCAGGAAGGGCAGGGCGTAGCCGACCGGCTTGACCAGGCCCTCGGGCAGGATCTCGTAGGCGCGGACGGCCTGGGCGGCCTCCGCCGGGTCGGCGATCTTGGCCAGGCCGGCCCAGCCCCAGACCACCGCGAGGCCGAGCCGGACGACGGTGCCCAGCCACGGACTCCAGGCCGGCACCGGCCGCCGGGCGGGCGGCGCGGGCGCCGGGTCACCGGGCTGCGCTGCCGGGCCGGCCATCAGGGAACCCCCCTCGGGAAACTCGTTCACTTCCTGATGAACCGTAAGGGATGAAGGACGGTTCCTCCATATTCAGGAATTAAGCCGGATGGGTGACGTCTGGTGATGGTGTGTCCGAATCCGGCGAACGTCCGTTCAGGGGCGGCCGGCCGTGGTCGACCAGGTCGGCGCGGCCCTCAGGAGCGGCAGCCGGGCGGCCGGCCGGGGTCGAACAGGTCGGCGCGGCCGTCGTGGTGCGGGTGGGCGGCCCGCTCGGCGGCGTCCCAGCGGGCCGCCTCGGCGCAGGCGTACGCGTCCCGCACGGCCCGCTCGGCACCGCGCTTGGCCAGCGCCTGCCCCACCTCGGTGTGCGCTCCGACGGCGGCGCCGAGCGCCACCGCGGCGGCGGCCGCCCGCAGCAGAACGGCCCGATGGAGACCCGGCACCGGCTCACTCCTTCGCTCGCTCGGCAACCCCCGTGCACCTCGTTCGTGCACTCGTCCCTCCACTCAACGCCGGTCAACCCCGGCTGATGCGTGTGCCCGTCGCTGTTCACCCGTTCGGGGCCGCGCGAGCGCCGCCGCCCGGCGAGCCGGGCGCACGCGAGCGCGACGGCCCGCCGCCTCCGAGGAGGCGGCGGGCCGTCAGGTGGTACGGGGGTCAGCGCCGGCGGACGCCCGCCGCCAGCTCGCCGGCCAGGGCGCGCACCGCGTCCAGCGCGGCCGCCTCGTCGTCGCCGGCCTCCAGGATCCGCTTCACGAACGCGGAGCCCACGATCACGCCGTCGGCGAAGCCCGCCACCTCGGCGGCCTGCTCGGGGGTGGAGACGCCGAGGCCGACGCAGACCGGCAGGTCGGTGGTGGCCCGGGTGCGGGCGACCAGGTCCTCGGCGAGCGAGCCGACCTGGGCGCGGGTCCCGGTCACGCCCATCACGGCGGCCGCGTAGACGAAGCCGCTGCCGGCCGCGGTGACCTCGGCCAGGCGCGGGTCCTTGCTGCTGGGGGCGACCACGAACACGGTGTCGAGCCCGTGCTCGTCCGCCGCCTTGCGCCACTCCTCGGACTCCTCGACCGGCAGGTCCGGCAGGATGCAGCCGGCGCCGCCCGCGGCGGCGAGGTCGGCGGCGAAGCGCGCGGTGCCGTAGCGGTCGACCGGGTTCCAGTACGTCATCACCAGCACCGCCGCCTCGGGGTGCGCGGTGGCGACCTCCTGGACGGTGCGCAGCACGTCCTTGATCCGCACGCCGCCGCGCAGCGCGATGTCGTCGGCGGTCTGGATGACGGCGCCGTCCAGGACCGGGTCGGAGTGCGGGAGGCCGACCTCGACGATGTCGCAGCCGCCCTCGATCAGCGCGTTGATCGCCCGGATGCCGCCGTCGACGGTCGGGAAGCCGCCCGGCAGGTAGCCGATCAGCGCGGCGCGGTCCTCGGCCTTGGCGGCCGCCAGGATGCCACTGAGCTTCGATGCCATGGTCACTTACCCCCGTGGGCCGCGTCGTGGGCCGAACCGGCGGCCGGCTCGTCGTACAGGCCGAAGTACTCGGCCGCGGTGTGCATGTCCTTGTCGCCGCGCCCGGAGAGCGAGACCAGGATGGTGGCCTCGGGCCCGAGCTCGCGGCCCAGCTCCAGGGCGCCGGCCAGCGCGTGGGCGCTCTCGATGGCCGGGATGATGCCCTCGGTGCGGGACAGCAGCCGCAGCGCCTGCATGGCGGCGTCGTCGGTGACGGGGCGGTACTCGGCCCGTCCGGTGTCCTTCAGCCAGGCGTGCTCCGGGCCGACGCCCGGGTAGTCGAGGCCGGCGGAGATGGAGTGCGACTCGATGGTCTGGCCGTCCTCGTCCTGGAGGACGTAGGTGCGCGAGCCGTGCAGCACGCCGGGGTCGCCCTTGGTGAGGGTGGCGGCGTGCTTGGGGGTGTCGGCGCCCTCGCCGGCGGCCTCGCAGCCGATCAGGCGCACGCCGGCGTCGGGGATGAACTCGTGGAAGATGCCCATCGCGTTGGAGCCGCCGCCGACGCAGGCGACGACGGCGTCGGGCAGCCGCCCGGTGCGGTCGAGCACCTGCTGGCGGGCCTCGACGCCGATGACCCGGTGGAAGTCGCGGACCATCATCGGGAAGGGGTGCGGGCCGGCCACGGTGCCGAACAGGTAGTGGGTGGAGTCCACGTTGGCGACCCAGTCGCGGAACGCCTCGTTGATGGCGTCCTTGAGGGTGCGGCTGCCGGAGGTGACGGACACCACCTCGGCGCCGAGCATCCGCATCCGGGCGACGTTCAGCGCCTGGCGCTGGGTGTCGACCTCGCCCATGTAGATGGTGCAGTCGAAGCCGAACAGGGCGCAGGCGGTGGCGGTGGCCACGCCGTGCTGGCCGGCGCCGGTCTCGGCGATGATCCGGGTCTTGCCCATCCGCCGGGTGAGCAGGGCCTGGCCCAGCACGTTGTTGATCTTGTGCGAGCCGGTGTGGTTGAGGTCCTCGCGCTTGAGCAGGACGCGCGCGCCGCCCGCCTCGGCGGAGAAGCGGTGCACGTCGGTCAGCGGGCTCGGGCGGCCGGTGTAGTCCTTGAGCAGGCCGTCGAGTTCGGCGGCGAAGGCCGGGTCGGCCTTGGCCTTCTCGTACTCCTCGGCGACCTGCTCGACGGCGGCGACCAGCGCCTCGGGGATGAAGCGGCCGCCGTAGGCACCGAAGTAGCCTCGGGCGTCCGGCACCTGGGCGCCGGGCAGGTAGTCCTTCGCGGACTTGTCGGACATGGTGGAGTCCTTCGGGAGATGACGACAGGGACGTCTCGTGGCTGGGCTCAGCCGGATGTCCGTCGCCATCGGCGGCCCGGCACCTGCCCGGGCTCGCAGCCGATCACGTAGCGCACCCGCCGCCCCAGCACCCGGCGTGCGGGCGCGCGGCAGCCGCGCGGGCGGCAACCGGGGGCGAGGCGGGTGGCGATCTTCATGTCGGCGGGTCAGTCCTTGTGCCGGACGGCGGGGTGGGCGCCGGCCGCGACCAGGTCGGCGACCGCGGCGCGCGGGTCCTTGCCGGTCACCAGGGACTCGCCGACCAGGACGGCGTCGGCGCCCAGGTTGGCGTAGGAGATCACGTCCAGCGGGCCGCGCACGCCGGACTCGGCGATCTTGACGACGTTGTCCGGGATGGCGTGGACGACGTTGCCGAAGGTGTTGCGGTCCACCTCAAGGGTCTTGAGGTTGCGGGCGTTGACGCCGATGATCCGCGCCCCGGCGTCCACCGCGCGCTTGATCTCCTCCTCGTCGTGCACCTCGACCAGCGGGGTGAGGCCGATCGACTCGGCCCGCTCGATCAGCGACACCAGGGCCGACTGGTCGAGGGCGGCGACGATCAGCAGCGCGAGGTCGGCGCCGTGCGCGCGGGCCTCCCACAGCTGGTAGGCGGTGACGATGAAGTCCTTGCGCAGCAGCGGGGTGTCCACCGCCGCGCGGACGGCGTCCAGGTCGGCCAGCGAGCCGCCGAAGCGGCGCTGCTCGGTGAGCACGCTGATCGCGGCGGCGCCGCCGGCCGCGTAGTCGCTCGCCAGGGCCGCCGGGTCGGCGATCGCGGCCAGCGCGCCCTTGGACGGGCTGGAGCGCTTCACCTCGCAGATCACCCGGACCCCGTCGCCCTTGAGCGCGACGACGCCGTCCTTGGCCTCGGGGGCCTTGGCGGCGAGTTCCTTCAGCTGGTCCAGGGAGACCCGGGCCTGTCGTTCGGCGAGGTCCTCACGGACCCCCTCGATGATCGTGTCGAGCACACTCATGCGCACACCTCGCTTCGCTCAGCAGGCGCTGCGCGCAACACGCACCTGTCAATGGTTCGCTCGCTCACGCGAAGTGCCCCCAACATTTCTGTTCGTTCGCCGGCGACGAGCCGTCCGGGCGGTGGCCCGGCGGCACTTCGATGGTATCGGCACCCGGGGGCGCGGGGCGCATCCGCCCGGTGTGCGTCTCGCGTGCCGGACGCCCCCCTGAGCGGCTCCCAACTGCGGTTTCACCGGTTCTCCGGCGGCGCCCGGACGCGGGTTGCGGACCAAGTGGACCGATGTACGGGCCCCGGTGTGGACCGGTGCGTGAGCCTGCGCGGGTCGCTACCCGTCGGCGTGGGCGATCAAACCAGCAGGGGCGCCAGCCCCGCCCCGACGGGCAGGTTGCGCACCACCGTGAACACCAGCAGCAGCAGGAGGATCAGCACCCAGCGCCGGGCCCCGAGCGGGGGCCTGGGCCGCGGCCCGGCGCCGGTCAGCGCGGCCCAGGCCCAGCGCAGCCACAGCAGCGCCAGGACGCCGAACAGCAGGACGGCCGCGGCGTTGTCGTGCAGCGCGCCGGTGAAGTCCCCGTGGGCCAGCCCGTGGACGCAGCGCAGCCCCCCGCAGCCGGGGCACCACCAGCCGGTGGCGGCCAGGAAGGGGCAGTCGGGGTAGTGCCCGGGGGTGTTCGGGTCCACCGCGGCGACGTAGACGGTGGGGACGGCCACCGCCGCCAGCGCGGCCAGCGGCGGGCCGAGCCGGCGCAGGACGGGCGGCAGGGCGGAGGTGGTGGAGGCGGAGGTCACGCCCCGATTCTGCCCGGGCCGGGCCCGGACAGAACGAAACGGCGGGCGTGGCGCGCCCGCCGTTCGGTACTGCTACGAGTGGGTACTGCTGCGAGTCGTATCCACTGCTCTACTGCGAGGAGTTCGTCGTCAGGCGGCGACGGCGGCCCGGGCCGCGCGCTGCTCCTCGTGCGAGGTGTACACGTTGGCGCTCGGCTGCTTGCCCATGCCCGCCATCGACATGGCCTTGCCGACCACGCCGCCGGCCAGGATGACCGCAATGCCGGCCCAGACCAGCATCACCGACGGGAGGATCATCGCGACCCCCGCGATCCCGAAACCGATGAACGTGATGGTCACGCCGGTCCAGGCGGCGGTGGTGTGACCGTGTGCTGCTGCTGCCATCTGAGTGGTGCTCCTAGCCTCTCGGGGCCCGGCCGGGCCTGCGGGGCCGCCGGCGGGTTGACGGGTTCCATTGTGCCGGGCCACACACCGGCGGCCCAAAGCGGGTGGCGGGTCTATCGCGTCACACCGGCGCCGGGGCCCGCCGAGGCCTGCTGGGGCCCGCTGTGGCCCGGCGGCTCAGGACCGGTGCCCAGGCCCCGCGCTCAGACCGTGGTCGGGTCCTCGCCCCGGTCCAGCGCCTTCCACAGGTCGGCCGGGGTGTCGCTCTTCGCCGGGGCCTTGCGGGTGGGCGCCTCGTAGCGGCTGCCCATGGCCGGCCAGCTCCGGCCGTAGCGGAGGGTGAGCAGCCCGGCGACGGCCAGCAGCAGCCCGCCGGCCAGCGCCACCCAGGGCCAGCCGGTGTGGCCGACCTCGGTGGCCGCCGAGCCGGACAGCGCCAGCTTGCGGGCCGCCTCGGCGTCCAGCGCGGCGGTGTCCCCGGCGCCCGCGGCCGACGCGGCGGCCGCGCCGAGGCCCGCCAGCAGGGTCAGCGCGCCGACCGCGAGCCGGCCCGCGCCGCGCACCGCGAACACCGCGACGGCCGCCGCGAGCCCCACCAGGGCCAGCCCGCCCGGGAGTTCGGAGATCGCGCCGCCGGAGACGGACACCGCCAGGGTGCCGGCGCGGCCCTCGGCCCAGACCCGGCCGACGGCGGTCAGCACCAGCACGGCGCTCAGCACGGTCAGCAGGAGCATCACGCCGAGCGTCCGGCGGCCCGACGCGGGGGCCGGCGGGGCGGGTACGGGGGTCTGGTCAGGTGCGCTCACCCGTCCACTATCCCCCGCCCGGCGTCCGGCCCCGCACCCGGGGTGGGCGGCCCGGCCGGGAACTCGTCCGTCCGCAGCACCAGCGTCCGCCCGGCGAGCGGCAGGAACAGGTCGTTGCCGAACGGCACCCGCTCCGCCTCCCGGTACCCGCCGTCGGCGGACGGGGCGGTGTGCACGGTGCAGGCCGCCGCCGCCGGGTCGACCACCACGTACAGCGGGATCCCGCTGCGCGCGTACGCCAGCGCCGCCTCGGCGAGGTGCGGCCGGGCCACCTCCAGGACGGCCTCGACGTCGCCCCCGGCGTACCGGCCCCGGCCGTCGGGCTCCGCCCCCGGGGCGGTCACCGTCAGGTCGGGGACCAGGTCGGGGGCCCCGGCCGGGGTGTCGGTCACGGCGCCGGCCAGCACCCGGCCGTGCCCGCCCAGCTGGTCCTCGATCTGGGCGGCCGCGTCGAGCACGACCACCCGCCGCAGTTCGTCGGGCGACACCTCGGACATCCCGGCCGCCTCCCTCGACGACTCACGGCTGACAGCTCACGGCTGCCGACTCACGACCGGCGACTCACGACAGTTCCGGCGTCCGCAGCGTATTGGCGGTGGCGACGGCCCGCAGCACGGCCGCCGCCTTGTTGCGGCACTCGGTGTCCTCCCCGTGCGGGTCCGAGTCCGCGACCACGCCCGCGCCGGCCTGCACGAAGGCGGTGCCGTCGCGCAGCACGGCGGTGCGGATCGCGATCGCGGTGTCGGAGTCCCCGGCGAAGTCCAGGTAGCCGACGCAGCCGCCGTACAGGCCGCGGCGGGTGGGCTCCAGCTCCTCGATGATCCGCATCGCGCGGGGCTTGGGCGCGCCGGACAGGGTGCCGGCCGGGAAGCAGGCGGTCAGCACGTCGAAGGCGGTCCGCCCGGGCGCCACCCGGCCGGTGACGGTGGAGACGATGTGCATCACGTGGCTGTAGCGCTCGATGTGCATGAAGTCGACCACCTCCACGCTGCCCGGCTCGCAGACCCGGCCCAGGTCGTTGCGGCCCAGGTCGACCAGCATCAGGTGCTCGGCCCGCTCCTTGGGGTCGGCGAGCAGTTCGGCGGCCAGCGCCGCGTCCTCGTGCGGGGTGGCGCCGCGGTGCCTCGTTCCGGCGATCGGGTGCACCATCGCCTCGCCGCCGGTCACCTTGACCAGCGCCTCCGGGCTGGAGCCGACCACGTCGAAGCCGCCCTCCGCGGTGCCGTCCGGCCCCGGGAAGCGGAACAGGTACATGTACGGGCTGGGGTTGGTGGTGCGCAGCACGCGGTAGACGTCCAGCGCCGAGGCCGGGCAGGGCGCCTCGAAGCGCTGCGAGGGGACGACCTGGAAGGCCTCGCCGGCCCGGATCCGCTCCTTGACCACCTCCACCGCCGCCCGGTACGGCGCGCCGCCGAACGGGGAGCGGGCCTCGCCCGGCCCGGCCGGGGTGAAGGTGGCCAGGCCCGGGTCGACCGGCTTGAGCAGGTCGGCCTCCATGGCGTCCAGCCGGGCCACCGCGTCCGCGTAGGCCTCGTCCACGCCGCTGGCGAGGTCGTTGTGGTTGACGGCGTTGGCGATCAGCAGCACCGTGCCGTCGACGTGGTCGAGCACGGCGAGGTCGGTGGCGAGCAGCATGGTCAGCTCGGGCAGCCGCAGGTCGTCCGGGTTGAGGTCGGGCAGCTTCTCCAGCCGGCGGACGACGTCGTAGCCCAGGTAGCCGACCAGGCCGCCGGTGAGCGGCGGCAGGCCGTCGTCGTCGCGGCGCGGGGTGTGCAGCGCCTCCAGCGCGGCGCGCAGCACCTGCAAGGGGTCGCCGCCGGTCGGGATGCCGACCGGCGGGGTGCCCAGCCAGCGGGCCTCGCCGTCCTCCCCGACGGTGAGGACGGCGGCGCTGCGGACGCCGACGAAGGAGTAGCGCGACCAGCTGCGGCCCTGCTCGGCGGACTCCAGCAGGAAGGTGCCGGGCCGTTCCTCGGCGAGGCTGCGGTACAGGCCGATCGGGGTGAGACCGTCCGCGAGGAGCCTGCGGGTGACCGGGATGACCCGGGTGTCGACGGCGAGCTTGCGGAAGGCTTCGAGATCCATGGCGAGCGGCACCTTCTGGAGTTCCGGTAGGAGGAGCAGGAGGAGGGGTCAGGCGAGCGGGAGCACGTCGGCGTCGAAGCAGGTGCGGTCGCCGGTGTGGCAGGCGGCACCGGTCTGGTCGACCTTCACCAGCAGGGTGTCGCCGTCGCAGTCCAGCGCCACCGACTTGACCGCCTGGGCGTGGCCGGAGGTGTCGCCCTTCACCCAGTACTCGCGGCGGCTGCGGCTCCAGTAGGTGCAGCGGCCGGTGGTGAGCGTGCGGTGCAGCGCCTCGTCGTCCATCCAGCCCAGCATCAGCACCTCGCCGGTGTCGTACTGCTGCGCGATCGCCGGGAGCAGGCCGTCCTCGGTGCGCTTGAGGCGCGCGGCGATCTCGGGGGCCAGGGCGGTGGTGCCGGGGGTGGCGGGTGTGGTGGACATGGGGCCATTGTTGCAGTCCGGTCCGCCGCCCCGGATGCGCCCTGCGCCCCCGTGCCGCGTGCCCCTGCGCGGTGCGCTCACAGCCGCCGGGCCGGATCCGCGCCGCCGGGAGCCCGCCCCGCCCCACCCCGAACATCGCCGTAAAGGGGTGATTTCGGCCAACCGCCTGCCGGGCGGGCCCCGCGTGGGCCATCCTCATGGCCATGACCTCCGAGCAGCAGCCGCCCGCAGCCGCCGACTCCCACCCGTCCCGGGGCCTGGTCCTCGCCGTCGTGGCCGTCCTGGCCGTGCTGCTCGCGGTGGTGGCCACCGTCCTGCTCTGGCCGCAGGAGCGCAAGCCCGCCGCCGCACCGCCCCCGCCCACCCCCACGGCCACCCCGACGCCCACCCCCACGCCGACACCCACCCCGACCAAGACCCCGCCGTACGCCTTCTTCCCGGTCGGCGCCTGCTTCGACCACCCCCAGCTCAGCCCGGTGATCACCAAGGCCGAGGAGCGCCCCTGCACCGGCGAGCACGACGGCCAGGTGATCGCCGACCTGAAACTGGCCGACGGCCTGACCGGCGAGATCCCGATCGCGCTCGCCATGCGCGAGGGCTGCAAGGAGGCCGAGGCCGCCGCCAAGGCCCGCCAGACCGACGGGAAGACGTACTACGGCCGCCAGTTCGGCCCCGCCCAGGCCAACTACCAGCAGGGCTGGCGGGACTACACCTGCACCCTGACGGCCTCCAACAAGCAGGGCGGCCCCAAGCTCACCGGCAACCTGCACTGACCGCGGTCCGTCACACCCTAAGGTGACGCCATGTCGAACCACGCCCTCGCCGAGCGCCACCGTCTCGCCGAACTCCTGGCCGCCGCCGGGCCGGACGCCCCCACCCTCTGCGCCGGGTGGACCACCCGCGACCTCGCCGCCCACCTGGTGATCCGGGAGCGCCGCGCCGACGCGGCGGCCGGCATCCGGGTCGGCGCCCTCGCCGACTGGACCCACCGGGTGCAGTCGGCGTACGCCGAGCGCCCGTACGAGGAGCTGCTGAAGCTCTTCCGCTCCGGCCCGCCGGTGTTCTCCCTGTTCGCCCTGCCCGGCGCCGACGAGGCCGCGAACACCGTCGAGTACTACGTGCACGCCGAGGACGTCCTGCGGGCCGCCGACGACTGGACACCCTCCCCGGTGCCCGCCGGCCGCGCCGAAGCCCTGTGGCGCCGACTGCCGCTCCTGGCCCGCCTCGAAGCCGGCCGCCGCTCCCCCGTCCGCCTGACCCTGCGCCGCCCCGACGGCCAGTCCCTCACCGTCGGCCCCGCCGGCTCCCCCACCGTCCAACTCACCGGCGAACCCGGCGACCTGGTCCTCTTCACCTACGGCCGCGGCACCCACACCACCCTCACCGCAGACGGCTCCCCCGACGCCCTCGAAGCCCTCCGCCACGTCCTCCCCCTGCCCGCGCGGTAGGGCCGACCTCGCATAGCAAAAAGAGGACTTTAGATAGAAAAGAGAAAAAATGATGCGCCGCCCCTCCTGCACCAGGAGGGGCGGCGCATCATGAACAAAGAGCAGATCCGGTCAACAGCGGCGCCCCCTTGGCAGGCCAAGGGGGCGCCGCAACGAAAGCATCAACCGACCCCAGCAGAGAGCACCCTTCGAGCACGTGCATTCTCGATCAACGCCCGCACAGAAGTGGGGCTGATCGAGACCGAGCACCCGACGAGCCAGGACCCACACCATCCACCCGGCTTCTGAGATGCTGTGGGTCCACCGAGAGGGGCCGCAGCGATGCAGTGGAAGATCCACGGGGAACGTCCGATCTACGAGAACCCCTGGGTGAACCTGTGGCTCGCAGACGTCGAGCAGCCGGACGGGCACAGGTGGGAACACCACGTGGTCAAACTGCGACACCTCGCGGTGGCCGCCGTCGTGAACAGCGAGAAGCAGGTCCTCATGATGTGGCGGCACCGCTTCATCACCGACACCTGGGCCTGGGAACTCCCGATGGGGCTGATCGAGCCCGACGAGACCCCTGCGGAGGCGGCGGCCCGGGAGGCACTGGAGGAGACCGGTTGGAAGGTCGGTGAGGTCAAACCGCTGATCTACGCCCAGCCGGCGAACGGCATCACGGACTCCGAGCACTTCGTCCTCCGAGCCGATGCGGTCGAGTACACGGGACCGCCCACCGAACGCAATGAGTCCGACCGGATCGAGTGGATTCCCCTGTCCGCGCTGCGCGGCATGGTCGACCGCCGCGAGATCGTCAGCAGCGGCACGCTCGTGGGCGTGCTCTACCTTCTGCTGGACGAGGCCGGTCTCTGAATCACCTGGCCATGCCGGTGATCCGGTCGACCAGATCCACGACCGAGGCGCTTCTGCGGTAGGGCCCAAGGAGCCAACGGAACTCCTGGAGGTGGGCAACCACTCGGGGAGACTCAACAACCGCCGTGAGGTCGAGGGCCTTTGTGGCAGTGGCGCAAGCCAACTCGACCTCTCGTCGTTGGAGTTGGGTCCGCGCGAGCCAGAAGGTGTGGAACGCGCGCCCTCTGAGGTTCGTCGTTGACTCGCTCCGCAGCGCTTCGGCGATGAGGGGTTCTGATCGCTCCCTGCGCGTTGTCCTGGTAGGTCGCCTGAAGGCTGAGACATGCGAGCACGTTGGCGATGAACAGGCGATCGTCGGCCTCTCTGGCGAACCGGAGCGATTCGGTGAAGTAACCCTGCGCCGTGCTGTACTGCCGCGCGTCGAAGTACGTCCAGGCGGCAAGGCGGGCGAGTTCGGCCGCGATGCCATGAAGACTCCGCCGACAGTTCGGGTCAGCTGTATTCCTTATCGCGCCTGCAACATACCTGAGTTGACCGATCACAGCGGGCCGGAGCGCCCCGCCGCCGCGTTGGTCGTCCCGCCGCCAATAGTCCTCGATGGACGCCTGGAGGGAGCGGAGGACAGTGGGCGTGACCCTGGTTCCGGCTGCGATGGCGAGGATGTCATCCACATTGCCGCTCGTTGGCGAACCCTCGGCCTGCCACGAAACGCGAACAGGACCAGCCGACACTGCCGCGCCTTCGTGAGGCGCGGCAGGCTGTTCCCAACAACGGTCTGCCAGCCCGAGCATGCGGCCGGGAATCCTTAAGCCGTCCGCGATGCGCTCGATGACGGACATGTTGGTGATCTTCGGCCGCCCCTTCATCACCTCTCCCACCCTGCTTGGCGTCAGCTCACACGCCCGGGCGATGCGCGAAGGATGGAATCCCCCTTTGCGCTTGGCGAGTTGGAAGATCCGGGCGAAGTCCCGCCCCCTGCAAGCCGCCACCATCTCGGGGTCCGCGAGCAGTCGGCTGGACAGCCCAGGTGACTCTGTGGACTCGCTCACGACCAGCCACCCCCGACACCAGAAGGATCATCGCTCAGCGTAGCGCGAGATAACTGACCGCAAGTTTACCCATCGTGGGTACACACGCCGGCCTTACCTGAGAGCTGCCGTCTCGGGATTCTGGGAGTCGTCCGGACAGATGCCCGGAGCACCCGACTGAGACGGTCCCGCCGATGAACTACACCGACACCGCCACAATCCCGACCCTGCGCTCCTGGGACGTCGAACCGGATCCGGAGGCCGTCCGACCGGCGCGTCAACTGATTCGGCACGGCGCCGAATCCTGGCGCGTGCCGTTGTCGGACACCGCGTTGCGGGACGTGGAGTTGTGCGCCGACGAGTTGCTGGCCAACGCCATCGAGCACGTGAGGAAGCGCTGCCGCGTGACGGTCCGGTGGACCGGCGTCCGCCTCCGGGTCGAGGTCACGGACAGGAGTCCGCAGCCGCCGGTGAGGAGCGCGGCGGACGACATGGCCACCGGCGGCCGCGGCCTGCTCCTGGTGGAGGCGTTGACCCACTCCTGGGGCTGGTACCCGGCGGAGGAGGGCAAGGTGGTCTGGTTCGAGGCGGCGCCCGACCAACTCGCGACGGGGGGCTCGCGGCTCGCCGTACCAGCCAGCGCGACTCGTGTTCACGCCCGGGCGGGAGTCGCGATGACCGCTACTCCCCCCTCCTCCCGGCACGAGATCCGCCTGATCGACTCCCGAAGCCCCCATTTCTTCCTGCTGGAGTGCTGGGGGATCTACGACCGCGAACAGCACGAGTACCTGCGCGTTCCGGGTTCCTCGGACCGGATCAGGCGCTTCTACACCAAGTCGGCCGCCGAGTCCCAGCTGCGCCACTCAGGCACCCTGACGTTCGAGGAGGAGAAGTGCTCAGCATGACCGCTGTCATGGTCGAGATCACCACCACCCGGCGCGAGGACGACGACGAGACGCTGGGGTTCATCGACGACATGGAGGACTTCGGCGCGGACGCCCTCCCCGGGTGCAACGACGACAACCCGTACCGGTAGGACGCAACCCCGGAGGCCGACGGCTGCGGTGCCGTCGGCCTCCGGGCTGACTCTGGGAGCCTGTGAGCCGTGACCACCACCCGCCTCCGCTGGGCAGACCTGCCCGACTCCGTACGCCGGGCCGTCGCCGCCCGCCTCGGGACGCCGGTCCTTGCCGCGCAGACCGTCTCGGCCGGTTTCAACTCGGAGATCGCCGCCAAGCTCAGCACCGCCAGGGGCGCCGTCTTCGTCAAGGGGATGCAGCTGAGTCACCCACGCGTGTGGACGCAGCGACGTGAGAGGGAGGTCAACCCCTACGTGGAGGGCCTCGCCCCCACCGTCCTCTGGCACCTGGACGTCGATGGCTGGAGCCTTGTCGCGTTCGAGCACGTCGAAGCCCGCCGCGCCGACTACGGCGAAGCCGGGGACCTGGAGCTGGTGGTCGACGCCCTCAGCCGGCTCGGCCGCACCCCGTGTCCCCCGATCGAGCTGCGCCGTGCCGAGCAGCGATGGGCCGCCTACGTGGACGACCCCGAGGTGCTGTCCCGCTTCGCCGGCGGCTGCCTGCTGCACACGGACCTGAACAACGAGAACGTCCTGATCCGCGAGGACCATGCACTCCTCGTCGACTGGGCGTGGGCCACCCGGGGAGCGCCCTGGATCGACCCGGCTCTCTGGGTGGTCTGGTTGATCGCTGCGGGCGGCCACGGCCCGGCTGCGGCGGAAGCGTGGGCCGCCAGGGTACCGGCCTGGCGGGCTGGCGACCCGACCGTGGTGGACGTCTTCGCGCGGGCTCAGGCCCGGATGTGGGCCGAGATCGCCGGAGACGATCCGGACCCGTGGACCGATGGGCTGAACCGGGCGGCTCAGCAGTGGGCCCGGTTCCGGGGGTGTGGCTGAGGGCTCCGGCCGGGCGGCCCCGGCTGCGGATGTCAGTGGTCGGGTGCAGACTCGCAGAGGGTCGGGGAGGGTGCGTGCGCGCGCCCGACGGAGCCGGCCTGGTCACGTCTTCCGTCGAAGGGGCACCACCTCATGCTCACCACCGACTTTCCGGCCGGCGCGCCCTGCTGGATCGACCTCGGCAGCCCGGACATCCCCGCCACGGCCGAGTTCTACGGCAAGGTCTTCGGCTGGACGTTCCAGTCCGGCGGCCCGGAGGCGGGCGGCTACGGCTTCTTCCAGCTGGGCGGCAGGACGGTCGGCGCCGTCGGCCCGCTCGACGAGGGTGACCAGCCGACCTGGACGACGTACTTCCGCACGGCCGACGTGAACGCCACCGCGCAGGCCGCCGAGCAGGCGGGCGGTTCGGTCCTGGTCCCGCCGATGGACGTCATGGGCGAGGGGTGGTTCGCCCAGTTCGCCGACCCGCAGGGGGCCAGGTTCGCGGTCTGGCAGCCGGGTACGACCACCGGCCTGGACGTGGTGTCGGAGGACGGCGCGCTGGTCTGGTCCGAGTTGCACACTTCGGACCAGAGCGCCGGGTTCGGCTTCTACCAGGCGCTGTTCGGCTGGCGGGTGGAGAAGTTCGAGCCGGCTCCGGGCATGGACTACCAGGTGATCTCGACCTCCGAGGGCGACCAGCAGGACACGGCCTTCGGCGGCATCGCCCCGACGATGCAGCCGGGCCAGCCCTCCGCCTGGACGCCGTACTTCGCCGCCGACGACGTGGACGCGGTGATCGCGAAGGCGACGGCGGCCGGCGGCTCGGTGCTGATGCCCGCCGAGAGCGTGCCGAACGTCGGCCGGCTGGCCTGGCTGGCGGATCCGCACGGCACGCCGTTCGCGCTGATCAAGGGCGAGCCGCGGGAAGCGTGAGACAGCAGGCCTGAGAACGCGGAAGGGCCCGCCGTTCCGAAGCCGGAGCGGCGGGCCCTCAAGCCGTACGGACGGTCACCGCACCGGGTGCCCGGCCTCCCGCAGCGCGTCCTTGACCTGCCCGATCCGCAGGTCCCCGAAGTGGAAGACGCTCGCGGCGAGCACCGCGTCCGCTCCCGCCTCGACGGCCGGCGCGAAGTCGGCCAGCTTGCCGGCGCCGCCGGAGGCGATGACGGGCACGGAGACGGTCTTGCGGACGGCCCGGATCATCTCCAGGTCGTACCCGTCCTTGGTGCCGTCGGCGTCCATCGAGTTGAGCAGGATCTCGCCGGCGCCGAGTTCGGCCGCGCGACCGGCCCATTCGACGGCGTCGAGGCCGGTGCCCTTGCGCCCGCCGTGGGTGGTGACCTCGTACCCGGACGCGGTCTCGGTGCCGGGGGGGCAGCGCCGGGCGTCCACGGACAGCACCAGGACCTGCCGCCCGAACCGCTGGGCGATCTCGCGGACCAGTTCCGGCCGGGCGATGGCGGCGGTGTTGACGCCGACCTTGTCGGCGCCGGCCCGCAGCAGCTTGTCGACGTCCTCGACGGCGCGGATGCCGCCGCCGACGGTGAGCGGGATGAAGACCTGTTCGGCGGTGCGGCGGACCACGTCGTAGGTGGTTTCCCGGTCGCCGGAGGAGGCGGTGATGTCGAGGAAGGTCAACTCGTCGGCGCCCTCGGCGTCGTAGAGCTTGGCCATCTCGACCGGGTCGCCGGCGTCGCGCAGGTTCTGGAAGTTGACGCCCTTGACCACCCGCCCGGCGTCGACGTCCAGGCAGGGGATGACACGTACGGCGAGGGTCACGGCTGTTTGCCTTCCAGGGTCTTTGCCAGCCCGGATCGATAGGCGTCGAGCTCGATCTCGACCATCATCCGGGAGTCGATCAGCCCGTCGACCACCACCATGGTGGCCACCGGGCGGGCGGCGTCGAAGAGTTGGTGGTGGGCGCGGCCCACCTCGTCGGCGTCGCGGACGTGGGTGATGTACATCCGGGTGCGGACCACGTCGTCCGCCGTCAGACCGTACGCGGCAAGGGCGTTGAGCCCGACGCCGAACGCGGCGAGGGTCTGCCGGAAGGGGTCTCCCTCGTGCTCGATCCGGCCGTCCACCCAGGCGGTGGAGCCGGCCACGTGCACGTGGTCCCCCGCGGCGACCGCCCGCGAGTAGCCGAACTGGTCCTCCCAGGGGGAGGATCCGCCGACCCTGCCACGCACGATCCGACGTTCCGTCATCCTGAAACCGCCTCCAGGGCCTCTTCGAGGGTGAACTTCTGCTCGTAGAGTGCCTTGCCCACGATGGCGCCCTCGACACCCGCACCGACCAGGCCGGAGATGGCGCGCAGGTCGTCGAGCGAGGAGACGCCGCCGGAGGCGACGACGGGGCGGTCGGTGGCGGCGCAGACGTCGCGCAGCAGCTGCAGGTTGGGGCCGGTCAGGGTGCCGTCCCGGTTGACGTCGGTGACGACGTAGCGGGCGCAGCCCTCCTGGTTGAGCCGCTCCAGCACCTCGAAGAGCTGGCCGCCGTCGCGGGTCCAGCCGCGGCCGCGCAGGGTGGTGCCGACGACGTCCAGGCCGACGGCGATCTTGTCGCCGTGCTCGGCGATGGCCTTGGCGACCCACTCGGGGGCTTCCAGGGCGGCGGTGCCGAGGTTGACCCGGGTGCAGCCGGTGGCGAGCGCGTTGGCGAGCGACTCGTCGTCGCGGATGCCGCCGGACAGCTCGACCTTGATGTCGAGGCGGCCGGTGACCTCGCGCAGCAGCTCGTAGTTGGTGCCGGTGCCGAAGGCGGCGTCGAGGTCGACCAGGTGCAGCCACTCGGCGCCGGCGTTCTGCCAGGCGAGGGCGGCGGCGAGGGGTTCGCCGAAGGAGGTCTCGGTGCCGGACGCGCCCTTGACCAGGCGGACGGCCTGGCCGTCCCGGACGTCGACGGCGGGAAGCAGTTCGAGGCGGCTCATAGTCACAACTCTTCCAAGCTCAGAGGGTGTTGACCCAGTTGGTCAGGAGGGCGGCGCCGGCGTCGCCGGACTTCTCGGGGTGGAACTGGGTGGCCCAGAGCGGGCCGTTCTCGATGGCGGCGACGAAGGGCTGCCCGTGGGTGGCCCAGGTGACGAGCGGGGCGTGGATCCGTGCGCTGTGGGTCTCCAGCTCCCAGTGCCGCACACCGTAGGAGTGCACGAAGTAGAAGCGGGTCTGCGGGTCGAGGCCGGCGAACATCCGGCTGCCCTCGGGCACGTCCACGGTGTTCCAGCCCATGTGCGGGATGACGGGGGCGTCCAGCGGCTCGACGACGCCGGGCCACTCGTCGCAGCCGGCCGTCTCCACGCCGTGCTCGACCCCCTTCTCGAAGAGGATCTGCATGCCGACGCAGATGCCCATGACGGGGCGGCCCCCGGCGAGCCGGCGGCCGATGATCCAGTCGCCCCGGACGGACTTCAGGCCGCGCATGCAGGCCTCGAAGGCGCCGACGCCGGGGACGAGCAGGCCGTCCGCGTTCATCGCGGTGTCGTAGTCGGAGGTGACGGTGACGTCCGCCCCGGTCCGTTCGAGCGCGCGCTGCGCGGAGCGGAGGTTGCCCGACCCGTAGTCCAGGACGACGACGTTCTTGCCCATGTTCAGGTGTCCAGTCTCTCTACGTGTGGCTAGAGGCGCATGATGCCGGAGGCCAGGCACATGACCGAGCCGAACGCGAGCACCAGGATGACGCCCTTGGGCAGCTTCTGCTTCCAGAACGAGATCACGCCGCCGGCCAGGAAGAGGCCGACGAAGATGAGGGCGAGGGCCGCCTTGCTCACAGTGCACCCTTGGTCGAGGGGAGGATTCCGGCCGCGCGCGGGTCGCGCTCGGCGGCGTAGCGCAGGGCTCGGGCCAGCGCCTTGAACTGGCATTCCACGATGTGGTGGGCGTTGCGCCCGTACGGCACGTGGACGTGCAGGGCGATCTGCGCCTGGGCCACGAAGGACTCCAGGATGTGCCGGGTCATCGTGGTGTCGTACGAGCCGATCATCGGCGCCATGCGCTCGGGCTCGGTGTGCACCAGGTACGGCCGGCCGGAGAGGTCCACGGTGACCTGGGCGAGCGACTCGTCCAGCGGCACCGTGCAGTTGCCGAAGCGGTAGATGCCGACCTTGTCGCCGAGCGCCTGCTTGAAGGCGGCGCCGAGCGCGAGGGCGGTGTCCTCGATGGTGTGGTGGGTGTCGATGTGCAGGTCGCCGTCGGTCTTGACGGTCAGGTCGAAGAGACCGTGGCGGCCGAGCTGGTCGAGCATGTGGTCGTAGAACCCGACGCCCGTGGAGATGTCGGTCTTCCCGGTGCCGTCGAGGTCGATCTCGACCAGGACCGCGGTCTCCTTGGTGGTGCGTTCGACGCGTCCGATGCGGGACATACGGGTTACAGCTCCTTGATCACGGTGCGGACGGCGTCCAGGAAGGCGTCGTTCTCGGCGGGCGTGCCGGCGGTGACGCGCAGCCACCCGGGGACGCCGTTGTCACGGACCAGGACGCCCTGGTCGAGGATGGCCTGCCAGACGGCGTGGGTGTCGGCGAAGCGGCCGAACTGGACGAAGTTGGCGTCCGAGTCGGTGACCTCCAGGCCGAGCCCGCGCAGCGCGTCGACCAGCCGGTCGCGCTCCTCCTTGAGCCGCCCGACGTACCCGAGCAGGGTGTCGGTGTGCTCCAGGCAGGCCAGCGCGGTGGCCTGGGTGACGGACGACAGGTGGTACGGCAGGCGGACCAGCTGCACCGCGTCCACCACGGCCGGGTCGGCGGCCAGGTAGCCCAGGCGCAGCCCGGCCGCGCCGAAGGCCTTGGACATGGTGCGGGAGACCACCAGGTTGGGGCGGCCCTCGATGAGCGGCAGCAGCGAGGCCCGGTGCGAGAACTCGACGTAGGCCTCGTCGACGACGACCAGGCTGGGCCCGGCGGCCTGCGCGGCCTCGTAGAGCCGCAGCACGGTGTCGGCGGCGACGGCGGTGCCGGTCGGGTTGTTCGGCGAGCAGATGAAGACCACGTTCGGCCGGTGCTCGGCGATCGCGCCGAGGGCGGCGTCCAGGTCGATGGTGAAGTCGTCGTTGCGCGGGCCGGAGATCCACTCGGTGCCGGTGCCCCGGGAGATCAGCGCGTGCATCGAGTAGGAGGGCTCGAAGCCGAGCGCGCTGCGGCCGGGGCCGCCGAAGGTCTGCAGCAGCTGCTGGAGCACCTCGTTGGAGCCGTTGGCGGCCCAGACCTGCTGCCGGGTGACGGCGAAGCCGGTGGTCCGGCCGAGGTACGCGGCGAGGCCTTCGCGCAGTTCGACGGCGTCCCGGTCGGGGTAGCGGTTGAGGTTGCGGGCGGCCTCGGCGACGCGCTCGGCGATCCGGGCGACCAGCTCCTCGGGGAGCGGGTACGGGTTCTCGTTGGTGTTCAGCTGGACGGGCACGTCCAGCTGCGGCGCGCCGTACGGGGACTGGCCGCGCAGCTCGTCGCGGATGGGGAGGTCGTCGATCCGGGTCACCCGCGTCGCACCAGCCTCAGAAGTCACAGGAGTCACAGAAGGAGTAGCAGCAGTCACGATCCCGGCACCGTCCAGTCGAAGCGCGCCTTGATCGCGTCGCCGTGCCCGGGCAGGTCCTCGGCGTTGGCGAGGTTGACCACGTGCGCGGCGACGTCCGCGAGCGCGTCCCGGTCGTACTCGACGACCTGGACGCCGCGCAGGAAGGTCTGCACGGACAGGCCCGAGGAATGGCAGGCGCAGCCGCCGGTGGGCAGCACGTGGTTGGAGCCGGCCGCGTAGTCGCCCAGCGAGACCGGGGTCCAGCGGCCGATGAAGACGGCGCCCGCGTTGACGACCCTGGCGGCCGCCGCGTGCGGGTCCCGGGTCTGGATCTCCAGGTGCTCGGCCGCGTAGGCGTTGACCACGGTGAGGCCCTGCTCCAGGTCGTCGACCAGGATGATCCCGGACTGCCGGCCGCCCAGCGCCTCGGCGACCCGCTCGCTGTGCTTGGTCCTGGCGACCTGGACGGCGAGTTCCGCCTCGACCGCGTCGGCCAGCGCCGGCGAGTCGGTGACGAGCACCGAGCCGGAGGTCGGTCCGTGCTCGGCCTGGCTGATCAGGTCGGCGGCCACGTCGGACGGCAGCGCGCTGTCGTCGGCGAGGACGGCGATCTCGGTCGGGCCGGCCTCCGAGTCGATGCCGATCCGGCCGGCGAAGAAGCGCTTGGCGGCGGCCACGTAGATGTTGCCGGGGCCGGTGACCATGTTGACCGGCGCGCACTCCTCGGTGCCCAGCGCGAACATCGCGACGGCCTGGGCGCCGCCGACCGAGTACACCTCGTCCACGCCGAGCAGCGCGCAGGCCGCCAGGATGGTCGGGTGGACGCGCCCGCCGAACGCCTTCTGCGGCGGGGACGTCACGGCGATGCCCTGGACGCCCGCCTCCTGGGCCGGCACCACGTTCATCACCACGGAGGACGGGTAGACGGCCAGCCCGCCCGGCACGTACAGGCCGACGCGCTCCACGGGCACCCAGCGCTGGGTGACGGTGCCGCCCGGCACCACCTTGGTGGTGTGCTCGGTGCGGCGCTGGTCGGCGTGCACGGCGCGGGCCCGGCGGATCGACTCCTCCAGCGCGGCCCGCACCTTCGGGTCCAGCGTCTCCAGGGCCTCGGTGAGCTGCTCGGCCGGGACGCGGGTCGACTCCAGCCGGACGCCGTCGAAGCGCTCGGTGATCTCGATCACGGCCGCGACCCCGCGATGGCGTACGTCCTCGGCGATCGGCCGCACCTTCTCCAGGGCGGCCGCCACGTCGAACTCGGCACGGGGCAGCAGGTCACGCGGGTCGTCCAGCGAGCCGCGGAGGTCGATTCGAGAGATCACGCCACCCAGTGTAAGGAGTGGCCGGAACCCCTGGCCCCGCATTTCAGTCCGTGATACGAAAGGCGAGACGACCGGGGGGACGGGGAAAAGCATGCTGGAGCACGCCCCGGAGGGCTGGACCGACACGGAGCGTGAGCTCTGGGAGGCCTTCCGTCGCGGCAACGTCTTCGACCGGCGCAGTGGCGACGCCGCCACCGACGACCCCTTCGGGGACGCCGTCTGGGGCCCCGGGCGGACCGTCCGGGCCAGGGTCCTCGCCCATCTGCTGCTGGCCGGACCGGCCGCCGCCACCGGGCGGGTCGCCTCGCTGCGGCTCACCGGCGTGCTGGTCACCGGCGCGCTCAACCTGGCCGGCGGCGCCATCGGCCACTACGTCGAGCTCCGCGAGTGCCGCTTCGAGCGCAAGATCCTCATCTCGGAGGCCTCGGCCTCGACGCTGCGCTTCGTCACCTGTCTGATCCCCCGCCTGGAGGCCTCCCGGCTCACCACCACCGGCGACCTCCACCTGGCCCGCTGCCGGATACCCGAGGGCGTACGGCTCACCGACGCCAAGGTCGGCACCGACCTGCTGCTCAACCAGACCGTCCTGGGCGGCGACCGCTACGGCCGCGCGCTGTCCGCCGACGGCCTGGCCGTCCACCAGGACTTCGAGGCCGAACGCGTGCACGTGGAGGGCGAGTTGAGCCTGCGCACGGCCCGGATAGGCGGCCGGCTTTCGCTGCGCGGCGCCCAACTGCACGCCGTCCCGCAGAACCGCACCTGCCTCAACGCCGTCCGGCTCACCGTCGGCCACACCCTCTACCTGACCAGCTCCGCCGACGGCGGCTGGTTCGGCTCCCGCAGCTACTACGGCTCCGGTTACGGCCAGAACCCGCCGCCCGGCGCCCCCAGCACCCCGTTCCGCGCCTTCGGCCGGGTCCGGCTCTCCGACGCCCGTTTCGAGAGCGCCTGCCTGATCTCCGGCGAGTTCCACCTGGAGGGTGACGACGAGCTCTCGCTGCGCCGCATCCACACCCCCGAGCTGCGGTTCACCTGCCGGGTCCGCCCCACCGGCACCGTCTCGCTCTCCCGCGCCCGGGTCGGCAACCTCGTCGACACCCCGGACGCCTGGCCGCGCGGCCGCCACCTGGGCCTGACCGGCTTCGTCTACGAGGTGCTGCGCCCCGTCGGGCCCTTCAGCGTCCAGCAGCGGATCGCCTGGCTGGAGGGCTCCTCGGTGGACTTCCAGCCCGAGTCCTACGAGCAGCTCGCCGCCGCCCTGCGCCGCGACGGCGCCGACGACGACGCCCGCGAGGTGCTGTACGCCAAGCAGCGCCGCCGCCACCGAACCCTCCCGCTGCCCGCCCGGATCTGGGGCCGGGTCCAGGACGCCACCGTCGGCTACGGCTACCGCCCCGGCCGGGCCGGCCTGTGGCTGCTGCTCGCCTGGGCCCTGGGCAGCGTGTGGTTCGCCACCCACCCGCTGGAGCCGCTGAAGGCCGACGAGCACCCGCACTGGAACCCGGTGCTGTACACCTTCAGCCAGCTCGTCCCGGTCGTCGAGCTCGGCCAGCAGGGCTGGAACCCCGGGGGCGTCAGCCAGTACGTCTCCGCCGGGCTGGTGATCGTCGGCTGGCTGCTCGCCACGACCGTCGTGGCCGGCGCCACCCGCATGCTGCAACGGGGCTGACCACCCCGGCGGGCCGCCGTCGGGCCCGCCGTCGGGCACAACCCCGACGCGCCGCGACCGCGCGGGGAACTACGCTGTCCGCCGTGACAGAACGGCTCCCGCTCTTCCCGCTGAACAACGTGCTCTACCCGGGCCTCGTGCTGCCCCTGAACGTCTTCGAGGAGCGTTACCGCCGTCTCGTCGCCGACCTGCTCCAACTACCGGCCGACACGCCGCGCCGCTTCGGCGTGCTCGCCATCAAGGACGGCCGCGAGGTCGCCCCGGTCCGCCCCGACGAGGGCCCGGCCGGGCCGCTCGACGGCCTCGGCACCGCCACCGGGGACCCGCTGGAGGCGATGTTCCACATCGGCTGCGTCGCCGACGTCGCCTCCGTCCAGGAGCAGCCCGACGGCCGCTACGAGCTGCTGGTCACCGGCACCACCCGGTTCCGGCTCCGCTCGGCGGACGTCTCCGGCCCGTACCTGACCGGCGAGGCCGAACTCGTCGAGGAACAGCCCGGCGAAGGCTCCGGCGCCCTCGCCGCCGAGGTCGAGCGGGCCTTCCGGGTCTACCAGAAGCGCCTCGCCGGGGCCCGCGAGGCCAGCACCGTCGGACGCCAGGAGCTCCCGGACGACCCGCAGGTGCTCTCCTACCTGGTCGCCGCCGCCTCGGTGTTCGAGACCCCGGTCAAGCAGCAGCTGCTGGCCTGCCCCGACACCGCCCAGCGGCTGCGCACCGAGCTCGACCTGCTGCGCCGCGAGAGCTCCGTGCTCAGCTGGCTGCCATCGCTGCCCGCGGTCGACCTCACCCGCCAGTCGTTCAGCCCCAACTGATCCGGGAAGCCCGCACGCTGGCCCGGGAAACCTGCACGCGGACCCGGGAAGCCCGCACGTAATCCGGGAAGCCCGCACGCTGGCCCGGGAAACCCACACGGCGAAGAAGGAGCCCCCCATGGCGAAGAAGGCGAAGAAGGGCGGACAGGGCACCCCCGCCACCGTCGCCCTGGAGTCCGCCGCCGTCCCGTTCACCGTGCACGCCTACGAGCACGACCCGGCCGCCGCCTCCTACGGCGGCGAGGCCGCCGAGGCCCTGGGCGTCGCCGCCGAGCGGGTCTTCAAGACCCTGGTCGCCGACGTGGACGGCGTGCTCACCGTCGGTGTGGTCCCGGTCGTCGGGCAGCTCGACCTCAAGGCCCTTGCCGCCGCCGTCGGCGGCAAGCGCGCCGCCATGGCCGATCCGGCCGCCGCCGAGCGCAGCAGCGGTTACGTCCTGGGCGGCATCTCCCCGCTCGGCCAGCGCCGCCCGCTGCGGACGGTGGTCGACGCCAGCGCGCTCGCCCACCCCACCGTCTACGTCTCCGGCGGGCGCCGCGGCCTGGAGGTCGAACTCGCCCCGGCCGACCTGGTCACCCTGACCGGCGCCCGCACCGCACCGATCGCCCGCTGACCCCGGCCGACGGGCCCACCCGCGGGTGGGCCCGGGCCCACCCGGTCAGCCCTGCCCGCGCTCCCCCGGCCGCGCGGCGCCCTGCGGCCGCGCACCGTCGTCCGCCCGAGCACCGTCGTCCACCCGCGCAGTGCCGTCCACCCGCGCAGTGCCGTCCGCCCGCGCAGCGCCGTCCGCAGGGGCCTGCGGAGCAGCCGCCCCGTACGGCCCGGCCCAGTACGGCGGCGGGTCCTCCTCGCGCTTGCCGAACGTCGCCGACAGCGCCAGCAGCACCACCATCGCCGCCATCGGCCACACCAGCAGCGCCCCCAGCGCGCCGAGGTCGATGCTCGCGTCGAAGTGCCCGCCGTTGCCGACCCGCCGGGCTTCGGCGATCAGGTCGTTGCTGGGGCCGAGCCACCGTCCGAGCCGCCAGGCGCCGACCGAGCCGAGCAGTCCGCCGACCACCAGTCCGAGCGCGACCGCGATGCCGCCGCCGCGCTGCCGGGTGGCCAGGAAGGCCCCGAGCGCGGTCAGGAGGCCGGCGCCGAGCGCGATCAGGGCGAAGACCGCGTCGGCCCCCGCCCGCTGTTCGCCCTCGGGGTCGGCGTAGAGGATGCGGTCGCCGTCGACGACCAGCGGCACCTTGGGCGCGAGCCAGACCCACAGCCCCGCCATCACCAGTCCGACCGCGATGCAGGCCAGTACCGTGCCCGCGCCGAGCCGCAGCTCGGGCAGCAGCCGCTCCTTGAGCGTGGGGCCCGGCGACTGCGCGACCGCGAGGCCGTCCGGCGGCGGGGTCCCGGCGTCGGGGGCGGGCGGCGGCGCGTACGGATCGGGGGTGATGTCCGGCACCGCGTCCGCGTCGGCGCGGGTGGGGTCCGGAGGCGTGTTCGGTACGGTCACGGACCCCATCGTTTCACGATCGCGGCCGGGACGAGCCGTCGCCCGTGCCTCTCGGAACCCGAGCCCCGTACCTCGCGGAGGCGGACCCCGGCGGACCCCGGACGACCCCCGGGACACCCCCTACCGGGAGACGGCCCGCCGGTAGGCCCAGGTGGCGATCGCCAGCGACACCACGCCGACGCCCGCGCAGACGGCGAGGTCGCCCGCGATCAGCGCCCAGTCCGGGTCGGGTTCGAAGGTCCGGGCGAAGGCCTCGACGCCGTACGTGGAGGGCAGCAGGTCGCGCAGCCACAGGACGGGCTGCGGGAGGTGGTCGACGGGCAGCACGCCGAGCAGCAGCGCCGCCGACATGCCGAGCTGCCCGAGCATGGTGGCGATCTCCTGGCGGGGCGCGAGCAGCCCGCAGGCGGCCCCGAGCCCGGACAGGGCGGCCCCGGCGAGCGGGACGACGGCCAGCAGCACCCACAGCTGCCCGAGCGGCAGCCCGAACATCACGGCGCCGAAGGCCGCGGTGAGGACCGTCCCGGGCAGCGTGAACGAGGCGTAGGCGGCGGCCGCGCCGAGCACCACGGAGGCGGCGGGTACGGGCAGCGTCGCGTAGTGGTCGAGTCCGCCGGTGGCCCGCAGCTTCCCGAAGTACTGGGCGAGCAGGTTGAGGGCGACGAACGCCACCACCAGCACGCTGGACCCGGCGACCACGGAACGCGCGGCCGAGGTCTGCCCGGCGTCCACCACGCCCCGCATCATCACGAGGATGCCGACGGACTGGAAGGTGGCGACGAACAGCAGCGGGATCCGCGCCACCCGGGCCCGGGCGAGCTGCGCCCGGTAGACGGCGGCGAGCGCGGGCAGCAGCCGGGCCGCGGGGGCGAGCGGGGCGGGGGTGCCGCCGGTCGCGGGGGCGGTGGCCTGCGGCGGCACCGAGAGCAGCGTCACTTGGCCAGTCCTCCGTGGCGGCCCCCGAGCTTGAGGTAGGCGTCCTCAAGGCTCGGGGTGGCGAGGGTGAAGTCGTCGAGGGCGGCGAAGGCCGGGCCGGTGGTGACGGCGGCGACCAGTTCGCGGGCCTGTTCGGGGGTGGTGCGGACGGTCCAGCGGCGGCCGGTGCGTTCGGCCCGTTCGGCGAGTTCGGCGACGGCGGGTACGGCGAGCGGCGCCTCGTCCCGCCAGACCAGGTCGAGCCGGACGTCGCCGTCGACGAGGGCCTTGAGCCCGCCGGGGGTGTCGCAGGCGATGACCCGCCCCTCGTCGATGACGGCGACCCGGTCGAGCACGGTCTCGGCCTCGATGACGTTGTGGGTGACGAGCAGGACGGTGGCGCCGCGTTCGGTGCGGCGCCGGTCGACGGCGGTCCAGACGGCCCGCCGGGCGACGGGGTCCATGCCGGTGGTGGGTTCGTCGAGGACGAGCAGCGGCCGTTCCCCGACGAGGGCGGCGGCGACGCAGGCGAGCCGGCGCTGGCCGCCGGAGAGCTTGGCGAGCGGCCGCTGGGCGAGGGGTTCGAGCCCGAGTTCGGTGAGGACGTCGGCGGCTTCGGTACGGGCCCGGGCCCGGGTGAGGCCGCGCAGCCGTCCGGTGGTCTCGGCGGCGAGCGCGACGGTCAGTTCGTCGAGGGCGCTGGATTCCTGGCCGAGGTAGCCGAGCAGCCGGGCGGCCCGTTCGGGGTGGCGGACGATGTCGTGGCCGAGGAGTTCGACGGATCCGGAGTCCGGCCGCAGCAGGCCGGTGAGCTGGCGGACGAGGGTGGACTTGCCGGCCCCGTTGGGTCCGAGCAGCCCGAAGATCTCGCCCTGGCGGACGGTGAGGCTGATTCCGTCGTTGGCCCGGATCTCGGTGGCGCCGGCTCCGCGCCCGGTGCGATAGGTCCTCACGAGGTCGCGCACGGCGACGCACGGCGGGGTGTTCTGGGGTGCTCGCCCTGCCGACTCGTTCACGACCGAAGACTTTACGCGTTCGCACGGGCGAACCGGACAAGGGGGCCTGATCACCGAAAACCGGCACGCGGCCCGCCGGGTCCAACCCGGGCCGTGCGCCCGTCAGTCGTCCACGACGACCATCGATCCGCCGGGCACCCGGACCGCCAGTTCCTTCCAGAATCCGGCCCGGATGGCGTAGCGGTCGTGTTCGTCGATCTGGTCGTCCTTGTGCGCGAGCAGTCCGAAGCGGGCGGCGTAGCGGAGGAGTTCGCCGTCGACCCGGTGCGGGATGCGGGGGTAGTCGGGCCAGAGCACGGTGAGCCGTTCGACGTCGCCCAGTCGGTCGCTCCAGCGGCGGGCGAAGACCTGGCCGACTTCGTGGGCGTCGCCGCCGATGGAGGTGATGTCCTCCTCGCGGTCGGCCCAGCGCTGTTCGGCGGTGGTGAGGTGGGCGAGGGTGGGGAGGCTGTCGCCGGCGGTGACGGCGGGTTCGGGGGCGGGGCGGTCGACCCAGCCGCGGTCGGAGGACCAGCGCAGGACGGGGCCGGCCTGTCCGGCGGCGCCCGTCGAGCCGACGGCCTGCCCGTTGGTGCCGTGCCCGTTCGCCTGCCCGTTCAGGAGCCCGTTGGCGCCGTGTCCGTTGGCGCCGTGCCCGTTGACGAGCCCGTTGCCGCCGTGGCCGTTCGCGAGTCCGGTGCCGCCGTGCCCGTTGACGGCCGAGGCGACGGCGGGGGTGCGCCCGGCGAGGTCCTTGGGGGTGGGGACGACCTTGAGAGCGGCGGCCGGCTGGGGCCGCCCCGCCGCTGGAACCGCCCCTGGAACCGCCCCTGGGACGGCCCCGACGGCGGAGGCCCCGACGGCGGCGGGCACGGCGGCAGCAGGCACGGCGGCCGGCGCGACGGCGGCCGGCCGGACGACCGGGGGCGCCACGACCGGCGCCGCGGCGGGTGCCACCACGGGCGGACCGACGGGCGGGCCGACGGGCGGGGCGGCGAGGATCTTGGCGATCTCCTGGCGGGCGCCGGGCGCGGGGAAGACGCTGGCGTTCTCCCGGAGGCTGAAGGAGCCCTCGATCCACTCCCGGTCGAGCACTCTTCGCTCGTCGGCCTCGCCGACCAGGTCCTCGGACTGGTTGAAGTCGCCGTCGGCGGCCTGGAGCGCCCACAGGTGGACGGCCACGCCGTGTTCCTTGGCGGTCATCATGCCGGGCAGCAGGTCGCCGTCGCCGGTGATCAGGACGACGTCGGCGCAGGCCCGGTTGCGGGCGAGTTCGGAGAGTTCGGCGTGCATGGCGGCGTCCACGCCCTTCTGCACCCAGCGCCCTTCGGCGCGGGTGAGGGCGCCGAGCCGCACGGTGACGCGGGGCAGGACGCGCAGCCGGCGGTGTTCGGGCATCGGGCGCCGGTCGGGGGCGGCGTCGAACCAGTAGATGCGCAGCAGCGGCAGTCCGGTCTCGGCCTCGGCGCGTTCGCGCAGCGCGGTGATCAGCGCGGTGTGGTCGACGGTGACTCTGGAACGGGATGGGTCACCGGCGAGCAGGCTGGCGGCGGCGCCCAGCAGGTATCCGGCATCCACCAGAACGACACAGCGGTCCATCGCGCACCTCTTTCCACTCGCCCTCGTGTGGGGGGTCGGGCCGGGTGGGCGCGGATCCGCCCGTCGTCCGGGCGTGGTGGGGTGAGGGGCCCCCGTGGCCGCCCGATCGTTGGGTCACCTTTTCCCCCTGGTTCGCGCGCCGAACCTCGACGGATGTCGCGGTACCGCAACGGCAAGCCCAACGGAACGCAAAGGCGGGCCCCGTTCAACGACGGGGCCCGCCCTTGGTCACGCCGGGTGGTGCGAGCGGGCGCTCGCCGCCAGGTGCGAGCGCCCACGGCCCGGCGGGGCCGGGTGTCAGCCCTTGAGCTCGGCGGCGACCAGCTCGGCCAGCTGGACGGCGTTGAGCGCGGCGCCCTTGCGCAGGTTGTCGTTGGACACGAACAGCGACAGGCCGTGCTCGACGGTCTCGTCGGCCCGGATGCGGCCGACGTAGCTCGGGTCCTGGCCGGCGGCCTGGAGCGGGGTGGGGATGTCGGACAGCTCGACGCCGGGGGCGGCGGCGAGCAGTTCGGCGGCGCGCTCGGGGCTGATCGGGCGCTCGAAGCGGGCGTTGATCTGGAGCGAGTGGCCGGAGAAGACCGGGACGCGCACGCAGGTGCCGGCGACCTTGAGGCCCGGGATGCCGAGGATCTTGCGGCTCTCGTGGCGGAGCTTCTGCTCCTCGTCGGTCTCGTTGGAGCCGTCCTCGACGACGGAGCCGGCCAGCGGCACCACGTTGAAGGCGATCGGGCGCTGGTAGACCTTGGGCTCGGGGAACTCGACGGCGGAGCCGTCGTGGGCGAGCGCGGCGGCGCCGTCGACGACCTTGGCGGCCTGGTCCTGGAGCTCGGCCACGCCGGCCACGCCGCTGCCGGAGACGGCCTGGTAGGTGGAGACGACGAGCGCGGCGAGGCCGGCCTCCTCGTGCAGCGGGCGCAGCACGGGCATGGCGGCCATGGTGGTGCAGTTCGGGTTGGCGATGATGCCCTTGGGCCGGTCGGCGATGGCGCCGGGGTTGACCTCGGAGACGACCAGCGGGACGTCGGGGTCGCGGCGCCAGGCGGAGGAGTTGTCGATGACGACGGCGCCGGCCGCGGCGGCCTTGGGGGCGAGGGCCTTGGAGGTGGAGCCGCCGGCCGAGAAGATCACGATGTCCAGGCCCGTGTAGTCGGCCGTGGCCGCGTCCTCGACGGTGACCTCGGTGCCCTGCCACGGCAGGGTGCGTCCGGCCGAGCGGGCCGAGGCGAACAGCCGCAGCTGCTCGACCGGGAAGTTGCGCTCCGCCAGGATCTCGCGGACCACGCCGCCGACCTGGCCGGTGGCCCCGACAATGCCGATCTTCATTCCGACTACTCCTCTGGATGGTGCTGTCTACAGCCGCACTCTGCCCATCATGCCTTGTCACGCGGGTGCGGCGGCCTGCTGTTCCACGGTGTGAGAGCGACTAGTGGTCCAGACCACTCACCAGCTTCAGCGCCGCCTCGACCTCCGCATCCCCGGCCGGCAGCAGCGGCAGCCGGACGTCCGGGGTGGGGATCCGGCCCTGGGCGTGCAGCACGCCCTTGATCACCGTCGGGTTCGGCGCGGCGAAGGCGGCCAGCGCCAGCCCGGTGAGCCGGTGCCCGAGCGCCCGGGCCCGGGCGTCGTCCCCGGCCTGCCAGGCCTGCGTCAGCTCGACGAACCGGGCGGTGGCCAGATGGGCGGAGGCGAGGATGCCGCCGGCCGCGCCGAGCGCCAGCAGCGGGGACAGGAAGGCGTCCTCCCCGGTCAGCACCGCGAAGTCGGCGGGGGCGGCGGCGAGCAGTTCCACCGCCGTCTGGTCCACTCCCCCGGTCGCGTACTTGACGCCCACCACGCCGTCCAGCGCGGCGAGTTCGAGCAGCGCGGCGGCGGACAGCTGCTGCCCGGTGCGGTACGGGATGTGGTAGGCGACCAGCGGCAGCGGGCTGCTCCCGGCGAGCGCCCGGAAGTGCGCGACCGTCCCGGCCTCGCCCGGCCGCAGGAACGCCGGGACGGTGACCAGCGCGGCCGCGGCCTGCGGCACCCGCTTGCCGAGCGCGGCCAGCGACTCGGCGGTGGAGCGGGTGTCGCCGCCGTGCGCGCCGACGGTCAGGAGGGCCCCGCGGCCGGCGCAGGCGGCCGCGGCGGTCTCGACCACGGCCCAGCGCTCGTCCTCGCTCAGCGCGGCGGGCTCGCCGGTGGTCCCGAGGGCGACCAGCCCGGCCGCGCCGGCCTCCAGCAGTTCGGCGGCGAGCACCGCGAGGGCGTCCAGGGCGACCGTGCCGTCCGCGGCGAAGGGCGTGATCAGGGGGACGTGGATACCGGTGAGTTCCATGGGCACGATCCTGCGGCCCGCCGATCACCCAGGTCCAGTTCACATTCGTGATGCTTCTCGTAAGCTGAGCCGATGCTCGACGTCCGACGCCTGCGCCTGCTGCGCGAACTCGCCCACCTCGGCACCATCGCCGCCGTCGCCGAGGCGCTCTCCTTCAGCCCTTCGGCGGTGTCCCAGCAGCTGTCCGTCCTGGAGAAGGAGGCGGGCGTCCCGCTGCTGGAGCGCACCGGGCGGCGGGTCGCGCTCACTCCGGCCGGGCGCAACCTCGTCCGGCACGCCGAGGCGGTGCTCGCCCTGCTGGAGCAGGCGGGCGCCGAACTCGCCCACGCCCGGCGGGGCCTGGCCGGCCCGCTGCGGATCGGCACCTATCCGTCGGCGGCCCGCGCGATCATCCCGGCGGTGCTGGGCGAGCTGGCCGCCTGGCATCCGGGCCTGGAGCCGATGGTGACCGAGGTGGATCCGGCGGGCGTCGCGGCGGCGCTGCGCGCGGGCGAGCTGGACGTCGCGCTGGTCCACGAGTACGACCTCGTCCCGGCCGATCCGGAGCCGGGCCTGGCGGTGACCCGCCCGGTGTTCACCGAGCCGATGTACCTGGCGGCCCGCGCCCCGGGCACCGTCGCCGAGCAGCGCGGCGCGCCGTGGATCATGGCGCCGCGGGGCACGCTCTGCCACAGCATGGCCGTCCGGGCCTGCGAGGCCGCCGGGTTCGCGCCCCGGATCCGGCACCAGATCGACGACTTCGCGACCGTCCTGGCCCTGGTGGCGGCCGGCCAGGGCGTGGCCCTGGTCCCGCAGCTGGGCGCCGCGCAGCCCCCGCCCGGCGTGGTCCTCACCCGGCTGCCGATGTACCGCCGCACCCGGGCCGCCTTCCGGGCGGGAGCCGGTTCGCACCCGGCCATCTCGGCCTTCGTCTCCGCCCTGCACACGGCCGTCCCCCCGGGCCTGGGCGGGCACGGCTGATCCCCCGCGCCTCGCCGAGAGGCACGGGGGATCAGGCGCACGTCAGCCCGCCAGGCAGCTCGGCCCGAGCAGCTGCTTGAGGTCCCCGAACAGCGCCGGGTCCGACTTCACCCGGTGCCGGTCCAGCCGCAGCACGGTCGTCTTGTTGCGGCCCTCCAGCCGCACCCGGACCTCCGTGGTGCCCCGGTGGCTGCCCAGCACCTCGCCGAGCCGGGCGATCAGCGGCGGGGTGATCTTCACGCTCGGGATGTTGATGATGATCGGCGCCTCGGCGTGCGCGTTCGACAGGTCCGGGACGGACAGCTCCATCCCCATCAGTCGCGGCACGTCCTCCCGCTTGTCCAGCTTGCCGCGCACGAACACCACGGCGTCCTCGACGAGTTGGGCCGAGACCAGCTGGTAGCTGGCGGGGAAGAACATGCAGTCGATCGAGCCCGCGAGGTCCTCGACGGTCGCGATCGCCCAGGCGTTGCCCTGCTTGGTCATCTTGCGCTGGAGGCCCGAGATGATGCCGCCGATGGTGACGATGGTGCCGTCGGGCCGTTCGGCGAGGTCGGCCACCGCGCAGTCCGCCTTGTCGGCGAGCACGTGCTCGATGCCGTGCAGCGGGTGCGAGGAGACGTACAGGCCGAGCATCTCGCGCTCCTGGGTGAGCAGGAAGGACTTCTCCCACTCCTCCTCGGAGAAGACGACGTCGAGGCCGAAGCTGGGCTCGTCGGAGACGGCGTCCCCGCCGAACAGGTCGAACTGGCCCTCGGCCTCCTTGCGCTTGACCCCGACGACGTTGTCGATCATCGGCTCGAACTGCGCGCTGAGGCCCTTGCGGGTGTGCCCGAGCGAGTCGAAGGAGCCCGCCTTGATCAGCGATTCGACGGTCCGCTTGTTGCAGACCACCGACTCCACCTTGTCGAGGAAGTCCGGGAAGGAGCTGAACTTCCCCTTCGACTTGCGGGTGCGGATCATCGACTCGACGACGGGGCCGCCGACGTTGCGGATCGCGGTGAGGCCGAACCGGACGAGCGTGTCACCGTGCGGGGTGAAGTCCGAGTCCGACTCGTTGACGTCCGGCGGCAGCACCTGGATGCCCATCTTGCGGCACTCGTTGAGGTAGATCGCCGACTTGTCCTTGTCGTCCTTGACGGACGTCAGCAGGCCGGACATGTACTCGGCCGGGTAGTTCGCCTTGAGGTAGGCCGTCCAGTACGAGACCAGCCCGTACCCGGCGGTGTGCGCCTTGTTGAACGCGTAACCGGAGAAGGGGACCAGGACGTCCCACACCGCCTGGATCGCCGCGTCCGAGTAGCCGTGGTCCCGGCAGCCCTTCTGGAAGGGCACGAACTCGGCCTCCAGGATCTCCTTCTTCTTCTTGCCCATGGCCCGGCGCAGCAGGTCGGCCTGGCCGAGCGAGTAGCCGGCGAGGATCTGGGCGGCCTTCTGCACCTGCTCCTGGTAGACGATCAGGCCGTACGTCGGCTTGAGGATCTCCTCCAGGGGCTTCTCCAGCTCCGGGTGGATCGGGGTGATCTCCTGCTGGCCGTTCTTGCGCAGCGCGTAGTTGGTGTGCGAGTTGACGCCCATCGGGCCCGGTCGGTACAGCGCGAGGACGGCGGAGATGTCTTCGAAGTTGTCGGGCTTCATGAGGCGCAGCAGCGAGCGCATGGGGCCGCCGTCGAGCTGGAAGACGCCGAGCGTGTCGCCGCGGGCCAGCAGCTCGTAGGTCGGCTTGTCGTCCAGGGGCAGATCAAGCAGGTTGATCTTGATGCCCTTGTTCTTCTCGATCGCCTTGACGGCGTCGTCCATGATCGTCAGGTTGCGCAGGCCGAGGAAGTCCATCTTGAGAAGGCCGAGGCCCTCGCAGGTGGGGTAGTCGAACTGCGTGATGGTGACGCCGTCGGTGTGCCGGGTCCAGACCGGGATGTGGTCGGTCAGCGGCTCGGCGGACATGATGACGCCGGCCGCGTGCACGCCGGGCTGGCGGATCAGGCCCTCGATGCCGCGCGCGGTGTCGATGACCTTCTTCACATCCGGGTCGGTCTCGTAGAGCCCCCGGATCTCGCCGGCCTCGCTGTAGCGCGGGTGGCTGGTGTCCGTGATGCCGGACAGCGGGATGCCCTTGCCCATCACGTCCGGCGGCATCGCCTTGGTGATCCGGTCGCCCATCGCGTACGGGTAGCCGAGGACGCGCGAGGAGTCCTTGATGGCGGCCTTCGCCTTGATGGTGCCGTACGTGACGATCATGGCGACCTTGTCGGATCCCCACTTCTCGGTCACGTACCGGATCACGTCACCGCGCCGGCGCTCGTCGAAGTCGATGTCGACATCGGGCATGGAGATGCGCTCGGGGTTGAGGAAGCGCTCGAAGATCAGGCCGTGCGGGATGGGGTCGAGGTCGGTGATGCCCATCGCGTACGCGACCAGCGAGCCGGCCGCCGAACCACGGCCGGGGCCCACCGCGATGCCCTGCTGCTTGGCCCACATGATGAAGTCGGCGACCACGAGGAAGTACGCCGGGAACCCCATCTGGATGATGGTGTCCATCTCGTACTCGGCGAGCTTCTTGTGCTCCTCGTCGTACCCGCCCGGGAAGCGCCAGTCCATGCCCTTCCACACCTGGGACTTGAAGAAGTCCGCCTCGGACTCGAAGCCCTCCGGGATCGGGAAGCGCGGCATGAGGTTGCGGAACTTGAACATGCCCTCGGTGTCGACCCGGGAGGCGACGAGGAGCTGGCTGTTGCGGCAGCCCTCCTGCCAGGCGTCCGAGGAGTCCAGGGCGTACATCTCGGCGGCCGACTTGATGTAGTAGCCGGTGCCGTCGAAGCGGAAGCGGTCCGGGTCCGAGAGGTTCTTGCCGGTCTGCACGCAGAGCAGCAGGTCGTGCGCCCCGGCGTCGGCCTCGGTGGTGTAGTGCGAGTCGTTGGTGACGACCGGGGGGATGTTCAGCTTCTTGCTGATCTCCAGCAGCCCGTCGCGGACCCGCTTCTCGATGTCGAGGCCGTGGTCCATCAGCTCCAGGAAGTAGTTCTCCTTGCCGAAGATGTCCTGGTAGTCGGCGGCCGACTTCACCGCCTCGTCGAACTGGCCCAGGCGCAGCCGGGTCTGCACCTCGCCGGACGGGCAGCCGGTGGTGGCCATCAGGCCGCCGGACAGGTCGGAGATCAGCTCCTTGTCCATCCGGGGCCACTTCACCAGCCAGCCCTCGGCGTAGGAGCGCGAGGTCAGCTTGAAGAGGTTGTGCAGGCCCTCCTTGTTACGGGCCCAGATGGTCTTGTGGGTGTAGGCGCCGGAGGCGGAGACGTCGTCCCGCTTCTGGTGCGGCTGGCCCCACAGGATGCGCTTGGTGTTGGAGCGGGACTCCGGCGCGACGTACGCCTCGATGCCGATCACCGGGGTGATCCCGGCGGCGGTCGCCTGCTTGTGGAACTCGGCGGCGCCGTACATGTTCCCGTGGTCGGTCATCGCGACGTGGGTCTGGCCCAGCCGCTCGACCTCCTTGAACATCTGCTTCAGCCGGGCGGCACCGTCCAGCATCGAGTACTCGGTGTGGACGTGCAGATGCGCGAACGGCTGATCGCTCAAGGCGGGGCCTCCGGAGGCGAGTGCGGGTCTGGTGGGCCGGCGAACGCGCGGGTACGCGCAGGTCACGGAAGGTGCCTGGAAACGGATGTGGCCCGGACCACCTCGTGGGGTCCGGACCATCACTCACACGTTCACCCGTCTACTCTAGCTCCCCTTCGGAGGCGGCTCCCTCCGGCTCGGAGCCTCCCGAGCTCAGCCCGGCGAGTCGCGCCCCGGCGGCCTCGCGAACCTCCGGCCGCTCCATCGGATCGTCCCGCAGGTGGGCGAGGCGATCGCGGACGTGGGGGCGGTCGGGGGCGTGCGCGACGGCCAGCAGGCGGGCGTCGGCCTCGCAGTCCCAGAGGCATTCGGTGTACACCTCGGCCAGCCCGGCGGGGGCGACGGCGGCCAGTGCCTCCAGGTAGGCGGGGCGCTCGGAGGAGTGCGGTGTCCACAGCCAGAAGCGGCGCAGCAGCGACGCGGCCCCGGCGGCTTCGGGGCCGAACCGGGCCAGGCCCCGGGCGGTGTGCACCGGGCCGCACCACTCCTGGGCCGCCCACTGCCGCTCCAGCTCGCCCGTCGCCACGGACGGATCACTCGCGCCGCCGCCGTGCTCCGGCGGCAGGGTGCACGGGCTCGCGCTGTGCCGCCCGGGGGCCGGGTCCGTCGAGCCGCGGGGGCCGCGCCGCTTCCGGACGTCCTGCCCGGCCGCCCGGTGCTCGCCCTCGCCGACGTGGGAGCGGAGTGCGGCCCGGGCCTCGGCGGAGCCGCCGAGCGCCAGCAGCTCCAGGACTCCGGTGGCCCGCAGGCAGGTGTCCTCGTCCCCGGCCAGCAGTTCGACGATCGGTCCGACCGGCAGTTCCAGGTCCCGGACGAGCCGCGCCAGGTAGAGGTGCCGGTCGTCCGCCTCTCGGTCCCAGCGCCAGTCCCAGCGGATGCACCCGTAGACCAGCTCGGCGGCTGCCGCCGGGTCCTCCGCCGCCATCTGCGCGCCGAGGCCCCGGCCGCGCTGCAACAGCCCGGGCAGGGTGCCTGCCGGGGCGTACTCGTATCTCCGCTGTGCCACGTGCCCAATCGTCCCTTAGCCCCCGACGGCTGGGCGGCGGGGGCTGGGGGGTGGGGGCTGGGGGGTGGGGGTCAGGGGCTGGGGGGTTAGTTGTCCTCGTCGGGCGGGGTCGCCTTGAGAGCCGTGATGACACCGAGGGCGACCGTGGCGATCGCCAGGGCGAGGAGGACGGCGAAGGCGGTGGCGATCAGGAAACGCACGAGTCGTCGCCTCGCTCGGCGGCGAGGAGGAGGGAGAGGAGGTTGAGGAGGGTGGAGGCGGGGGCGGCGTTGAAGCGGACGAGGATGCGGCCGTCGATGGTCTTGTCGGTGGTGGCCGAGGGCCAGATCAGGCCGAACCTCCGGCCACGTTCCTGGACTTCGGCGAGGAGCGTGTGGATGTGGTCGTCGGTGTAGTGCCGGATCCGGGGGTCGGTCGGCAGCATGGGGCGACGGCGAGGGAGGGGGAAGGGCATCAGGCGGCGTCCAGCTCGAACCAGACGGACTTGCCGCGTTCCTGGGGGTCCACGCCCCAGCGGTGGGTGAGTCCTTCGATGAGTTGGAGGCCCCGGCCGGACTGGGCGAGGGGCGCCGGCTGTTGCTTCTCGGGGAGGATCGGGCTCTCGTCGCTGACGGACACCCGGAGGGTGGAGCCGACGGCGAGGATGAGGACGAGCGGCGCAGGGGTGCCGCCGTGCCGCCAGGCGTTGACGAGCAGTTCCACGAGCGCGAGTTCGGCGTCGTCGGTGACCGAGGTCGGGTACCCGCAACGACCCATCGCGTCGCGGAGCGACTGGCGGGAGATGGCGAGGGAGGGCGTGTTGAGGTGACGCATGGGAGTTCTCCCGAGGCGTGATGGTGAGGGAAGAACCGGCGGCATGCCGCCGAAAGCCCAGCAATAGGGCTTTGTTGACGATCCGTCGGATCGCTGTGACATCGACCATAGCGCAGTCTGACTTCAATTGAAGGCGACCTGGCTCAGGTTCCCTCTTCCGTGCGAAGCGCGGCAGACTGGTCCCAAGCGCCCCATCGAGAGGACACCATGCCGCTTCGCCGCGAACCGACCCTGCGCCAACGTCGGCTGGGGGCAGAAATGCGAAAGATGCGAGAGCAGGCAGGACTCGGCGGCAGTCAACTCGCTCGTGAGCTCGGCTTGGCACCAACTCAGGTGACACAGATGGAGAACGGAAAAATCGGCGTCAGCGCCGAACGGCTGCGCACGGTCGCCGAAGCCTGCGGCTGCTCCAACACACCGCTCATCGACGCCCTCGCCGATATAGCTGTCGAACGAGGAAAGGGCTGGTGGGAGAAGTATCGCGGCGCCCTGTCCATCGACTTCCTGGAGATCGCAGAGCTTGAGGCAAGCGCACACAGGATCTCGACATGGGCCACGACCTACATCCCCGGACTGCAACAGACCGAGGCCTATGCGGCTGCAGTGTTCTCCCGGTTTGCTCCGTCCATCCCCAACCATGACCTCGATGCCAGGACCACATTCCGCATGCAGAGGCAACAAGAGGTCCAGCTACGCGGGGCGCCCTACGTCTCCTTCATCCACGAGGCAGCCCTGCGAATGCAGTTCGGGGGACCTCGGGTCCTCGCCGATCAGCTCGCCAGCCTCATCAAGGACTCCCTGTCTGGCCGACTCTCGGTCCGCGTCGTGCCTTTCGATCTCGACACCTTCCCCGGCGGGGGCGAGAACATCATGTTCGTCGAAGGCCCCGTGCCTGAGCTCGCTACGCTCCAGATGGATACTGCGGTGGGAGTGATGTTCTTCGACTCCCCGGCAGGCCTGGCCCGCCATCGAGCAGTATTCGAGCACCTGGACACCGTCGCGCTCGCCGAGACCGAGTCGCGGGAGTTCATCCAATCCGTTGAGGATGAAATGCGAGGCAAGTATGCGTGACTCCGAGTGGCAGAAGTCCAGCTTCAGCGGGGCTTCTAACGAGTGCGTGGAGGTCCGCACGGTCGACGGGACGGTCGAACTCCGCGAGTCCGACGAGGGCCACCTCACCATCCCCACCACCCCCGCCCACTTCGCCGTCTTCCTCCAGGCGGCCAAGGCCGGCGAGTTCGACCACCACGCCTAGACACACCACGGCGCAGGAAGTCGACCAGCCCGACTTCCTGCGCCAAACAACCAACGGGAGACGAGTTCACCAGAGGGACAGCGCCAGCAGGACGACTCAGGAGTCGGACGGCTCGATCTCCCCCGCAAAGACGATGACCTGGTCGATGAGGCTCCGCCGCAGATGGACGACGTCCGTTCCCGCCAGGCGGGGGCCTCCGTCCGGCGTGGTGAAGACCCACTGGTACCGGGCCCACTCGCCAGGCATGTCCACCGCCGAGCAGCGCGCCATCGTGCCGGCCCCCGCCGGGTGGTGCCGGATGTCCAGCACGAACTGCTCGACCGCCGCGATTCCTTCGCTGCGACCCAACGGCCCCCAGAAGACCACGTCCGAGGTCAGGGCCTGGGAGAGCAGGGCAGTCACATAGCTGTCGTCCGAGGCGTTGAACGCGGAGATGAAGGTGTCGATCGCGGAGCGTGCCGTCTCTTCCTGCATGCCCCAGTAATACCAGCCGTTGCGCGCGTGCTCGTCCCGCGAGCCGCCTTCCGATCACGTCGGACCATCCCGGTCACAGCACTGGACACACCACGACGCAGGAAGTCGGCCGACCCGACTTCCTGCGCCGAACAACCAACGGGCCCAGATGGCGCGGGCGGCGAGGCGGCCTCACCCCGGCGGGTGAGGCCCTCGTGCGCATCACCAGGGCACTACGCCGGCGTCCTCGAAGAACTGACCGGTCGGGCCGTCGTCGGGCAGGGTCGCGAGCTTGATGGCGATCGCCGCGCCCTGTTCGGGGGTGCGCACGCCGCGGAAGCCGTTGAGGTCGGTCGCGACGTAGCCGGGGCAGCCGGCGTTGATCAGGATCTTCGTGCCGCTCAACTCCCGGGCGTACTGGAGGGTGACGGCGTTCAGGAACGTCTTCGACGGCGCGTACGCCACGGCCACCGGACCCGCCGTCTGCTCGGCGGCGGCTCCTGACTGGCGGGTGAGGGAGCCGACGCTGCTGGACATGTTCACGATCCGCGGCGAGGCGGAGCGCCGCAGCAGCGGCATCATCGCGTTGGTGACGCGGATGACGCCGATCACGTTGGTCTCCACGACCGTCCGGATGGTGGCGGGGTCGACCCGGGTGGGTTCCTGGGGCATGCCGCCGGTGATGGCCGCGTTGTTGACGAGCACGTCGAGGCGCCCGGCGCGTTCCTCGATCAGCCGGGCGGCGGCGGTCGCGCTCGCGTCGTCGGTCACGTCCAGCGGTACGCCGAACGCGTCGACGCCGGCCGCGCGCAGCCTCTCCACCGCGGCCTCGCGGCGCCGGTCGTCGCGGGCGCCGACGCCGACCCTCCAGCCGAGTGCGCCCAGGCCCGCGGCGATCTCGTAGCCGATTCCCTTGTTCGCGCCGGTGACCAGCGCAGTCGTTCGTTCGCTCATGGGGCCATGCTGCCGTCGGCCCCCGGTCGGGGTCCAAGACCGATCGGGTCGACACCGATACCGTCCGGGTATTGATCCGGAGTACCGTGGCCGGATGGAGACCCGGGAACTGCGCTACTTCGTCGCTGTCGCCGAGGAGCTGCACTTCGGGCGCGCCGCGCAGCGCCTCGGGATCGCGCAACCGCCGCTGTCACGGGCGATCCAGCAGCTCGAACGCCGGCTCGGGGCAACGCTGCTGGATCGGACCAGTCGCACCGTCACGCTGACCGGGGCCGGCTCGGTCCTGCTGGTCGAGGGTCGGGCGGCCCTGGAGGCGGTCGACGCCGCCGAGCGTCGGACCCGCCGCGCCGCCGCCTCCCCCACCGGCCGGCCCGGCCTGGTCCTGGTCACGAAGGCCAGCGCGTCCAGCGAACTGCTGGCGGAACTGCTCGACGCGTACGCCGCCGAACCCGGCGCAGTCCCCGTCGACGTCATCCTGTGCGGCCCGGCCGAGCAGGCACGGTTTCTGTTCGAGGGCCGGGCCGACGTGGCGCTGCTGCACCGGCCGTTCGACTCGACGGCCAGGCTCCACACCGAAGTACTCGGCACGGAGGGCCAGGTGGTGGTCCTGCCGGCCGGGCATCCGCTCACCGACCGGGACCATGTGCACATGGCCGACATCACGGGGCTTCCGGGCCTGCCCCTGCCGCGCTGGCCCAGCCCCGACGGCACCTACCCACCCGGCCCCGGGCCCCAGGTCCGCGACCACGCACAGCTGTTGCAGCTCGTCGCGCTCGGCCGGGCTTGCGCGGTCTCGCCGGAGTCGTGCCGAGCCCAGCTGCACGGTGACCTCGCGGCCGTGCCCGTGCTGGACGCGCCGAAGGTCACCACCGTGATCGCCTGGCCACCGCACAGCCGGTCCAGGGCCGTCGCCGACTTCGTCCGGACGGCGACACGTCTGCGCTAGTTACGCCATGCCCGGCCGGGTTCCACCTGTCGGCGGTCACACTCCGGGCCTCGGCCTGGTCGGAGTTCCGTCCGGGGCGAACGCGTGGTGGAAGGTGAAGGCGTGCGGCGCGGAGCCGTGGTCGTGGAGCTGTTCCAGCCTCGAAACCCCGTCCTGCCAGGTGGGTATCACGCCGTCGGAGACCCACCAGAACACGTAGGCCGGGCGTCCTGTCCTCTCGAACCAGTCGTAACGCCTGTTCAGCGCCTCACGGTGCAGGCCGGTGTAGATGGCGTCGAAGGCGGAGTGCGGGTCGGTCCAGAGCGAGAGGGTCGCGGCCAGGGCGGTGGTGTCCGCCGTACGGCCCTTGCCGTACCAGGCCGGCACGGCGAACTCTCCCCATGCGCCCCAGTCCAGGTCGAAATGCGGGCCCTGGCCGCCGCCCGCCGCTTCGGCATGAGCGAGGTACCCGGGGTGCCGGCTGATCGTCCGGTAGACGGTCTCGCCGGTGTCGTGGAGTTCGCGCGTGAGAGGGGCGGGATCGGCGAGAGGTGACTTCAGGACACCGAACGTGTACAGCGCAAGATGAGCCATGCGTCTCTCCCTGGTTGGAAGTGCCTGCTGTGGGCCCGGCCACGGGTGGCGCGGCCCGAGAGAACTCCCGTACGACCGTGGGCGATCGCCGAGAACCAGGGGTGAAGGTAGCCGCCTCCGCGGCCCCTGTCGAAGTTGCGTTTTCCCCGCCCGAATGGCCTCTTGCGCCGGCCGTTGCGGGCGCCCCGAACAGCCGGCGGATCGCGAGACGCCCCACCCCGAGCCTTCTGCAACAAGCTTTAGAGTTGCGAAGCCCCTCCGTCGACAGGGAACTCCGCCCCCGTCGAGAAGGTCGCGCCGAACGCCAAGTACGCCACCGCGGCGGCCACTTCCTCGGGCGCCCCCAGCCGCTGCATCGGGTTCGTGCTCCGATAGGCGTCCTTCATCACCTCGACGGCGTCGGCAGGCACGGAGCGGTCCAGGATGCCCGTGTCGATCGGTCCGGGGCTCACGGCGTTGACCCGTACCTTGCGCGGCAGCAACTCGCGGGCCAGGGTGCGCGTCATCGACCGCAGGGCCGCCTTGCTCGCCGAGTAGACACTGAGCGCGTCGAGGCCCAGGACGTTCACCACCGACGTCGTGAGGACCACACCGCTCCCCTCGCGCAACAGCGGCGCCAACGCCTGCACCGTGAAGTACGGGCCCTTGGCGTTGACGCCGAACAGCGCGTCGTACATCTCCTCCGTCGTCGAGTCGAACGGCGCGGACGCGGTGACGCCGGCGTTGACGAACAGCGCGTCCACCGCGCCGAACCGCTCCCGGACCGTGCCGGCCAGCGCCTTGATGTCCGTCAGGGACGCGGCGTCGCTGCGGACGGCGACCGCCTTGTCCCCCAGGTGCTCCAGCGCGGCGTCCAGGGTGGCCCGGGTACGGCCGGTGATCAGTACGTGCGCCCCACCGTCCGCGAACAACCGGGCCGCAGCCAGGCCGATACCGCTGCTTCCGCCCGTGATCACGATCTTCTTGCCGTCATAAGTGGTCATGCCCTCAAGCCAACTGCCCACCCGCACACCCCGTCCAAGACCTGTTCCGCATGCCGCCATGCCCCAGGCGCATGACGGCGTGCGACGTACCCTGGGCGAATGGACCTCGACCTGCGGCTCGTCCGCTACTTCACGGTCGTGGCGGAGTACGGCAACTTCGGCCGGGCCGCCACCAGGCTCCACCTGGCGCAGCCTTCGCTGAGCCGTCAGATCCAGCGACTGGAGACTCAGCTCGGGGTCCGGCTGTTCGACCGCTCGCCGCAGGGCAGCAGCCTCACCGACGCCGGTCAGGCCTTCCTCTCCAGGGCCCGGACACTGCTCCAGGAGGCCGAGCAAGCCGCTCGCACGGCCAGGGCCGCCGTCCAGCCCCGTACCATCACCGTCGGCTACGCCGAAGGACTGGTCATCACCGCCTGTGTGCAGGAACTGCGCCGCCGGCACCCTGACGGCCAGGTCCGCACCAGGCACCTCGACTGGCGGGACACGCACGCCCTCGCCGAGGGGCGGGTCGACGCCCTCGTCGCGTACAGGCCCCTGCCCCTGCCCACGGACGGCTTCCGGGTGACCGAACTCCACGAGGAGTCGCGGGTGCTGGTCACGTCGACAGGTCACCGCCTGGCGAACGAGAAGACCGTCAGCGCACGGGCTCTGTCGGACGAGGAACTGGTCGCCTGCGTCAGCACTCCGGTGCTCTGGAGCATGCCCAAGCCCGTCGGCAACCGCCCGGCACCACCCCCGCCCGCGATCGACGACAGCTTCGAGGACAAGCTGGAACTCATCGCCACCGGCCACTGCGTCGCGGTCTTCCCTGCCGGCGATCGACGCGCCGCTGTGCGCGAGGACATCGCCCTGGTGCCCGTCGTCGACATCGATCCCTGCGAGGTCGTGCTCGTCACGCGCGCCGACGATCCCAACCCGCTGCTCGGATCGCTGGAGGACGTCGCACGTACCTTGCTCGGCCCGGCCTCCCGACGGGAGAACGACGGCCTGCCGGTCAACTGAACCCCTGGCCTCCGAGAGGGGCCGGCTCAACCCGTCCGACGCCCGACTGCGCAGGAAGTCGGCCGGCCCGACTTCCTGCGCAGCCCCGGCGGAGGATCAGGCGGTGCCCGCTTTTTCCTCGACCAGGACGGCACCGGAAGCCGGTTCGGTCTTGCGCAGCGGAAGCTTGGACCAGCGGAACGGAGCCAGCAGCAGGCCGACGTAGGAGTCCGGCAGCCGGACCTGGTCGGCCAGGCCGATGTCCTCGGGCGGCATCCGGTCAGCGGGCAGGTAGAAGGTCCCGAACAGCAGATCCCACACGACGACCTTGCCGCCGAAGTTCTTGTTGGCCTCGCGCAGGTCCCTGGAGTGGTGCCAGCGGTGCCCCTCCGGTCCGGGCACCAGGTAGTTCAGCGGGCCCAGCCGGACGTCCATGTTGGAGTGCATGGTGACGCCGTGGCAGTTGTAGAAGGTCAGCAGGATGATCAGGCCGGAGAGGCTGTGCAGCGTCCACCCGGTCAAGGCCAGCGGGAAGACGATCGCCACGTCGTCGAGGAAGAAGTCGACGGGGTGGAACCGGGCGGAGTTGAGCCAGTAGAGCCGCTCCGAGCTGTGGTGCACCGCGTGGAAGCGCCAGAAGACCCGCGAACCGTGAATCCAGCGATGCATCCAGTAGTAGAAGAACTCTCCCACCAGGAGCGCCAGCGCGGCCTGGGCGACGGGAGGCCAACTCGTCGGCCACAACGTGCTGTCCAGCTCTTCGGAGAGCAGGACGGATCCGGCGAACAGGACCGAGAGGAACAGCGGCTCGATCAGCCGGGCGACCACCAGCAGGGCCACCAGGCTGGAGGTGGCGTCCGAGACGACGTCCTTGCGCGAGCGGTTCCAGCCCTCGTAGAACGGCTGGACCCGCTCCAGGACGGCCACGTACACCGAGGCGAACAGGGTGACCATCGGCACGATGGCCCACTGCGGGAACGAGGTGTCGACCAGGGTGATGGATGCCCCGAGCGTCAGCACCATGAGGATCGGATAGCTGAGGTAGCGGATGGTGAAACGCAGGGCTCTGCGTGCGGCGCCGAGTTCTCTCTCGGTTGCTGAGTTCATTCCTGATCTCCCCGTGGACTTCATCGGACTTCTTCTGCACCCCTCCGCGCGGAACGGGCAGGTGTCTATTGGCTTTCGGCGATCTGCTGCCAGATCCGGACCGGCCCCAGCGGCGCGAATCCGTTCGCCTCGGCGGCCGCCAGCTCCGCGTCCCGCTCGTATCCGACCAGGTCGACTCCCGGCGCCTCCTCGTGAGCACAGGAGACGAGACCGGCCCAGGTCCGGGCGGATTCCCCCGGGGGGCCGAAGACGTTCGTCACCCCCGCCACACCGTGGCTCAGGTGGAGCACGGCTCCCGCCACCAGGCTGTCGCCCGAGAATCCCCCGAGGAAGACCACGTCGTCATCGAGCAGAAGGGTTTCGGGGAACGTGTTCACCGAGGTGTCGCCGCCACCCGCCCATGCCTGCTCCCACGTCCGCAACCCATCGGCGCCGGTGACACGCCGCCACCGCTGGTCGGCACCGCCCCGTGACGCCACCGGCGCCGGGGCCGCGACGGCGGCCGGCCGGTGGATCCACTCCGCCTCGATGAGAACCCGGTAGTTCCCCGGGAGGAGGTCGGCGTTGGCGAAACTGTCCTTGACGAAAAGCGGTCCCAGCGGCGCCTCCCGCAGGACGTCGAGAACCTCCGAGCCGGACATCGTCGGGCTCAGGATCACCAGGTTCGGGTAGTACGTGAGGCTCTTCTTCAGATTCACCCACGCGACGTCGGAGATTTCTCCGGAGAACCCGTGCGCCCGACACATCGCCTCGCACCAGGACGAGTTGTTCCGGGCGGCGGCGAGCAGCATCGGCGCCACCGGGGGGCCGTCGGCCGCAGCCCGGCCATGGCCGAACCATCCCGCCGCGAGGGCCGCACCCGAGCGAACGGATCGGCACCAACGGACCCACAACCTCGTTACGTCCACCAACTCCCTTTCGTCAAGGCCGACCGCCTTCAACGTCCTTCGTACACATCAGTGTTGCGCGGTGCCCCGCCATGATCACGCCTGCTCATGACCACGTCAAGATCCTTTCCAGGGGTACTTCCCTGCGCCGGTCCGAGAATGCCGAGTCCCGACTCCGAGCCCCTGCCCGCAGCACGGCCCGGGTCACCCGGGGTCGTGCTGCGGGCAGGCCGACCGTCGCGAGACGGTCAGGGGGTGCACATGGCCAGGGCGCGGCTCTGGCCGCTGTGCGCGCGGACCGTCCAGGCGTTCGGGTTCTGGGGGTCGGGGGCGTTGAGTTCGACGTCGTCGTCGACATCGCCGGTGGCCATGGTCCGCAGACGGGCGTCCTGGCCGCCGCCGGCGAGCTGCGTGCCCTGAGGACAGGCCGCGCGGACCTGCTGGCCGTCCTTGGACCAGTCGGAGGCGACCACGGTGGGCACGGGCGCGCCGGCGACGCACATGGCGAAGGAGCGCACGGGCCCGCTCTTGGCCTGGACCATCCAGGTGTTGGCGCTGTCGGGGGCCGGACCGTTGGCCTCGATGCCGTCGCTGAGCGCACCGAAGCCGTTGGTGTCCAGGCGGGCGTCCTGGCCGCCGCCGACCAGGCCGGTGCCGCTCGGGCACGCCGCCTTCGCGATCCACCCGTCCTTCGACCAGGCGGAGACGACCACCTTCACCGCGGGGGCTCCGGCGGCGCACAGCGCCAGGGCGCGCGCCTGACCCTTCTTGGCCTGGACGGACCAGGTGTCAGGGGTGTTCGCGTCGGGGGCGTTCAGCTCGACGTCGTCGTCGACGTCGCCGGTGGCCATGGTCTGCAGGCGGGCGTCCTGGCCGCCGCCGATCAGGTGCCGGCCCGCGGGGCAGGTCGCCGTGGCGATCCAGTGGTCCTTGGACCAGTCGGAGGCGACGACGGTGGGCACGGGCGCGCCCTTGGCGCACATCGCGATGGCCCGGACCGAGCTGCTCTTGGCCTGCACCATCCAGGTGTTGGCGCTGTTCGGGTCAGGGGCGTTGGCCTCGACGCCGTCGCTGAGCGCGCCGAAGCCGTTGGTGGCGAGGTGGGCGTCCTGGCCGCCGCCGACCAGACCGTAACCGGCGGGGCAGGCCGCCTTCGCGATCCACCCGTCCTTCGACCAGTCCGATGCCACGATCTTCACCGTCGGAGCGTTGTCCGCCGATGCCGACGGCACCCCCGCCACCACGGCGCCCGCCGCGAGCACCCCTGCGAGGACGACACGGGTCCTGTTCATCACACAAGTCCTTCCACACATCTCGAAAACCGCTGCGATCATGGGGAGTTCGCGCCGAGTCTCCCGCTCGGGTCCCCCTCCGCCACGCCGCAGTCGACCCGAATCCCCCGATCGGGTGACGAACCGGCGCCGACGCGGCCGAGGACCGGAGGCGCGGTCGGGCCGACAATTCCCGCGCGCACTCGCGGTTTCGTGCACCAGAATGCCCGCATGGAAACGGACACCGTGGCGGAACTGGTCACGCGGGCACTGTCGGCAAAGCGCGCCATCACCGCCTCGGACGACCCGGACGACCACGACGGCTGGAACGAGTACGCACCGGTGCTGTGGCAGGCGGCGGCCGACGAGGCGGCGCTGCCGCTCGGCCTGGAGCTCATCGGCTCCGCCGATCCGATCGAGCGCGCGGTGGGCTGCGACCTGCTGCGCGACACCAACTACCACCACGAGGCAGTCCGCACCGAGACGGCCACCGCGCTCGTCGCCCTCGCCCAGCGGGAGACCGAGGGCGGCGTGCTGAGCTCCCTGGCGCGCGCGATCGAGAAGACGCGCGACCCGCGCGCCGTCCCCGTCCTCGTCGCCCTCGCCGGGCACCCCGCCGCCGAGGTCCGCGAGGAGGTGGCCCGCTCGTTCGCGGAGGTCCTCACCGGCCTGCCGGACGGGCCGGACATCCACACCCTCATCGGGCTGACCCAGGACCAGAACCCGCACGTCCGCGACTGGGCGACGTTCACCCTCGGCGTCCAGTCCGGGGCGGACAGCCCCGCGATCCGGGCCGCGCTCTGGGCGCGGACGGCCGACGAGCACGACGAGACCCGGATGGAAGCGATCCACGGACTGGCCGGTCGGCGCGACCCCCGCGTCATCCCGCTCCTGGCCGAACTGGTCGGCAACCCCGAGGGCGCACACGCCCTCACCTTCAGCGCGGAGCCGATCACGGGCGCCCCCGAACTCCTGCCGCCCCTCCCGGAGTACGAGCCCGGCGACGACTGGACCACCGACGCCGTGAACGCCTGCAACCCGGTGCGGCGGGCCCGCCTGGACGCCTTCGCCTGGGAGCTCGTCCGCACACTCCACCGGCTCCGTCCCGACCTGGACGCCGCCGTCGCGATGGAACGTTTCGGCTGGGGCCGCTCCCTCGACATCCACGCCGCCCCGGAGCCGACGGGCTACGACATCGAGGCACTGCTCACCCGCGCGGACGGCGACCCCGTACGCGCCGCCGAACTGGTCTCAACCGAGCTGCCGAGGATCCAGCCCGCCTGATCTAGCCCCTGGCGCCCCTGCCGCGCAGGAGGTCCGCGATGCGCGCGTCGACCTGCTCGCGGTCGTAGCCCCGCCACACGACCTCGAACGCCGGCGGGGGCGGCGGTGAACCGGCTTCGGACAAGGCACTGAGGTAGCGGTCGACTTGCTGGCGCTCGTAACCACGCCGCACCAGGTCGAAGCCACGGAACTCTGACGTTGTCGACACTTCGCAGGCCCTCCCATCTTCTGCGTCCGCGTCCGTCGCCATGGCACTGGCGACGGAAACGCCGGTGCGGCCACCGGTACCCACCGGCGTGGCCGCAGCTCACACCCTAGCCCCACCCACCGACAGACGGCAGGCAACCTCCGGACCGTCAGAAACCCGTCAGCCCCGCCCCGTCCGGCCCGGTCGCAGCGGCAGCACCCCCCGGACGCGCCAGCCACGATCGTGTGGACCAGCGGACAGGTCCCCGCCGAGGGCGCCGGCTTGACCCGCCCGGCGCGGGTCCTCGGCCTTTCCACGGCCGGCCACCGGCATTGTGCGCGGTCCGCGGAGTCCACCGTTCCGGGGCGGAGCGTGAAAAGGCGTCAAGACCTCCCGGCCCGCCATATGGATTCCGTATGGAGTCGCGGGACGGAGGATTCCGGAACCTACGATCCATCTTTGCCGACCAGAAAGATGAATCCGATATGAAATCCCTGTCCCGCCTCAAACGCGCCCTGGCCTGCGGGATCGCCGCAGTCGCCATGGTCTCCGGCCTGAGCGCACAGGCCCAGGCCGCGCCTGCGGCAGCCCCCGTGGACAAGACCTGCGGCACCCCGGCCTCGCCGGGCGGCGGCAACTGCATGACCGCGCTGATCGGCTCCGCCTTCGACACGATCAGGCTCATGCGCAACGCCGCCAACCTCAACAAGCTGGACAACGCGGAGTTCACCCAGAGCACCGCGTCGAAGTTGAGCGCGAGGTTTCCCGGGTTCAACGTCATGGTGTTCAAGACCGTGGGCACCGACCTGTATGACACCGAGTGGTTCAAGAACGAGTACAAGTCCGACATGAAGGGGGTGTTGATCGACACCACCTACAAGCTCAACCATTTCCTGGACAAGGAGAAGAAGGAGCCCTCCGGCTACGACATATTCCGGATCTGGGTCTTCCAGGGGGATTCGACCATTCGCAACCGCGGCGACGGCGGTTACATGAACTGGGCGTTCATCGGCAATGACGGCGACACCGTCAAGAAGGAGCCGTGGACCTGCCGGGCGGGCACCGCGCGGCCCTACAAGTGCGACGGCGACGTGCGCACCATCCACTTCCCCGCGCGGTCCGGCTACGGCACCAGGACCGGCAGCCTGACCCCCGACTCCAGCCCCGGCTACCACGCCTGCCTGGACGTCAACGGCAACGGCAACGCGAACGGCACCCCCGTGCAGATGTGGGAGTGCAACGGCAGCGACGCCCAGAAGTGGACCTACAACGGGTACAAGCTCCAGGCGGCCAACGGCAAGTGCCTCGACCTGGAGGCCAACAGGACCGCGAACGGGACCAAGCTCCAGGTCTGGGACTGCCTGGAGATCCCCGGTCAGCGCTGGAACATGTCGGCCGGCGGCGGTTTCCGGCACATGACGGACATGGAGGACCGCTCCAAGGACGTCTGCATCGACGACTTCAACGGCCAGACCTCCAACGGCAGCACGGTGGCGGCCTGGGCCTGCGGCTCCGAGGACCGGCGCGACGCGCCCAACCAGAACTGGGCCTGGGGCGGCACCCCGCCGACCACCAACCCGCCCACGCCCGGCGGGGGCGGCGGCAGCAACGGCGCCGACGTGACCCTGAAGCTCGACAACGGCCTGGGCGCCGTCCCGGTCAACGGCGCCGCCGGCGCATCGGTCGTCGCCGGGATCCGGGGTGGCAACGAGTCCAAGTGGAAGCTCACCCCGGTCGGCGGCGGTCGCTACCGGATCACCAGCTCGTACGGGCTGGAACTCACCGAGAACGGCAACTACATGGCCGAACTCCAGCCGTGGAGCAACTCCTCCCGGCAGAAGTGGGAGCTCGTCGGAGTCGGCAACGGCAAGTACCAGATCCGGATCTCCGACGACGACTGCCTCGCCCACGACGCCGACTTCAAGCAACTCGGCGTGTGGACGTGCAAGTCGGGCTGGCAGCAGGCGTGGGTGCTGGAGTCCGCGTCCGGCGGCGTGATCACCCCGACCGACCCGACCAACCCGACGAAGCCGGACCCCAAGCCCAAGCCGGACCCCAAGCCGAAGCCGGACACCAAGCCGACCGTCCCGACCGAGCGGCCGCTGTTCCTGAAGCTCTCCAACGGCCTGGGCGCGTCGGCCCCCACCGAGACCTCGACCTGGGGGGCGCCGATCGTGGGCGGGATCCTGGGGTACAAGGGGTCCACCTGGACGATCAAGCCGCTGGGCGGGGACCGCTACCGGATCGTCAACGACCTCGGGTACAACCTCACCGAGAACCCCGACACCTACGTCGCCGAGCAGCAGGCGTGGGGCGGCACCTCCAACCAGAAGTGGCAGTTCGTCGGCCTCGGCAACGGCAAGTACCGGGTCCAGATCGACGACGACAACTGCCTCACCCACGACTCCGACTTCAAGCAGCTCGGGGTGTGGAGCTGCGAGGGCGGCTGGAAGCAGGAGTGGACCTTCCAGCTCCTCTGACCGGCCGCACCAGGCCGCAGCCACGACGAAGGACGAAGGGCGCCAGCCGCGTACGGTTGGCGCCCTTCGTCCGTTCTTCTCAGCCGACGCCCCGCCCGGAGGCGGCGTGGTAGCGCAGGCCGTCCATCAGGAGGTCGAGGAGGCGTTCCATCCGGGCGTGGTGCTCGGGGGTGGTCGCGGCCATGGACAGGCCGCTGAGGCTGAACAGCACGTCCTCCGGTTCGACGTCGGCGCGCAGCGCGCCCGACTCGGCCCCGGCCCGCAGGAGTTGCGTGATCGCGGCGGTCAGCATCGCGCGGCTGTGCGAGAAGGGGTTCCCGCCGGAGGCCATGAGCGCGCGCAGCGCGTCGGACATCCCGCGCTTGGTGGTCATGTAGCGGACGAAGCCGTCCATCCAGGCGCGCAGCGCGGCGGCGGGTTCCGTGCCGTCCAGCAGTTCCGCGGCGGAGTCGCACAGCTTGGCGAGTTCGCTGCGGTAGACCGCCTCGACGAGTTCCTCGCGGGTGGCGAAGTGCCGGTAGAGGGTGCCGATGCCCACGCCGGCCTCCTTGGCGATCGCCCCGAGCGTCGCGTCCGGTCCGTCCTGGGCGAAGGCCCGCGCGGCCACTTCGATCAGTCGGTCGCGGTTGCGGCGCGCGTCGGCGCGCAGCGGCCGGGGGTCGGCGGTGGTCACGGCTGGTCCTCCTCGGGTTGCAAACGGAGGATGCTCCGCTTAGCCTGGAGACATGCGGAGGGCCCTCCGGTTTCCACTCTACCGGCCGCCCCCTCCCGCGCACCCCCAGCTCCGGTCACCCAGCCAGACGGGAAGATCATGAACGCCAACACCCCGCGCCTCACCACCCCCTTCGGCGCCGAGTCCACCGCCGCCGAGGTCATCTCCGGCGTCGACCTGACCGGCCGCCGCGCCGTCGTCACCGGCGGTGCCTCCGGCATCGGCGTCGAGACCGCACGCGCCCTCGCCTCGGCCGGCGCGCAGGTCACCCTCGCGGTCCGCGACCTCGACGCCGGCGCCCGCACCGCCGAGGACATCACCGCGACCACCGGCAACAAGGACATCCGGGTCGCGCCGCTGGACCTCGCCGACCAGGCCTCCGTCGCCGCGTTCGTCACCGCCTGGGACGGGCCCCTGCACATCCTGGTCAACAACGCCGGCGTGATGGCCTCGCCCGAGCTCCGCACGCCGGAGGGCTGGGAGCTCCAGTTCGCCACCAACCACCTCGGGCACTTCGCGCTGGCCACCGGCCTGCACGCGGCCCTGGCCCGGGACGGCGGCGCCCGCGTCGTGGCCGTCAGCTCCAGCGCGCACCACCGCTCCCCCGTCGTCTTCGAGGACATCCACTTCCGCGAGCGCGCCTACGAGCCCTGGTCCGCCTACGGCCAGTCCAAGACCGCCAACGTCCTGTTCGCGGTCGAGGCCGCCAAGCGCTGGGCCGCGGACGGCATCACCGTCAACGCCCTGATGCCCGGCGGCATCCGCACCGCCCTCCAGCGCCACGTCTCCGAGGAGGAGCTCGACCGGCTGCGCGCCCAGGCCGCCAACGGCGCCGAGCTGCTGTGGAAGACCACCGAGCAGGGCGCGGCGACCTCCGTCCTGCTCGCGGCCTCACCGCTGCTGGCGGGCGTCAGCGGCCGCTACTTCGAGGACTGCAACGAAGCCGTCCGCGGCGAACTCAGCGCCCGCAACGGCGTCTCCGCGCACGCCCTCGACCCCGAGGCGGCCGCCCTGCTCTGGCAGGTCTCGCACGACACCCTGGGCAGCCGCGACTGACGGCCCGCAGCAGAACGCCCCGCTCCCCCCTGCTCACAGTGGGGAAGCGGGGCGCGGGGCGGGCCCGTTACCTGCGCGGCCCCGCCAGGGCGTAGGCCCCGGCGCCGATCACCAGCAGGGCCACCGCGGTCCAGGTCGACGCCTCCGTGCCAGCGGGGTAGGACATCCAACCGAACGCCTTCCCCACGGTGTTGGGCGGCAGCGGCGGGGAGAGGACGGCGAACGCGAGCCACGCGGTCGGCAGGGTCCAGGCGAGCTGCGCCCCGCACACCACCGCCCCGAACGCGGCCAGGCCGGCCAGGCCTGCGGCGTCCCGCACGACGACCTCGGTGGGGGCGAACCTCGGCCCCAGCGCCTGGACCGCCAGCATCGCCGCTCCCGCGACCACGCCGATCAGCAGCGCGTGCGCCGCCCGGCGGGGCACCCACCGGATCGCGGCCGTCCTGTCCAGTGCGGAGTCCTGCCCGCCGAGCCCGACGGAGCCGGCCGCCACGCTCGTGGCGAGCACGAAGTACACGATCGGGTTGACCGCGTCCTCCTCCATCACACCCGTGCTGCCGCCCCGGTTGAAGACCCACACCACCAGCGCGGTGATCGCGACCGCGGCGGCCGACGTGGACACCTGCCGTGAACGCGCGTACAGCATCAGCCACCTCATCGCGCCACGCCCCCGGCCAGCTTCGTGACCTGCTTGTACGCCTGGCAGGAGAGAGCGGCGGCGTGCAGCTCGACGATCCGCGCGCGCTGCTCGGCCGGCGGCAGCGCCATCAGCTTCTGCCACGCGAGATCGGCCTCCGCCCAGGTCTCCAGCGCGTACGAGTTGGAGCCCTTCTCCTGCAGCGGCTGGAGCTGGGTGTCGTGGAGGGCCCAGCTCACGGCGATGCTCTGGGCAGGGATGTCGTGGCTCCCCCCGCCCTCCTTGTCGTTGTCCGGGTAGCAGCTCGGCGCCAGGCCCCTGGCGATCAGCGCGCGGGTCAGCTTCTCGCCCTTCGCGTCGGCGAGCATCCGGTCGCCGAAGTCGACCAGCAGCACGTCCGCGGAGAGTTCGCGCGCCTCGGCGAGCTCGTGCAGCGCGCTGTCCTCCCGCACCGAGGCCGGCGCCTTGTCGCCCAGGGCGTCGCGCAGCACGGGCATCGCCTCCTTGCTGCGCTGCGCGAGCTCGGCCAGGCGTGAACGGCTCGCCTCTGTCACGCACACCGGCCCGTCGCACACCAGTGCCGCGGCGGCCTTGTCGACGACGTAGGTGTCGCGCGCGGCGGCCGGGAGGACCAGCAGGGCCAGGCCCAGACCGGCCAGGACGGGAGTCACCGCGAGCAACCGGGCCCGGCGGGTCGCGGCCGCCAGCAGCGCGAAGCCGGTGGCGAGCAGGCCGAGCAGCCAGAGCGTCTGGCCGAGGTGGACGGAGCCGGACAGGGTCAGCAGCATCTGCCGCGGCTCCACGGTCGCCGGGGACAGCTGGGTGAACCGGTTCGACACCCCGCCCGTCGGCACCAACCCCTCATTGTTCATGCGCAGGAACAGGCCCGTCCCCACGAAGACGATCACCACCAGGGCCGGCGGGGTGAGGGTGGAGGGCAGCGCCCGCGCGACGCCCATGCCGAACACGGCGCCCGCGACCAGGGCCAGTGCCGCCACCAGCGAGATCGGCAGCCAGCCGAGGGACGCGTAGGTGGTCGGACCGGCCGCCACCTGGGCTCCGCCCACCAGCACCAGCAGACCGAAGCCCACCGCCGCCGCGAGCCCGATCGCACCGGCCGGCAGCGCCGCACGGCGCCAGGCCGGCAGCGACGTGGTCGTCAGCAGCTCGGTCATCCGCGAGCGGGATTCGCGCAGCCCGTACACCGCCCCGATGCCGATCACGAACGGCCACCAGAAGGCCAGCAGGGACCGGGTCCACATGGCCATGGTGGTCCACTGGGCCGTCCACGCCGCGGTGCCGTGCCACCAGAACGCGTCGAACGGGAAGAAGACCGCCAGGCTGCCGGCCAGGACGACGATGCCGGCCCACGGGGCGGCGGAGCGCCTCAGCTCCGTCCGCAGCACACGTCCGTTCACCAGGCGCTCCCCTGCTGGCCGGAGTTGCGGAGCAGCGCCGAGTAGCCGCGCTCCAGGGGGCTGTCGCCCGGGTGGTCGGCGGTGCCCGCCGCACCGAGCTCGTCCGGCGTGCCCTGGAAGACGAGGCGGCCGTCGGCGAAGAGCACCACGTCGGAGCAGGCGGCCGCGACGTCCTCGACCAGGTGGGTGGAGACGACCACGCAGGTGTCGCGGCCCAGGTCCTGCAGCAGCTCGCGGAAGCGCAGCCGCTGCGCCGGGTCCAGGCCGGCCGTCGGCTCGTCCAGCAGCAGCACCGCGGGGGAGTTGACGATGGCCTGGGCGATGCCGGCCCGCCGCACCATGCCGCCGGACAGGGTCTTCATCCGGTGGTCGGCGCGGTCCGCCAGGCCCACCCGTTCCACGGCCCGCTGGACGGCCCCGGGGATGTCCGCCTTCGGCACCTCCTTCAACCAGGCCATGTACTCGACGAACTCGCGCACCGTGAAGCGCTTGTAGTAGCCGAAGTCCTGCGGCAGGTAGCCGATCTGGCGGCGCAGGGCCCGGTGGTCGCCCACCCTGCCCCCCAGGGGGGTGCCGAGCATCTCCAGCTCGCCCTCGGTGGGGCGCAGCACGGTGGCCAGCGTCCGGATCAGGGTGGTCTTGCCCGCCCCGTTGGGCCCGAGGAGCCCGTGGGCACCGATGCCCAGGGAGAGGTCGAGCCCGTCGACGGCCATCTTGCTCCGTCCGACGCGTACCCTCAGGCCGCTGGCCCGGATCTCCCAGGCGTAGGTCTTCGGCGCGGTGTCGGCCGCGCTCGCCGTATAGGTCATGCGATGGTCCCTTTCCAGGGTGGACATGGGTTTCACAGCGTTGAGTACGCGTCCCTGCGAGTGATCACGGCGCAGACGCCGAGCGTGAGGAGCAGCCCCCACACGGGCAACTGGTCGCGGTGGAAGGCGAGTTCGAGGACGGCGGGGATGCGGCCGGTGACGAAGGCGGGTACCACGACGGCAGCGCCCCACACGGACGCCAGCCCCACGGCGGCGCGGGTCACGCCGATCACGCTGCCCAGCGCCAGGGCGGTGGAGGTGAAGGCCAGGGAGGGCAGCAGCCACTGCCCGGCCGTCATGTTCCCGGTCAGCCATCCCCCCAGCAGGAGCCCGGGCACGACCACCACGAGGACCGCGGTGGTGCGCCTGAGCAGCAGGGCCAGGCCGGCCCGGGCGGTCGAGGCGGTCAGTTCGTGCGCCGGGTCCAGTCCGCGCGACCACGATGCGGCGACACCGCACAGCGGCAGCACCGGCGCGATCAGCGCCACCATCGAGGAGCCGCCGAAGACCTTCGCCGGCGCGGCCACGTCCAGCAGCAGCGCCATCAGGGTGACGACGGCGGTCATCGCCATCCACGGGGTCATGGCCGGGGTCAGCCAGGCCGACACCCAGGTCGGGCGGTGCCGCCGCCGGGGTGCCCCGACGGCCGCGTCCAACTGCGCGTCCAGACCGGCCCGGACGGTGTCGACGAGCGCGGCGACGCCGGGCGCCTCGGTGGCCACGGAGGCCGCCAGCAGGCTCCGGCACGGCGCGCACGTCTCCAGGTGGGCTTCCAGCGCCCACACCGTGTCCGCGGCCATCGCCGTGTCACCACGCGCGTAGTCGTCGATCAGCCGCCTCGACGCGTGTTCCGCGTTCATGCCAGCGCCTCCCGCATCGCGATCCGGGCCCGGCGGGCACGGGTCTTGACCGTGCCTTCGGGCAGTCTGAGCAGGACGGCGGTCTCCCGGACGGAGAGCCCGTCGAGCACCGTCGCCTGCAGTACGTCTCGGAGTTCCGGCGCCAGCCGCCGCAGGGCGTCGCCCACGTCGCCGCCGACGGTCCCGGCGAGCGCCTCCTCCTCCGCCGCGGGCACCACGGCCCGCTCGGCGGCGGCGGCCGGCGGTTCGGCGTGGTGGGCGCGGCGGCGGAAGGCGTCGACGAGGCGGCGCGCCGCGATCGTCCACAGCCACCCGACGGCCGTCCCGCCGACGGCGCTCCCGGCGAACGCGCCGGCCGCGCGCCACACCGCCAGGTAGGTCTCCTGCATGACCTCGGCGACGATCTGCTCGTCCGCGCAGCGGCGGCGCAGCCGCACCGCCAGCCACGGCGACGTGCGCCGGTACAGCTCGTCGAACGCCGCGCGGTCACTTCTGGCGATCAGCCGGACGAGGCGTTCCTCGTCCAGCTCGTCCAGTGCTCTCCTGCGTGATCTCACACCAGCCAGACGCCCGCGACCGCGCGCAGGTTCTGCGTTCGGCGTGACCTGCGTCACATGAAAGCAGCGCAGGAAGTCGGCCTGTCCGACTTCCTGCGCTGCGGCGACCTCGATGCCCGGATCAGGCACCTGCGGTGGCCAGGTCCTGGCGCTCTACCGCTCCTCCGCTGCCCGCGCCAGCAGCGCGATCTCGGCCGCCACCGCCTCCGGCTCGGCCGCGACGCTGACGTGGGCGACGCCGTCCAGCCCGGGGTGCGCGCCGACCCGCACCGCCCGCTCGGCGTTGCGCAGCAGGTCGAAGTCGTTGATGTCGTTGCCGAAGGCCGCGTACGCGCCGATGCCCATCGACGTCAGCGCCTCCCACTTCGTCGTCGAACCGGGCGCGAAGTCGATGATCGCCTCGTCGAGGTGGTGGTTCACCATCAGCCCGAGCCCCCGGCCGGCCTCGGCGAGTGCTGCCATGTCCGACGCCTCGACGACCAGGAACTTCACCACCTCGGGCAGCTCGGCCAGCTCCACCCGGCTCGCCAGGCCGCCCTGGTCGACGCGGCCCCGGATCGGGTGGTCCACCGGCCCGGTGTACGCGTAGTCCCAGGGCCCGTCCGCGAGGTAGCCCGCGATGTGATCCCCACGACGCCGCCCCGACACCCGTTCGACCGCGATCGCCACCGGTGCTCCGGCCTCGCGAAAACCGCTTGCCGGGCGGGCGGCGGCCCCCGTACCGTCGCCCGGCGTGACCCCGACCCTGCGTACCCGGCGCCTGCTGCTCGACCCGTACGTCCTCGCGGACGAAGAGGACTTCGTGGCGCTGTTCCAGAACCGGCAGGTGTCCCGCTGGATGGGCGACGGCCCGCAGTCCGAGGCCGAGGACCGGGCCCTGTTCGGCCGCGTCTTCACCCAGGTCTACGCCTCGAACCGGTTCGACGTCTGGGCCGTCCGGCAGGGCGGCCGCCTCGTCGGGCACGCCGAGATCAAGCCCACCACCGTGGTCGAGGGCTTCGAGATCGTCTACGCGCTGGCCCCGGAGGCGTGGGGCCGCGGCCTGGGCACCGAACTGGCGGCCGCGATCGTCGACTACGGCTTCACCGCCCTGGGGCTGACCGAGGTGCACGCGACGGTCGCCGACGCCAACCTCGCTTCGCTGGCGCTGCTGGGCAGGATCGGCTTCCGGCACGTCCGCGACATCGCGGAGGACGACGGCAGCACGACCCGCCTGCTCACCCGGGGCCGCGCCGATGCCGCCGGGGCCGCCTCGCCGTAGCTCTCCCGCCGGAGCCGGACGGCCCGACCGAACGCTCCCCCGATCGGGGGAGGCCCCCCATGAGCTGCGCCGCGATACTGGTGATCATGATCAGGGGAATCCGGCCGCTGCTGCGCGGCTCCACGTACTCGGGTGTGCTGTTCGCCTTCCTCGGCGCACTGGCGAGCCTGCCGCTGCTGCCGTTCGCGATGCTGCCGGCGATGGCCTGGCCGTCCGCCCCCTACCTCGCGCAGGCGGTGCTCACCCTGCTGGTCTGGGCGGCGCTGCTCGCCGTGGTCGGGCTGGCCCGCACCACCCGGCGGGTGCTGACCAGCGGTGCCCGCCGACTGCTCAGGGTGCCGCTGCCGGATCCGGCGCCCGGCACCCTGCCGGCGGACCTCCCCGGCACCGACCGCTGGCGCACCCCGCTCTGGCTGCTGCTGCACGTGGCCCTGGGCTGGGTGGGGGGCCTGGTCAGCCTCGTCCTGCTCGGCGCGGCCGTGGCCCTACCGGGCGGCTGGGTCTCCGGTGACGCCCGGCTGAGCTGGCCCGGCCGGTCGGTGCAGGTGACGGGCGTCTGGAGCTGGGTGGTGGCGGCGGCCTGCCTGCTGCTGGCGCCGGTGGTGTGCGCGGCGGTGGCGAGCGCCCTGCGCGCTCTGGCGCCGAAGCTGCTGGGGCCGTCGGCGGCCGAGCGGCTGGCGATGGCGGCGCACCGGGAACGACAGCTGGCCGAACGCAACCGGCTGGCCCACGAGTTGCACGACTCGATCGGGCACACCCTGACGGCGGCCACGATCCAGGCGGCGGTGGCGGGCGAGGTGCTCTCCGCCGACCCGGTGGCGGCTCGGGCCGCCATGCGCAGCATCGAGGAGTCGACCCGGGCCGCCCTGGAGGACCTGGACTACGTACTGGGCGCGCTGCGCGAGGAGGAGTCGGGGGCGGCCCCGGCCCGCACCTTGGCCGACCTGCCGGAGCTGCTGGACCGGCTGCGGCACGCCGGCGCGGTGGTGGAGCCGGAGCTGTCCGGCGAGCTGGCGCAGGTGCAGGGGACGCTCTCCCGGGCGGCGTACCGGATCCTCCAGGAGGGGCTGACGAACGCGCTGCGGCACGGAGCCGGCGGCCCGATCGAGGTCCGGGTGGCGGCCGGGCCGGACACCCTGGAGCTCAGCGTCGTCAACCGGACCGGGACGGGCCCGCGCCAGGGCGCCTTCCCGACGTCCGGCCACGGCCTGCCGGGCCTGACCGAGCGGGTCCGGCTGCTGCACGGCGAGATCGAGGCCGGGCCGGATGGGCCCCGGGCCTGGCGGCTGGCCGTGCAGCTGCCCGTACGGTTGTCGGCATGACCGGCCCCGACCCCACCGACGCCGCGCCCGACGACCGGAGCAACGCCCCGGGCAACGCCCCCGTCACCCTCCTGATCGCGGACGACGACGAGGTGACCCGCAGCGGCCTGCGCACCCTGCTCTCGGTGCAGCCGGGGATCACGGTGGTCGGCGAGGCGGCCGACGGCGTCGCCGCGGTCGAGCAGGCGCAGCGGCTTCGGCCGGACGTCGTCCTGATGGACGTACGGATGCCGCGCCGCAACGGGATCGAGGCCACCCGGCAGCTGCTGGCCGAGTCGGCCGCGCCGCCGAAGGTCGTGGTGATCACCACCTTCGAGAACGACGGCTACGTCACCGCCGCGCTCAGCGCGGGGGCGAGCGGATTCGTGCTGAAGCGGCTTCCGGTGCGGCAGATCGCGGAGGCGGTGCGGGTGGCGGCGGCCGGGGAGGCGATCCTCTTCCCGGCGGCGCTGCGCCGGATGGTCTCCGCCCGCCCGCTGGACTCCGCCGAGGCGCTGCCCCGGGCGGCGTTGACGGTGCGGGAGGAGGAGGTGCTGCGGTCGATGGCCACGGGCCAGTCCAACCCGGAGATCGCGGAGTCGCTCAGGGTGAGCCTGGAGACGGTGAAGACGCACGTCGGGAACGTGCTGACCAAGCTCGGCGCGCAGAACCGGACCCACGCCGTGGTGATCGCGTACGAGTCCGGCCTGGTGGTGCCGGGGCTCGCCGGCTGACCGGCCGCCCCGACGCCCCCTCGCCTCCCGGTCAGGAATCCAGCTCGCCGAGGAAGTCCAGCGCGATGGCCCAGGCCCGCTCCGCCGCCTCGGCGTCGTAGTCGGCCAGCTCGGTGTCGGTGAACAGGTGCCCGGCGCCCCGGTAGCGGTGCACCTCGACGTCGGCCCCGGCCCGCCGCATCCCCAGGTACCAGGCGTTCAGCCAGTCCTCGGTCTCGAACGGGTCCGGCTCGGCGACGTGCAGTTGTACCGGGATCTCGGTGGCCGCGTCCTCGCGCAGGTCGGAGGTGCCGTGCAGGAGCAGCAGGCCGCGGGCCTTGTCGTCGGCGAGGGCGAGGTTCTGCGCGAGCGAGCCGCCGAGCGAGAAGCCCGCGTAGACCAGGCCGCCGTCCGACAGCGGAGCGGCGGCGGTGACGGCACGGCGCAGCAGTTCCTCGCTGCCGCCGACCTCCTCCTGGTACGCCAGTCCGGCCTCGATGTCGTCGAAGGTCCGCCCGTCGTACAGGTCCGGGGTGTGCACGGTGTGCCCGGCGGCGCGCAGCCGGTCGGCGGCGGCGTGGACGGCGGGGCGCAGCCCGAGGGCGGAGTGGAAGAGGACGATCTGGGCCACGGTCGGGGTCCTTCGGCAGCTGAGGGCGGGTACTCCCCCATGATCCCGCATGTTCCGGCGACCCGACTTCCCCGGCCCGCCGGCCCCGGGCAACCACGCGCGCCCGCTTCACAACAGGTCGTCAGTTCACCTGATTTACCTACGCTTTACCAACGGGTAACCTTCCGGACGTGAACGATCTTGTCCATGACATGACCCCCGCCCACCCGCGCCGCCGCCAGGTCCTGAAGGCGGGCGCGCTGGCCGCCGGCGCGACCGCCGCCCTCCCGATCGCCCTCCCCACCCCCGCCGAAGCCGCCGAGCCGGCCCAGGCCGCCCAGGCCGCCCAAACCGCACAGGGCCCCGAAGCCGCCCCCCGCTTCCTGCACGGCATAGCCTCCGGCGACCCCCTCCCCGACGGCGTCCTGCTCTGGACCAGGGTGACGCCCCGCCCCGAGGCCCTCCCCGGCTCGGGCCTCGGCCCCGACACCGAGGTCCGCTGGGAGCTGGCCGCCGACCAGGCCTTCACCCGCGTCGTCGCGAGCGGCACGGTGACCGCCACCGCCGCCGCCGACCACACCGTCAAGGCCGACGTCCGCGGCCTGACCCCGGACACCCCCTACTGGTACCGCTTCACCGCCACCACCACCGCCGGTACCGGCAACGCCGTCTCCCCCACCGGCCGCACCCGCACCACCCCCGCCACCGACGCCGCCCTCTCCCGGCTGCGGTTCGGCGTCGCCTCCTGCGCCAACTGGGAGGGCGGCTACTTCTCCGCCTACCGCCACCTCGCCGCCCGCGGCGACCTGGACGCCTTCCTCTTCCTCGGCGACTACATCTACGAGTACAGGACCGGCGAGTTCTGCGCCCGCGGCACGGTCGTGCGCCCGCACGCCCCCACCCACGAGATCCTCACCCTCGCCGACTACCGCACCAGGCACGGCCAGTACAAGACCGACGACGACCTCCAGGCCCTGCACGCCAAGCTCCCGACGATCGCGATCTGGGACGACCACGAGTTCGCCAACGACGCCTGGTCCGGCGGCGCCGAGAACCACACCCCGGGCACCGAGGGCGCCTGGGCCGACCGGATGGCCGCCGCCAAGCAGGCCTACTTCGAGTGGATGCCGGTCCGGCCCTCGATCGCCGGCACCACCTACCGCCGCCTGCGCTACGGCAAGCTCGCCGACCTGCACCTGATGGACCAGCGCTCGTTCCGCTCCCAGCAGGCGAAGACGGGCAGCGGCGCCGTCGACTCGGCCGACCGCACCCTCACCGGCCGCGCCCAACTGGACTGGCTCAAGGCCGGGTTGTCCGCCTCCGACACCACCTGGCGGCTGATCGGCAACGAGGTGATGATCTCCCCGGTCGCCTTCCTCTCGCTGCCCGACTACCTGCTGCGCCCGCTGGCCAAGCTGCTCGGCCTGCCCGGCGAGGGCGTGGCGGTCAACCCCGACCAGTGGGACGGCTACACCCACGACCGCCGCGAACTGCTCGGCCACCTCAAGGCGAACGGCATCACCAACACCGTCTTCCTGACCGGCGACATCCACTCCGCCTGGGCCGCCGACGTCCCGAACGAGGCCGCCACCTACCCGCTGTCCGGCAGCGTCGCCACCGAGTTCGTGGTCACCTCGGTGACCTCCGACAACGTCGACGACCTGCTGAAGGTCGCCCCGCAGACCGTCTCACTGGCGGCCGGCACCGCGATCAGGACGGCCAACCCGCACGTCAAGTGGGTCGACCTGGACTCGCACGGCTACGGGGTCCTGGACATCACGCCCGAGCAGACCCAGATGGACTACTACGTCCTCTCCGACCGCACCCGCAAGGACGCGACCAGCAGCTGGACCCGCTCCTACCGCACCCGCACCGGCACCCAGCGGATCGAGCGCGCGAACGCCCCGATCGCCTGACCCCGCCCCGGGCCCCACGACTGTCACCCGGGCCCGCCGCACCCACGCGGCGGGCCCGCAGCACGACGGCCCTACGACACCACGTCCTTGCGCGCGAACCCCCGGAAGGCCAGCGCGAGCAGCACCGCCGCGTACGACAGCGACAGCGAGACGCCCTGCACCATGCCGCCCCACTCCAACTGCGGCTGCAGGGCGTCCGCCCAGGCGTACTGCCAGTGCGCGGGCAGCCACTCCCGCAGGCCCCCCAGCGCCGTGACGGCGTCCAGCACCCCGGTGATGATCGACGCGAACACCGCCCCGCCGACGGCGCCCAGCGGCGCGTCCGTCGCCGTGGAGAGCCAGAACGCCAGCGCGGCGATCACGATCTCGGCGAGGAACACGTAGGCCGCCGCGACGGCCAGCCGGGGCAGCGCCTCCCCGGCCGAAAGGCTGGCCCCGGTGGGCAGCTTGAGGTCCCCCCAGCCGTACGCGGCGGTGCCGACCAGCAGCCCGATCAGCGGCAGCATCGCCACCGCCACCGCCGAGAACGCCAGCCCGACCGCGAACTTGCGGGCCAGCAGCCGGGCCCGGGGCACCGGCGCGGCCAGCAGGTAGCGCAGCGAGGACCAGCTCGCCTCGGAGGCGACCGTGTCGCCGCAGAACAGCGCCACCGGGATGACCAGCAGGAAGCCGGTGCCCACGAACAGCATGGTGGCGGCGAAGTTGGGCCCGGACGCGGTGGCCAGGTCGATGAAGGTGGTCCGGTCGGGGCGGCTCGGGGTGCCGCCGATCTGGAACGCGGCCAGCATCACGAACGGCAGGGCGGCCAGCACCGCGCCGATCACCAGGGTGCGGCGGCGCCGCAGTTGGCGCATCGCCTCCACCCGCAGCGGCAGCGTCCGGCCCGCCCGGTACCCCTCGGCGTGGTCCGCCGACACGACGCCGCTCACATCACCACTCACATCGCCGCTCACGTCACTGCTCGCCCCACCGCTCACGCCACCGCTCACGCCGCACCTCCGATCAACGACAGGAACGCGTCCTCCAGCCGCCGCTGCGGCCCGGCGCTCTCCACCGGCACGCCGAGGCGCACCAGTTCGGCCAGCAGTTCGTGCGCCGCCAACCCGTCCAGGCGCACCAGCAGCCCGCCCTCGACGGCCTCCGCCGAACCGACCCCGGCCAGCCCGCCCACCTTCTCGACGACCGACCCGGGCTCGTACCCGGCGGGCACGCCGAGGAACAGCAGCTCGCCCGCGCCGACGATCTCGCCGACGGCTCCGGTGGTGATCAGCCGCCCGCGGTCCATCACCACCAGGTCCGTGCAGCTCTGCTCGACCTCGGCGAGCAGGTGGCTGGAGACGATGACGGTACGGCCGGCGGCGGCGTACCGGATCATCACCTCGCGCATCTCGCGGATCTGCGGCGGGTCGAGCCCGTTGGTCGGCTCGTCGAGGATCAGCAGGTCCGGCATGCCGAGCATGGCCTGCGCGATGGCGAGCCGCTGCCGCATGCCCTGCGAGTAGGTCCGCACCGCGCGGTCGAGCGCCTCGCCGAGACCGGCGATGGCCAGCGCCTCGTCGAAGCGGGCGTCCTCCTCCGGCCGGCCGGTGGCCTGCCAGTACAGCCGCAGGTTGGCCCGGCCGGTGAGGTGCGGCAGGAAGCCCGCGCCCTCGACGAAGGCGCCGACCCGGGAGAGCACCGGTGCGCCGGGGCGCACCAGGTGGCCGAAGATCCGGATCTCGCCCGCGTCGGGCCGGATCAGGCCCATCAGCATCCGCAGCGTGGTGGTCTTGCCGGCGCCGTTGGGCCCGAGCAGGCCGAGCACCTGCCCCTGCTCCACCCGGAAGCCCAACTCCCGCACCGCGTAACGGTCCTGAACGCCCTTGTAGCGCTTGCTCAGGCCGGTGATCTGCAACGGCACCCCGGCCAGCGCCGGATCGTACGCCGGCCCGTCGCCCGCCCCCCGCCGACGGCGGCGCAGCAGCCGGGGCGACAGCACCAGGCCGAGCGCCACCACGACGGCCGCCAGCGGCAGCAGCCAGGTGCGCGCGGGCAGCGGCGTGGCCTCGGTGACGAGTCCGTCGTCGGTCGGCACGGTGAGCGCCCCGGCCGGCGCGACCCGGTAGGTGGCGGGCTCGACGGGCGAGGCGTACGCGAGGTCGGTGGCGGCCAGGACGAGCCGCAGCCGGTGCCCGGCGGCGAAGGTGTGGTCGACGGCGGGCAGCGCGACCGTGACGGTGCGGCCCGCGTCGGCGCCGGTGACCCGCAGCGGGGCGGCGAGCTGCTGCGGGAGCACGGACTTGCCGTCCGGGCCCACGTCGTACAGCTTGGCGAAGAGCACCGCGTCCGGCCGGTCGGCGTGCACCTGGACGGGCACGGTGGGCTGCCCGGTCAGGTGCAGCGGCTGGTCCAGCGGCGCGGAGTCGAAGGCGGCGTGCTGGCCGGGGAAGTCGAGCGACAGCCCGGCGCCCAGCGAGGCCGCCTGGCTGAGCGCGCCGATCCCGGGCAGCGTCGAGATCCCGGGCGGGGCGCCGCCGGGCGGGTTGGCGATGGTCTGCTCGCCGCCGGCCAGTTCGACGCCGTGGGAGCCGGTTCCGCCCAGGCCCGGGTAGCGGTCGGCGGAGGCGCCGCGCAGCACGGCCTGGAAGCCGGTGGAGTCGACGCCCCCGGTGCGGGTGACGCGGAACGCGGGGCCGGTGTCGTCGCCCCGCCCCTTCAGGTAGTGGTCGAACCAGGCGGTGACCCGGTCGTCGACCCGGGCGCTGGTGTCGGTGCCGCCGTCGTGCCCGCCGGCGAACCAGTCCACCGCGACGGGCGCGCCGTTGGCCGCGACGGCCCGGGCGATCCGGTCGCCCTGGTCGAGCGGGAACAGCGAGTCCTGCTGGCCCTGCACGACCAGGGTGGGCGCCTTGAGCTGCGCGGCCACCGAGGACGGGCTGGAGCGGTCCAGCAGCGCGACGGCCTCCGGGTCGGCGTGCCCGGCGGTGGCGACCCGGTCGTACATCTGGCAGAGCGACTCCAGGAACCGCCCGCAGCCGACCGGCTCGCCCGCGGCGTCGCCGCCCTGCCCCGACCCGCCCTGCCCGGCCCCGCCGCCGCGCGGCGCGCCGCCGGAGGGCCCGAGGTCGCCGGCCGCGCCGGTGGTGAAGAAGATCCCGGCCCAGAGCTTCTTGAACACCCCGTCGACGGCGCCCGAGCCCTGCACGCCCTGCGGGAACAGCGCGTCGGCCAGGTTCCACCAGGTGATCTGGGTGGCCACCGCGTCGATCCGGTGGTCGTACGCGGAGGCCAGCAGCGAGACGGCGCCGCCGTACGAGGCGCCGGTGATGCCGACCCGGGGGTCGCCGGGCCCGTCGAGCTGCACCTCGGGCCGCTGGGCCAGCCAGTCCACCAGGTGCTTGACGTCCTCGACCTCGCGGTCGGGCGCGTTGAGGCCGATCTTCCCGCCCGAGTGCCCGAAGCCGCGCGCCGACCAGGTCAGCACCGCGTAGCCCTGCCGGGCCAGCTGCTGGGCGCGTTCGCGCTCGCCGTCCTTGGAGCCGCCGAAGCCGTGCGCGAGCAGGACCGCCGGGCGCGGGGTGCTGCCGGTGGTGAAGAAGGAGGTGTCCACCTGGACCTGCTGGTCGCTGCCGGGGGTCTCCGGCATGGCGAGGAAACGGTCCTCCTGATGGACCGCCGGCTCACCGCCGGACGCCACCGTCGCCGTACCGACCCCGGCCACCACCACCAGGGCCACCGCACCGGCCACCACCCTGCGCCGCACCGTCGTACCCCGGCTGCGCCACCGGCGCCAAGCCCCACCGAACTCCATGGGGGCTGATCGTATCCGCCCCCCGGGTAGGCGTCCGATAAGGCCACCGCCGAAGCCGCCGCTTCCGCCCCGTTCACCCCGTTGCGCCCCGGTACGGCACGGGACGACGAAGATCCCCGCACCCCACCAGGGGTACGGGGATCCGCAGGAGGCGCCCTACAGCACCCGCGTCATCGTCCGGTGCGGTATCCCCGCGTCCTCGTACACCGGGCCCTCGGCCGCGTACCCCAGCCGCTCGTAGAACCCCAGCGCCCGCACCTGCGCGTGCAGCTCCACCTCGACGGCCCCGCGGTCGAGCCCGGCCGCCTCGATCGCCCGCACCAGCTGGGCCCCGAGCCCGGTCCCCCGGGCCGCCGACACCACCGCGAGGCGTCCGAGCAGCACCCGGCCCTCGACGCCCCCGGTGAGCTTCAGCGCCTGCTCCCCGAAGATCAGCCGTCCGGTCCCGAGCGCGGTCCCGTCCGCCGCCACGGCCAGCAGGTGCACCGAGGTCGCGTCGTACTCGTCGTACTCCAGCTCCTCCGGCACGTTCTGCTCGACGATGAACACCTCGCGCCGCACGTCCCGCACCAGCGCCAGGTCCGCGGCGCCCGCCGCGGTCCGGATGGCCGCCGTCATCTCAGCTTTCCGACGAGATGATGTCGAGCGCCTTGCGCAGGTCGGGCGAGTACTCGCTGGAGAACTCGACCCACTGCCCGTCCGCCGGGTGCTCGAAGCCGAGCGACACGGCGTGCAGCCACTGCCGGGTCAGCCCGAGCCGCTTGGCCAGCGTCGGGTCGGCGCCGTAGGTCAGGTCGCCCACGCAGGGGTGGCGCAGCGCGGACATGTGCACCCGGATCTGGTGGGTGCGCCCGGTCTCCAGCTTGATGTCGAGCAGCGAGGCCGAGCGGTAGGCCTCGATCAGGTCGTAGTGGGTGACGGACGGCTTGCCGTCCTTGGTCACGGCCCACTTCCAGTCCGAGCTGGGGTGCCGCCCGATCGGGGCGTCCACGGTGCCGCTCAGCGGGTCCGGGTGCCCCTGCACGAGGGCGTGGTAGCGCTTCTCGGTGATCCGGTCGTGGAACTGCCGCTTGAGGTCGGTGTACGCGCGCTCGGACTTGGCGACGACCATCAGCCCGGAGGTGCCGACGTCCAGCCGGTGCACGACGCCCTGGCGCTCGGCGGCGCCGGAGGTGGAGATCCGGTACCCGGCCGCGGCGAGCCCGCCGATGACGGTGGTGCCGGTCCAGCCGGGGCTGGGGTGGGCGGCGACGCCGACCGGCTTGTCGACGAGCACGATGTCCTCGTCGTCGTGGATGATCCGCATGCCCTCGACCGGCTCGGCGATGATCCGCACGGGGGCGGCGGGGGCCGGGATCTCGACCTCCAGCCAGGAGCCTGCGGTCACCCGGTCCGACTTTCCGGCCACGGCGCCGTCGAGCGTCACCTTGCCCTCGGCGGCCAACTCGGCGGCCTTCGTCCGGGAGAAGCCGAACATCCGGGCGAGGGCGGCATCGAGGCGCTCGCCCTCCAGGCCGTCGGGTACGGGGAGGCTGCGGATCTGCGCTGCGGTACTCACCCGTACGAGTATGCCGGAACCGCGGCCCTCCGCCGCCCGCCCGACCGCCCGGGGCCCCTGCTACTCGCTCTTGCCGCCCTGCTGGTGGACGGTGCCGTCCGGGTTGCTGCCCCGGAAGGAGAGCAGCACCACGAGGATCCCGCCGCAGACGATCGCCGAGTCGGCGAGGTTGAAGACGGCGAAGTGCTGGACGGAGATGAAGTCGACGACGTGCCCGCGGAAGACGCCCGGCGAGCGGAACAGCCGGTCGGTGAGGTTGCCCAGGGCCCCGCCGAGCAGCAGCCCGAGCGCGATCGCCCAGGGCAGGCTGTACAGCCGGCGGGCGATCCGCCAGATCACCACGATGACGGCCGAGGCGATCATCGTGAAGACGACGGTCAGCGCCTGCCCCATGCCGAAGGCGGCGCCGGAGTTGCGGATGACCTGGAAGGTGACGACGTCCCCGATCACCTTGATCGCCGCGTGGTTCTCCAGCCGGGCCACGACCAGCAGCTTGCTGCCGAGGTCGATCAGGAAGGCGAGCAGCGCGATGACCATCAGCACGCCGACCCGCCGACGGCCCTTCGGCGCCTCCGCCGCGGCCGGGGCGGTCGCCTCGGCGGGCTCAGCAGGCTCCGCGGGCTCGGTGGACTCGGCCACGGCCACCTCCACGGCTTCGGCGGGGGTCGGGACGGCGTCGTCCCGCGTCTGGGGGGAACCTTGCGTACTGATGATCCGCTCCGCTGCCGGTGGAGCTCCCCCGGTTGGAGGTGGGGGAGAGGGTGGGCCCGTGGTCGCCGTACCGGACACCTCCGAACCGGAGGTGTCCCGAGGAATCAGGCGACGTTACGGGGTCGAGCGTACGGCAAGCCCGACCCCCTGCGCCGCCCCGGTCGGCCGCGTCAGCGGCGTTCCTGCTTGGCCTTGCACTGCACGCAGAGCGTGGCCCGGGGGAAGGCCTGCATCCGGGCCTTCCCGATGGCCTGCCCGCAGGACTCGCAGGTGCCGAAACCGACGCCCTCCAGCCTGGTCAGGGCCCGCTCGGTCTGGGCGAGGCTGTCCCGGGCGTTGTTGGCGAGCGCGAGCTCGCTCTCCCGCGAGATGTTCTTCGTACCGGCGTCCACCTGGTCGTCACCGGCTCCGTCGTTGGAGTCACGCATCAGGCCGGAGATGGCCGCCTCGGCGGCGTCGATCTCGTTCTGCAGCCGCTCCAGCTCGCTGATGAGCTCGGTGTGCAGCTCGTGGACCTCGTCGGTGGTCCACGGGTCCTCGCCGGGCCGGACCGGCAGCGTGGCCGGGTCCACCGACTCGGCGCCGCGCGGCACGGTGACGGTGTCGGTGCTGCTCTTCTGCCGTGCGGTAGTGGTCACGGTCCCCTCCCCTGGATCGGCCGCCACGGCCTTGCGTGCCCGCTTGGTGGCGGTACCCGCGCCGGTTGCCTTCTCAGCCATGGCTTCGACCCCATCTACGAACGAATCGAGCCGCCGGTTCCCGGCGGCCTCCAGTGCCGGAACGATAATCCCGATCAAAACCGGTCACAACATGACATTCCGACGCCCCATGATGATCCCACCCAGGCAGCCGCCCCAGCCGCCACGCCCCGCGCGCTGACCAGACTTGTGCCCAGATCACCCCCGCCTAACCACCGCCGCCGCCGGCCCCGGAGCGCCCCGGCCGTCCATCCCGGGGAAAAACGATTTGGACAAACCGACTCGCCCGGCCGATACACTGGCCCTGCAAGGCGCAGATGGGACGAGTACCGACGTACGCAGCCACCAGCGACCCGGGGACGGTGCGAGCCCGGGGGTGTGCACGGCGGGAAGATCACCCCGGAGCCGCCGGAAGAACGGCCGCCCGCCACCGCGCGGGCCGGCCCACTAGACCCGGCAGCAAGCCCAAACAAGAGGGCCGCAGCAGCACCGCGGCCAAGGAGGGTGGTACCGCGGGGCGGCTCGCCGTCTCGTCCCTCCGTCGGATCCCGTTCACATCCGCCGGAGGTATGACGCCCGCGATGAGCACCTACAACTCCGTCCCCGCACAGGTGGACCTGCCCGCCCTGGAACACCGGATCCTGTCGTTCTGGCAGGACAACAAGATCTTCCAGCGCAGCCTGGAGCAGTCCGAGGGCCGCCCCGAGTGGGTCTTCTACGAGGGCCCGCCGACCGCCAACGGCATGCCCGGCGCGCACCACATCGAGGCCCGCGTCTTCAAGGACGTCTTCCCCCGCTTCCGGACGATGAAGGGCTACCACGTCGCCCGCAAGGCCGGCTGGGACTGCCACGGCCTCCCGGTCGAGCTCGCCGTCGAGAAGGAGCTGGGCTTCTCCGGCAAGCAGGACATCGAGGCGTACGGCATCGCCGAGTTCAACGCCAAGTGCCGCGAGTCGGTGACCCGCCACACCGACGCCTTCACCGAGCTGACCACCCGCATGGGGTACTGGGTCGACCTCGACGAGGCCTACCGGACGATGGACCCGTCGTACGTCCAGTCCGTCTGGTGGTCGCTCAAGCAGATCTTCGACAAGGGCCTGCTGGTCCAGGACCACCGGGTCGCCCCCTGGTGCCCGCGCTGCGGCACCGGCCTGTCCGACCACGAGCTGGCCCAGGGCTACGAGACCGTCGTCGACCCCTCGGTCTTCGTCCGCTTCCCGCTGACCAGCGGCCCGCTGGCCGGCCGGGCCGCGCTGCTGGTCTGGACCACCACCCCGTGGACCCTGGTCTCCAACACCGCCGCCGCCGTCCACCCGGAGGTCACCTACGTGGTGGCCACCGACGGCGAGGAGAAGCTGGTCGTCGCCGAGCCGCTGCTCGCCAAGGCCCTCGGCGAGGGCTGGGAGGCCACCGGCGAGTCCTTCACCGGCGCCGAGATGGAGCGCTGGGCCTACCGCCGCCCGTTCGACCTGGTCGAGATCGAGAACGCGCACTACGTCCTCAACGCCGACTACGTCACCACCGAGGACGGCACCGGCATCGTCCACCAGTCGCCCGCCTTCGGCGCGGACGACCTCGCGACCTGCCGCAGGTACGGCCTGCCGGTGGTCAACCCGGTGCTCGCCGACGGCACCTTCGCCCCCGAGGTCCCGCTGGTCGGCGGCCAGTTCTTCAAGAAGGCCGACGAGGCCCTGGTCGCGGACCTCAAGGAGCGCGGCCTGCTCTTCCGCCACCTCCCGTACGAGCACAGCTACCCGCACTGCTGGCGCTGCCACACCGCGCTGCTCTACTACGCGCAGCCGTCCTGGTACATCCGCACCACCGCGGTCAAGGACGCCCTGATCCGGGAGAACGAGGCCACCAACTGGTACCCGGAGAACGTCAAGCACGGCCGCTTCGGCGACTGGCTGAACAACAACATCGACTGGGCGCTCAGCCGTAACCGCTACTGGGGCACCCCGCTGCCGATCTGGCGCTGCGAGGAGGGCCACCTCACCTGCGTCGGCTCGCTGGCCGAGCTCTCCGAGCTCACCGGCACCGACCAGAGCGAGCTCGACCCGCACCGCCCCTACATCGACGACGTGACCTTCGCCTGCCGCGAGTGCGGCGGCGCCTCGACCCGGGTCCCCGAGGTCATCGACGCCTGGTACGACTCGGGCTCGATGCCCTTCGCCCAGTACGGCTACCCGTACCAGAACAAGGAGCTGTTCGAGAAGCGCTACCCGGCGCAGTTCATCTCCGAGGCGATCGACCAGACCCGTGGCTGGTTCTACACGCTGATGGCGGTCGGCACCCTGGTGTTCGACAAGAACAGCTACGAGAACGTCGTCTGCCTGGGCCACATCCTGGCCGAGGACGGCCGCAAGATGTCCAAGCACCTGGGCAACATCCTGCAGCCGATCCCGCTGATGGACCAGCACGGCGCCGACGCCGTCCGCTGGTTCATGGCCGCCGGCGGCTCGCCCTGGTCGGCCCGCCGGGTCGGCCACGGCACCATCCAGGAGGTGGTCCGCAAGACCCTCCTCACCTACTGGAACACCGTCGCCTTCCAGGCCCTGTACGCCCGCACCGCCGGCTGGTCCCCCTCCGCGGCCGATCCGGCCCCGGCCGACCGCCCGCAGCTGGACCGCTGGGTGCTCTCCGAGCTGAACACCCTGGTCCGCGAGGTCGACGCCGCCTTCGAGGCGTACGACACCCAGCGCGCCGGCAAGCTGCTGTCCGGCTTCGTCGACGACCTGTCCAACTGGTACGTCCGCCGCGGCCGCCGCCGCTTCTGGCAGGGCGACGCGGCCGCGCTCGCCACCCTGCACGAGGCGCTGGAGACGGTCACCCGCCTGATGGCCCCGATGACCCCGTTCATCACCGAGCAGGTCTGGCAGGACCTGGTCGTCCCGGTCGCCGCGGACGCCCCGGCCTCGGTCCACCTGGCCACCTGGCCGCAGGCGGACGAGTCGCTGATCGACACCGACCTCTCCCGGCACATGGCGCTGGTCCGCCGCCTGGTGGAGCTCGGCCGGGCCACCCGCGCCGAGTCCGGCGTGAAGACCCGTCAGCCGCTGTCCCGCGCGCTGATCGCCGCCCAGGGCTGGGACGAGCTGCCCGCCGACCTGCGCGCGCAGATCGCCGAGGAGCTCAACGTCTCCACCCTGGAGTCGCTCGCCGAGGTCGGCGGCTCGCTCGTCGACACCAGCGCCAAGGCCAACTTCCGCGCCCTGGGCAAGCGGTTCGGCAAGGGCGTGCAGGACGTCGCCAAGGCGGTCGCCGCCACCGACGCCGCCCGCCTGGCCGCCGAACTGCGCGCCGACGGCGAGACCTCGGTCGAGCTGAACGGCGAGCCGGTCACCCTCTCCCCGGACGAGGTGATCATCACCGAGACCCCGCGCGAGGGCTGGGCCGTCGCCAACGAGTCCGGTGCCACCGTCGCCCTCGACCTGGCCATCACCCCGGAGCTCAGGCGGCTCGGCGTCGCCCGCGACGCCATCCGCCAGATCCAGGAGGCCCGCAAGAACTCCGGTCTCGACGTCGCCGACCGGATCGTCCTGCGCTGGCGGGCCACCACCGAGGAGACCGCCGAGGCCATCGCCGAGCACGGCCCCCTCGTCGCCGAGGAGGTCCTGGCCACCGACTTCGCCGCCGGCACGGCCGACTGGGACTCCGAGACCTTCGCCGACGAAGCCCTCGGCCTCGCCTTCCAGCTCCGCAAGGCCTGACCCGCTCCGAAGCCGCCGTCACCCCGCCCGGGGCGACGGCGGCTTCGCCGTACCCGCGCGCCCCCGGAGCGACGTCACCACCCCGCGCGCGCCCGTCCCCCGTCCCCATCCGTACACAGCAGAGCGCCCCCTGTCCGACCCGTGGGTCGAACAGGGGGCGCTCTCAAAAGGTCGCGCTACAACCTCAGTTGTCGCCGTCCTCGTCGATCAGGAAGCCCCGCATCGGCGCCGGAGCCTGCTGCATCGGCTGCGGAGGCTGCGGGCGGACGGCTGCCATCGGCTGCGTCATCCCGGCCGGCTGCATCTGCGGCGCGCCGGTGTTGCCACCGGACGCCTGGCCGCCGAAGCTCGGCGCCGGCGGGTTGCCGCCGAAGGAGCTCTGACCGCCGAACGACGGCGCGTTGCCGCCGAAGGCCGGCTGGTTGCCACCGAAGGCCGGGGCACCGCTCATCGCACCGGCACCGGCCGGAGCCATCGACGAGGCCGCCGGCGGCAGCGACGCGGTGGCGGGGATCCGCGGCGGGGCGAGCGAGTCGTCGGCCTGCGACTCCAGCTGGCGCAGCTGGGTCTCCAGGTACGACTTCAGGCGCGTCCGGTACTCGCGCTCGAACGCCCGCAGGTCCTCGACCTTGCGCTCCAGCGTGGCGCGCGCGGACTCCAGTGAGCCCATCGCGACGCGGTGCTTCTCCTGCGCGTCCCGCTCCAGGGCGTCGGCCTTGGCACGGGCGTCGCGCTCCAGGCCCTCGGCGCGGCTGCGGGCCTCGCCGACGATCTTGTTGGCCTCGGAACGGGCCTCCGAGATCGCCTGGTCGGCGGTCTGCTGAGCGAGCGCCAGGACGCGGGCGGCACTGTCGCCACCGGGGCCCTGCTGCTGCATGGGGGCGCCGAGCGGGCCGCCCATCTGCTGCTGCTGCGGGCCGCCCATGGGGCCGCCCATCGGCTGCATCTGCTGCTGCTGGCCCATGCCCTGGCCCATCGGGTTGCCCATCTGCTGCGGACCACCGGGGCCGCCCATGGGCTGGAGCATCTGACCGCCCATCGGCTGCACCAGCTGCTGCTGGCCGCCCATGGTCTGGTTCATCTGCTGCTGCGGGCCGCCCATCTGCTGGGGGCCGGCGGGGAGCTGCGGGGCGCCGGAGGGCAGGCCGAGCGGCTGGTTGCCCATCTGCTGCTGCTGCGGGCCGCCCATCTGCTGCTGCTGCGGACCGCCGGGGCCCATCTGCTGCTGCGGGCCGGGGCCCTGCTGGCCGGGAACCGGCGGGCCGGATATGGCGGCCGGGACGGGAGCGCCGGAACGGGCGTCCTGCGGCGGCTCCTTCCGCATGTTCGCCTGGTTCTGCGCGGCGGCGCGAGTCGCGGCGGCCAGCTTGGCGCGCAGGTCCTCGTTCTCGCGAAGCAGGCGGGTCAGCTCTCCTTCGACCTCGTCGAGGAAGGCATCGACCTCGTCCTCGTCATAGCCTTCGCGCAGGCGGACGGTCGTGAACTGCTTGTTCCGAACGTCCTCGGGGGTCAATGGCATCTCTTCACCTCAACGTGATCGTCGGCACACCGGCATCCTGTCGCATCGCTCACCTACGACTAGGGCCGCACAAGCGAGATCAGGACATACACAATGATCATCAGTACGAAGAAGGACAGGTCGAGCGCCACGCCCCCGAAACGCAACGGCGGAATGAACCGCCGAAGAAGCTTGAGCGGCGGATCCGTGACAGTGTACGTGGCCTCCAGGACCAGGACCATGGCCTTGCCGGGCCGCCACGAACGCGCGAACTGGAAGACCCAGTCCATGACCAGTCGCACGAGCAGGAACACCAGGAAGACGGTCAGGGCGTAGTAGAGCACCGCCCACACGATGTCCATCGCGTTTCCCTCTCCCCGGTTCCGGGCCCTCGGGCCCGCCGCTCGTCACCTGTCGCTAATCCACTGTTGATCAGATCCACACGTAAAGTCGTGGCCGGGTCAGCTCTGGTTGAAGAACCCACCCTCGGCGATCCGAGCCTTGTCCTCCGCCGTGACATCGACGTTAGCAGGCGACAGCAGGAACACCTTCTGTGTCACGCGCTCGATACTGCCGTGCAGACCGAAGACGAGTCCAGCGGCGAAGTCTACGAGTCGCTTCGCGTCGGTGTCGTCCATCTCGGTCAGATTCATGATCACGGGGGTCCCGCCACGGAACTGTTCCCCGATGGTACGGGCCTCGTTGTAGGTCCGCGGGTGCAGCGTGGTGATGCGGTAGGGCTCTCGTTCGTTCACTACCTTGGGCATGATCACCGGGGCGCTCTTCTCCAGGTTGTGGCGGCGTTCGGGTGTGATGGACGACACTGGGGCCATCCTCGGGGTCTCCTGCCGGATCGGCACCGCGGCCGGGACCGGCTGCGGAGTGATCGAGGAGACCGGGGCGGGCGCGGCGGCCGGCCGGGGGATGTCCTCGGTCCGCTGTCCCGTTCGAATCGGCTCGGGGTCCGCGTCGTAGTCGTCGTCAGGGTCGTACCCCTGACCGTCGTACGTCTCGTCCTCCACGAGGCCGAGGTAGACCGCCATCTTGCGCATTGCGCCGGCCATGCTCCTGTCTCCTCCGCTCATAGCCACCTCGCTGGCGCTCGGTGGCGGCTTCGCGAGACGCGCACCTTCCGATGGTCGCTCGCTCTGCTCGCTCCGTGCGGACCGGCTCCGTCCCGGCGGCCAGGCCGTGCGGCCCTGCCTGCGGATTCCGCGGTCCACCCACGACGGCCCGTCAGGCCGACGGCCGGTCAGAGTTCTTGGGGTGGGGGCCGCGGAGCTGCGATCCACGGTTCGCTAGCGCTCCGAGGAGCTGCTAGATTCTGTCCTATTTTGTCCTGCAGTCTGATCTACTACCCGGTGACGTTACCTGAGGGGTGACCTCACTCCGAGTACCGCCGTTCCGACGCGCACATGTGTCGCCCCGGCGGCAATCGCCTGCTCAAGGTCACCGCTCATCCCTGCGGAGACCATGGTGGCAGCAGGATGGGTCGTGCGTACTGCGGTTGCGATTTCCGTCAGCCGCTCGAAGGCGCGGAGCGGGTCCCCGGCGAGCGGACCGGCCAGCGGAGCGACGGTCATCACACCGTCCAGCCGCAGGCCGGGCGTGTCGGCGATCGCGTCCGTGAGTTCCGCGACATCCTCCGGGGCGACTCCGGCCCGGTGGGCCCCCTCGCCGTGCTCCTTGTCCAGGGCCACCTGCACCAGGCAACCCAGCTCCGGGCGCTCGGACTTGAGCACCGCCGCGGAGAGCGATCCGACCAGCCGCAGCCGGTCCACCGAGTGCACGTGGTTCGCGTACCGGACGACCGAGCGGACCTTGTTGGTCTGCAGCTGTCCGACGAAGTGCCAGTCAAGAGGAAGGTTTCTGCACTGCTCTGCCTTGGGTGCGGCGTCCTGGTCGCGGTTCTCCGCGACATCCGTCACACCCAGTCCGGCCAACAGCGCGGTGTCCTCGGCGGGGTAGGTCTTGGTGACGACGACCAGGGTGACCTCGTCACGCGGCCGTCCGGCAGCCGCACAGGCGTCGGCGATCCGCCGCTCGACCACGTCGAGGTTGGTCCCCAGCTCCTCGTACCGGGCCCGCTGCCCCTCCGTCAGGGTCTCCAGCCAGCCCTGGTCGGGAAGGCCACCGCGACCACCCGGGAACGGTCCGTAGATGTCGTTCGTCATCAATGATCAGAGCCCAACCAGACGTAGCTCGCGAGTCGGCCGGTGCGCTGCTCGCGGCGATAGGAGTAGTGATCCGCGGATTCGAGGGTGCAGACCGGTGACCGCACCACCTCGGTGACCCCGGCGGCGGCCAGCTGGGCCGCGACCCCCTCGGCCACGTCCAGCGCCGGCGTTCCCCAGGAGGTCTCGGCGAACGCGGCGGGCACCACCGCGGCGACCTCCGCCCGCAGGCCGGCCGGCACCTCGTAGCACCGGCCGCAGACCGACGGGCCGGTGGCCGCGGCGATCCGGCCGGGCTCGGCCCCCAGTTCGACCATCGCCCGCACGACCGCGGGCACCACCCCGGCCGCCAGTCCGGGCCGGCCCGCGTGGGCCGCGCCCACCACGCCCGCCACCGGGTCGGCCAGCAGCACCGGAGTGCAGTCGGCGGTCAGGACGGCGAGCGCGAGCGGCCGGTCGGTGACCACCGCGTCCACCGTGGGGGCCTCCCCCGGCGACTGGCGCTGCGTCACCACGGCGACCTGCGCGCCGTGCACCTGGTTCATCCAGACCACGTCGGCCGGGTCGAGCCCGAGCTCCCCGGCGGCGATCGCCCGGTTCTCCCGGACGGTCCCGGGGTCGTCCCCCACCGCCCCGCCGAGGTTGAGCTCCCCGTACGGCGAAGTGCTCACCCCGCCCCACCTGTCGGTGAAGGCGAAGTGAGCACCCGCGCGTACGGCGTGATCGATCACTTAAGGAAATCCGGGACGTCGAGCTCCTCCGCCGGGCTCTCGACGAACGGCTGCCGGACCGGCTGCACCTGCGGCGGCACCGGGGCGGTGGTCACGGTCTCGGTGGCGCGCGGCGCGGCGTGGGTCTCCCCCTCCGAACGCGACGTCACCGAGCCGATGCTCCCGTAGGACGGCCGGGTGGCCGGGCGCTCCGGGGCGGCCGGCGGCGTGGCCGCGGCGGCGGGGGTGGCCTTGACCACCGGGTCGCGGACGATCGCCGGCGGCTGCCCGCCGTCGAAGCCGGCCGCGATGACGGTGACCCGGACCTCGTCGCCGAGCGCGTCGTCGATGACCGCACCGAAGATGATGTTGGCCTCGGGGTGCGCGGCCTCGCTGACCAGCTGGGCCGACTCGTTGATCTCGAACAGGCCGAGGTCGGAGCCGCCCGAGATGGAGAGCAGCACGCCGCGGGCGCCGTCGATCGAGGCCTCCAGCAGCGGCGAGGAGATCGCCATCACGGCGGCCGCCTTGGCGCGGTCCTCGCCGCGGGCCGAACCGATGCCCATGAGCGCCGAACCGGCCTCCGACATGACGGACTTGACGTCGGCGAAGTCGAGGTTGATCAGGCCGGGGGTGGTGATCAGGTCGGTGATGCCCTGGACACCGGAGAGCAGGACCTGGTCGGCCGAGCGGAACGCGTCGAGCACGCTGACCTGGCGGTCCGAAATGGACAGCAGCCGGTCGTTCGGGATCACGATGAGGGTGTCGACCTCTTCGCGCAGGCTCGCGATGCCGTCCTCGGCCTGGTTGGCGCGGCGGCGGCCCTCGAAGGTGAAGGGGCGGGTGACCACGCCGATGGTCAGGGCGCCGAGCGAACGGGCGATGTTGGCGACCACGGGAGCGCCGCCCGTGCCCGTGCCGCCGCCCTCACCCGCGGTGACGAAGACCATGTCGGCCCCCTTGAGGACCTCCTCGATCTCCTCGCGGTGGTCCTCGGCGGCCTTGCGGCCGACCTCGGGGTTGGCGCCGGCGCCGAGGCCCCGGGTGAGTTCACGGCCCACATCGAGCTTGACGTCGGCGTCGCTCATCAGGAGGGCCTGCGCATCGGTGTTGATCGCGATGAACTCGACGCCCTTGAGACCGACCTCGATCATCCGGTTGATGGCGTTGACACCACCGCCGCCGATTCCGACGACCTTGATGACTGCGAGGTAGTTCTGCGGTGCTGCCACGTCGAAGGCCTCTCGCCTCGAATTTCCGGGTCGGCCCGACCCGACGGGGGATCGTACCGACGGATGTCGATGGGTAGGGAGCCTGGTTTCTGACTGAATGTCCGAAATGCCGACCGCCGACCCCAACCCTAAACTTGACCTTTAGGGTTAGTCCTGTGCCTCCGTCACATCACCAGGGGGCACAGTCTGGTGACACAGGACACTAGGTGGCTCCAGGCACGTGTTTCAACGAACACGCCGAGCTTCCCCTTTTCTTTTGAGCCTATGTGATCATCGGCCGGCATATGAAACCGGGGTGACCACCAAGGGTCGGGCCGACACTTCACAGCGTCAACCCCTCCCTCAGGCACAGAACCTACCGGATCATCCCGACACCGCCGGCGCCTCCGGCGCACTCACGTCGAAGTTCGAGCCCTTCTGAGCCATCAACGCGACCAGTGCCCGGGCCTTGCGATCGGTCTGCTCGGGGCTCCCCCAGCGCACCGTCGCACCCCCGCTGAGCTGCAGCTGAATATCGTCGTACGAGTGCACCAGCACCGCTCCGGCCCGCTTCGCCACCTCCGGCGGCAGTCCGGCGGCCACCGACACCGCGCCCTGAACCAGTTGCGAACGGGAGATCACCCCGTCCGCGTCCTTCGCCTGCTGACTGAGCCGCAGTTCCACCACCGGCACCCCCTCCGGCGGGGCCGCCTCGGTGGCGAAGCTCACGCCGGTGGCGTCCACCTGGGTGAACTGACCGTCCTCCCCCTTGACGGCGGCCACCGCCGTGCGCTGGACGACCTTCACCCGCAGGGTGTGCGGCCAGCCCCGCCACACCTCGGCCTTCGCCACCCGGGGGATCGCCTCCACCCGGCGCTGGACGGCGTCCAGGTCCACTCTGGCCAGCGGGCCGTCACCGATCCCGCCGATCGCCTCGCGGACCTGGTCCGCCGTCAGCTTCTCGTCCTTCGGTCCCTGGACCGCGACCTCGCGCACGTCCAGCACCGAGGAGAAGAACACCACCCAGGCCAGCACGCCCAGCACCGCGGCGCCGAGCACGCTCAGCACCACGATGCCCCGCCGGGAGAGCCGGAGCCGAGGAGCGGACTCCTCGGCCTCCAGCTCTTCCTCCAGCGGGTCGGCGAGCCGGCCGTCAGCCACGGCGGCGACCGCCGCGGGAGGCCTGGATCGCCTCGTAGACCATGCCGACCAGCAGGTCGTCGGCGTCCCGGCGGCCGAACTCCGCGGCGGCCCGGCTCATGTCCCACAGCCGCTGCGGGTCGGTGAGCACCGGCAGCACGTTCTGCAGCACCCACTCCGGGGTCAGCTCGGCGTCGTCCACCAGCAGGCCGCCGCCGGCCTTGACCATCGGCTGGGCGTTCAGCCGCTGCTCGCCGTTGCCGATCGGCAGCGGGACGAACGCGGCGGGCAGCCCGACGGCGGCCAGCTCGGCGACGGTCATGGCGCCGGCCCGGCAGAGCATCAGGTCCGCCGCCGCGTAGGCGAGGTCCATCCGGTCGACGTACGGCACCGCGCGGTACGGCGGCATCCCGGGGATGTCCTCGACCTGCGGCAGCTCGTTCTTCGGGCCGACGGCGTGCAGGATCTGCACGCCGTACTGCTGGAGCCGCGGGGCGATCGCGGTGACCACCTCGTTGAGCCGGCGCGCGCCCTGGGAGCCGCCGGAGACCAGCAGGGTGGGCAGCCGCTGGTCGAGGCCGAAGTAGTGCCGGGCCTCCGGCCTGGCGGCGCCCCGGTCCAGGGTGGCGATGGTCCGGCGCAGCGGGATGCCGATGTACCGGGAGTCGCGCAGCTTGCTGTCCGGCGTGGAGACCGCGACGAAGTCCGTGTAGCGGGCGCCGATCTTGTTGGCCAGGCCCGGACGGGCGTTCGCCTCGTGCACCACGATCGGCACCCCGGCCCGCTTGGCGGCCAGGTACGCGGGCATTGCGACGTAGCCGCCGAAGCCGACCACGGCGTCCGCGTTGACCCGCTCGATGATCTCCTGGGCGGCCCGGACGGTGCCGCGCAGCCGGCCGGGGACGGTGATCAGCTCGGGGGTGGGCTTGCGGGGCAGCGGGACGGCCGGAATCAGCTCCAGCTGGTAGCCGCGCTCCGGCACCAGCCGGGTCTCCAGTCCGCGCTCGGTTCCCAGGGCGGTGATCCCGATGGACGGGTCGTGCCTGCGGAGGGCGTCCGCGAGGGCCAGCGCCGGCTCGATGTGACCGGCGGTCCCCCCGCCGGCGAGTACGACATGCACCGAAATTCACCGCTCCCTGCGTGCCGGCCCCGGGGCCGGGCGCGCTGTGGTTCGTCGTCGTGGCAGCACCCGGGCCAGTCGTCTCCTGATCCGGGAGTTCTTGCTCCGGGCGGCCAGCGCCGCCTTCGCGCCCGAGGTGCTGCGCGCCAGGCACAGCAGCACACCGATCGCGGACATGGCCGACAGCATGGCGGAACCGCCGTAGGAGAACAGCGGGAGCGGGACGCCCGCGATGGGCAGCAGTCCCAGTGCCGACCCCAGGTTGATCATGGCCTGCGCCATGATCCAGGTGGTGGCGGCTCCCGCGGCGTACCTGACGAAGGGGTCCTTCGTACCGATGGCCACACGGATACCCGCGTAGCCTAGTGCCGCGAAGAGACCGATCACCGACAGCGTCCCCACCAGGCCCAGTTCCTCGCCGGTCGCGGCGAAGATGAAGTCGGTGTGCGCCTCGGGCAGCTGGCCCCATTTCTCCACGCCGGCACCGAGACCGGTGCCGAAGCCTCCGCCGAGCGCGAACGAGTACACGCCGTGCAGCGCCTGGAAGCAGGCCCCGTCCGGGTCGGGCTTGGTGACGCCGATGCAGCCCAGGCGCTCCGCCCGGTGCGGGACGGTGATCACCAGCGCGGTGCAGACCACCACGGCCACCCCGACGGTGGCCACGAACAGCCGCAGCGGCGCGCCGACCATCCAGAGCAGCGCGAACAGCATCGCCACCAGGATCATCGAGGTGCCCATGTCGCCGCCGAGCATGATCAGCGCGAGCAGCAGCAGGGCGCCCGGCACCAGCGGGACGAGCAGGTGCTTCCAGGTGGTGAGGGTGCCGGCCTTCTGCTTGCGGGCGAGCAGGTCGGCGCCCCAGAGCACCAGCGCGAGCTTGGCGAACTCCGAGGGCTGGAACTGGAAGAAGCCGAAGTCCAGCCAGTTCTGGTTGCCGTTGATCCGCACCCCGATGCCGGGCACGGCGACCAGCGCGAGCGCGCCGATCACCCCGAACATCACCGGGTAGACGATCACCCTCAGCACCGCCAGCGGCACGGAGGCGAAGCCGATCAGCAGGACCAGGCCGAGGATGGCCGCGATCAGCTGTTTGAGGAAGTAGTACTGCGCCGAGTGGTGCTGGCCCAGGGCGAGGATCTGGGAGGCCGAGAAGACCATCATCAGGCCGAGCACCACCAGCAGCAGCGTCGTGCCGATGACGAGCAGGTAGGGCGTGAGCGGCCGGTCCAGCCAGTACCGCATCCGGTACCGGAAGGCCCGTACCCGGGCCAGCGGTCCGGCCGACTTGTACTTGGTCGTGGTGGCCGAGATCACGCGCCACGGCTCGGCGGCATCCCGCTCCGGTGCTCCGGAACCCGCCCTGCCCTGCCCAGCCACTCCCCGCTCACTCTCTCTTCACGGCTCACCCGCCGCCGGGCCGCTCCGGCCCGGTACGGCCCTTCGGCTCACTCCCCGCGGTCCGCCAGCTGCCGGACCGCGGCGGCGAAGAGGTCGCCGCGCTCGCCGTAGTTGGTGAACATGTCCATCGAGGCGCAGGCCGGTGCCAGCAGCACCGTGTCACCCGGCCGGGCGAGCGAGGCGGCCGTCCGGACGACCTCCGCCATCGCCACCGCGCCAGTCTGGCCCTCGGCCGCCTCGATCACCGGGACATCCGGAGCGTGTCGCTCCAGTGCCTCCCGGATCAGCGCGCGGTCCTCGCCGATCAGCACGGCGGCGCGCAGCCGCCCGGCCGCGCCCTGGACCAGGTCGTCGAAGGTCGCGCCCTTGGCCAGGCCGCCGGCGATCCAGACGACCGGCCGGTAGGCGGCCAGCGAGGCCGCGGCGGCGTGGGTGTTGGTGGCCTTGGAGTCGTCGATGTAGGTGACCTCGCCGACCACGCCGACCTCGGCGATCCGGTGGGCGTCCGGGCGGAAGGCCCGCAGGCCCTCCCGGACGGCCTTCGGCTCGACGCCGTACGCCCGGGCCAGCGCCGCCGCGGCGAGCGCGTTGGCGATGTTGTGCGGGGCCGGCGGGTGCACGTCCTCGACGGCGCCCAGCTCGGCCGCGTTCTTGGCCCGGTCGGCCACGAACGCGCGGTCCACCAGCAGCCCGTCCACCACGCCGAGGTTCGACAGGGCGGGCGCGCCGAGGCCGAAGCCGATCGCCCGGCAGCCCTCCTCGACGTCGGCCTCGCGGACCAGCGCCTCGGTGGCCGGGTCGGCCAGGTTGTACACGCAGGCGACGGTGTTGCCCTGGTAGATCCGGCCCTTGTCGGCGGCGTACGCCTCCATCGAGCCGTGCCAGTCGAGGTGGTCGGGGGCCAGGTTGAGCACGACCGCCGAGTGCGGGCGCAGCGAGGGCGCCCAGTGCAGCTGGTAGCTGGAGAGCTCGACGGCGAGCACGTCGTACGGCTCCTCGGCGAGGACCGCGTCCAGGACGGACACCCCGACGTTGCCGACGGCGGCGGTGCGCCTGCCGGCGGCGGTGAGGATCGAGGCGAGCATCTGGACGGTGGTGGTCTTGCCGTTGGTGCCGGTGACGGCCAGCCAGGGGGCGGGCTCGCCGGTGGCGGGCAGCGGCCGGCGCAGGCGCCAGGCGAGTTCGACGTCGCCCCAGACCTCGATGTCGGCCGCCGCGGCGGCGGCGAACAGCGGGCGGTCGGGCGCCCAGCCGGGCGAGGTGACGACCAGCCGGGTGCCCTCGGGCAGGCTGTCGCCGTCGCCGAGGCGGACGGCGACGCCGAGCGCCTCCAGCCCGGCGGCCCGGGCGGTCAGGCCCGCGCCGCTGCCGCCGTCCACCACGGTGACGTGGGCACCGAGGTCGTGCAGGACGCGCGCGGCACTGATGCCGGAGACGCCGAGCCCGGCGACGACGACGGGCAGGTCCGCGAACTGCGAATCGATCAACTGGGGGTTCGTCATCCGGTCCGGTATCCCGCGTAGAAGAGGCCGAGGCCGACGGCCACGCAGAGCCCCTGGATGATCCAGAACCGGACCACGACCAGGACTTCGCTCCAGCCCTTGAGTTCGAAGTGGTGCTGCAGTGGTGCCATCTTGAAGACGCGCTTGCCGGTCATCCGGAACGAGCCGACCTGGATGATCACCGACAGGGTGATGATCATGAAGAGGCCGCCGAGCAGGATCAGCAGCAGCTCGGTGCGCGAGCAGATCGCCAGACCGGCCAGGGCGCCGCCGAGGGCGAGCGAGCCGGTGTCGCCCATGAAGATCTTGGCGGGCGAGGTGTTCCACCAGAGGAAGCCGAAGCAGGAGCCCATCAGGGCCGCGGCGACCACCGCGAGGTCCAGCGGGTCGCGGACGTCGTAGCAGCTGACGGTCGCGGTGACGGAGTAGGCGCAGCTCTGCCCGTACTCCCAGACGCCGATGAAGGTGTAGGCGCCGAAGGCCATCACCGAGGCACCGGTGGCGAGGCCGTCCAGACCGTCCGTCAGGTTCACGCCGTTGGAGGTCGCGGCGATCATGAAGTAGGCGAAGATGACGAACAGCACGGGGCCGATCGACCAGCCGTAGTCCCGCACGAAGGACAGGTGCTGGGACGCCGGGGTGAGCCCGCGGTCGTCGTGGAACTGCAGCGCCAGCACGGCGAAGGCCAGGCCGACGATGGACTGGCCGGCCAGCTTCGCCTTGGCCCGCAGACCGAGCGAGCGGCGCTTGACCACCTTGATGTAGTCGTCCAGGAAGCCGACCAGGCCCAGACCGGTCGTCAGGAAGAGCACCAGCAGGCCGGAGGCCGTCGGGCTCTCGCCCGTTATCGCCTTGGTCCCGAAGTAGGCGATCAGGGTCGCCAGGATGAAGGCGATGCCGCCCATGGTGGGCGTGCCCTTCTTGCTGTGGTGCGCCTTCGGCCCGTCGTCACGGATGTACTGGCCGTAGCCCTGCCGGGCGAGCAGCTTGATCAGGGCGGGGGTACCGACCAGCGACAGGATCAGGCCGATCATGCCGGAGAAGAGGATCTGCTTCATTACGCGGCCACACCGTCCGAGAGGAGGGCCTCGGCCACCTTCTCCAGCCCCACCGAACGGGACGCCTTCACCAGGACCACATCCCCTGGCCGAAGTTGACTGCGCAGCAGCTCGACCGCCGCGTCCGCGTCGGACACCAGCACCGACTCCTCACCCCACGAACCTTCGTTCCTCGCGCCGAGTTCCATGCAGGCCGCCTCGCGTCCACCGACCGCCACCAGCTTGGTGACGTCCAGTCGGACGGCGAGCCGCCCGATGGCGTCGTGCTCGGCCAGGCTCTCCTCGCCGAGCTCCCGCATCTCGCCGAGCACCGCCCAGGTGCGGCGGCGCTCCGGGCCGCGTCCCCCCATCGAGACCAGCGCCCGCAGCGCGGCCCGCATCGAGTCGGGGTTCGCGTTGTAGGCGTCGTTGACGACGGTGACACCATCGGCCCGGTCGACGACCTCCATGCGCCAGCGGGACAGCGCACCCGCTTCGCCCAGGGCGGTCGCGGTGTCGTCGACGGACATCCCGAGCTCCACCGCCACCGCAGCGGCGGCGAGGGCGTTCGAGACGTGGTGCTCACCGTACAGGCGCAGCTGCACGGGCGCGGAACCGGCCGGGGTGGTGAGCGTGAAGGACGGCCGTCCGGCGGCGTCCAGCCGAACGTCCGTCGCCCGGACGTGGGCGTCCGGGGATTCCCCGAACAGGACCACCTTCGCCCTGGTACGGCTGACCATCGCGCGCACCAGCCGGTCGTCCGCGTTGAGGATCGCGGCGCCGTCGGCGGGCAGCGCCTCGACGAGCTCGCCCTTGGCCTCGGCGATCGCCTCCTGCGAGCCGAACTCGCCGACGTGCGCGGTGCCGACGTTCAGCACCACGCCGATCCGGGGCGGCGTGATCGAGGTGAGGTACTCGATGTCGCCCTTGTGCCGGGCACCCATCTCCATGACCAGGTGCCGGGTACTGGGCTCGACCCGCAGCGCGGTCATCGGGTGGCCGATCTCGTTGTTGAGCGAGCCGGGCGGGTAGACCGTGTCACCGAGGCGCTGCAGCAACTGGGCGATCAGGTCCTTGGTGCTGGTCTTGCCGGCCGAGCCGGTCAGCGCGACGACGGCGGTGCCCTCGGCGCGGGCGACCACGGCCCGGGCCAGCTTGCCGAGCGCGTCCACCACACTGTCGACCAGGATGGCGGGCACGCCGACCGGGCGGTCGGCCAGCACCGCGACGGCGCCGGCCCCGACCGCGACGGCCGCGTAGTCGTGGCCGTCCACGCGCTCGCCGACGAAGGCCGCGAACAGGCCGCCGGGGCGTACCTTCCGCGAGTCGACCTCGACCGGGCCGGTCACCAGGGCTCCGGGGTCGGCGCCGTCCAGGGTGCCCCCGACTGCGGCGGCCACCTCGGCGAGGGTCAGTGCGATCACTGCTGCTCTACTCCTCGGTCGCCCCGGGCGGCCGTGGTCTGCGTGATGGATTCGCGCAGCACCTCCCGGTCGTCGAAGGGGCGGATCTCGTCTCGTACGTACTGGCCAAGTTCGTGGCCCTTGCCGGCCACCAGCACGGTGTCCCCGGCGTGGGCGCGGGCGACGGCGATCCGGATCGCCTCGGCCCGGTCGGGGACGACCAGGACGGTCCCGCGCTCGGCCTCGGGCACCGCGGCGGCGCCGGTCAGCATGCTGGCGAGGATCGCCAGCGGGTCTTCGCTGCGCGGGTTGTCGCTGGTCAGCAGGGCGGTGTCGGCGAGCCGGGCGGCGATGGCGCCCATCGGGCCGCGCTTGTGCGGGTCGCGGTCCCCGCCGCAGCCGACGACGACGTGCAGCCGGCCCTTGGTGACCTCGCGCAGCGAGCCGAGGACGGCCTGGAGGGCGTCCGGCTTGTGCGCGTAGTCGACCACGGCGACGAACGCCTGTCCGGCGTCCACCCGCTCCAGCCGGCCCGGCACGCCGGGCACCGCGGCGACGCCGGCCACGGCCCGCTCCAGCGGCAGGCCGGCGGCGACCAGCAGGGTGATCGCGGCGAGCGCGTTGGCCACGTTGAACGGGCCGGGCAGCGGCACGGCCGCGTCGGCCTCGGCGCCGTCCGGGCCGAGCACCCGGAAGGTGGAGCCGACCGGGCCGAGCTGGACGTCCACGGCCCGCCAGTCGGCCTCGACGGCGCCGGTGGCGGAGAAGGTGGTCACCGGGATCTTGGCCTCGGCGGCCAGCCGGCGGCCGTACTCGTCGTCCACGTTGACCACGCCGTGGCGGGACTTGCCGGGCTGGAAGAGCCGGGCCTTCGCCTGGAAGTAGTCCTCCATGTCCGGGTGGAAGTCGAGGTGCTCGGGGGTGAGGTTGTTGAACAGCGAGACGTCGTACGTCACCCCGTCGGTGCGGCCGTAGACCAGCGCGTGGCTGGAGACCTCCATGGTCACCGCGTCCGCGCCGCGCTCGGCCATCACGCCGAGGATCGCGTGCAGGTCGGTGGCCTCGGGGGTGGTGCGCTCGCTCTTGATCCGCTCGTCGCCGACCCGCATCTCGACGGTGCCGATCACCCCGGGGGCGCGCCCGGCGCCGAGCAGGCCGCCCTCGACCAGGTAGGAGGTGGTGGTCTTGCCGTTGGTGCCGGTCAGCCCGATCATCAGCAGCCGCTCGGAGGGGCGGCCGTAGACGGCTGCCGCGAGCTCGCCCATCCGGGCCCGCGGCCGGTCGACGACCAGCAGCGGCAGGCCGGTGCCGGCCGCCAGCTCGGCGCCGGCCGGGTCGGTGAGCAGCGCCGCCGCGCCCGCCGCCGCGGCCTGGGCCGCGAAGGCCGCGCCGTGGTGGTTGGCGCCGGGGAAGGCCACGTACACGTCGCCGGGGCGCACCGCCCGGGAGTCGTGGGTGACGCCGCTGACGAGGCCCCCCTCGACGGGGTCGAGGCCCAGCTGGCGGGCCAGTTCGGCGAGCGGCAGGGCGGCGGTCCCGGCCGGGCGGGGCGGACTCACGGTGATTTGATCGGGTTTCGGCACGGCGGGAAGGCTATCCGCCGAAGGGTGTCCAGGGCCAAACCGGCCCTTCGCCGCGCCGCCGTCCGACCCGACCCGCTCGTTGCTCATGCTCGCTCACGGCTTCCACTCGACGGGCAGGTTGGGCGCCTCGCTGCCGCTGGGCGGGACCTGCATGGTCTTCAGGGTGAACTCCATCACCTGCTTGAACACCGGTCCGCACAGCTGGCCGCCGAAGTGGCCGTTGACCGGCCCCTGGAGGGTGCAGGAGACGGTGTACCGGGGGGCGTCGGCGGGGGCGAAGCCGATGAAGGAGGCGGTGTAGCCGTCGTAGCCGACGCCGTTGGCGGCCCCCCGGTTGGCGGTGCCGGTCTTGCCGGCGACCCGGTAGCCGGGGATGGCGGCCTTGCCGCCGGTGCCCTGCTCGTCGTCGACGACCGACTCCAGCATCGAGGTGAGGGTCTTGGCGGTCTCTTCGCTGACCACCCTGGTCTGCTCGCCCGGCGGGGTCGCGGTGTACTTGCCGTCCGGGCTGGTGGTGCCCTGGACGATGCTGGGCGCGACCCGGACGCCGCCGTTGGCGATGGTCGAGTAGACCGAGGTGGCCTGCAGCGCGTTCATCTGCATCGGGCCCTGGCCGAAGGAGGTGTTGTACTTCTCCGAGGCGACCAGGTCCTCCGGCTTCTTGAGCTTCCCGGCCGTCTCGCCGGGGAAGTTCAGGCCGGTCGGCTGGGCGACGCCGAACTTGCGCATGTAGCTGTCCAGGATCTGGTTGGCCTTCAGCTGGTCGCCGTCGCCGAGCGTCTCCATGGCCTCGATGGTGCCGATGTTGGAGGACTTGGCCAGCACCCCGGCCAGGGTCAGGTACCAGGTGTTGTGTACGACGTCGTCCTTGAACTGCTGGCCGGCCCGGACCAGCGGGTAGGGCACCGTGACCTTGGTGTCCCAGGTGGCCTTGCCGGTGTCCAGGACGGCGCCCAGGGTCATCAGCTTGGCGGTGCTGCCCGGCTCGTACGCGTCGACCAGCGCGGCGTTGCCCATCTGGGACTGCTTGGCGGTGCTCAGGTCGTTCGGGTTGAAGCCGGGCGCGGTGGCCATCGCGAGGACCTGACCGGTCTTCACGTCCTGGACGACGACGTAGCCCTTCTCCGCCCCGGAGTTGGCGACCTGGTCGGTGAGCGCCCGCTGGGCGGCCCACTGGATGTCCCGGTTGATGGTCAGCTTCACGTCGGTGCCGGGCACGGCCGGGTCCATCGAGCCCCCGGCGGTGGGCACCAGCCGGCCGCCCGCCTGGGCGTAGCTGCTGTGCCCGTCCTTGCCGGCCAGCTGCTTCTGGTACTGGAGCTCCAGGCCGCCGGCGCCCTCGCCCTCGCCGTTGACGAAGCCGACCAGGTTGGCGGCCAGGCCGTCGGCGGGGTAGATCCGCTTCTGGGTCTCCCGGTTGAACACCCCGGCCAGCGGGTTGGCGCACTCGTTGTCGACCCGGGTGCGTCCGCCCTGGTCGGCGGCCTTGGTCAGCTGCCGCTTCTGGGCCTGGCAGGTCCGCGAGCCGGCCTGCTTCTCCAGGCCCGCCTTGAGGTCGCTGATCTGGCTCTTGACCGCCGGGGTCTGCTGGGCGGCGAGCCGCTTGTAGCGGGTCTTGGGGGTGTGCAGGTCGGCGGCGATCTTGTCCTTGGACACGCCGAGGATCGGCGCCAGCAGGGCGGCCGCCTGCTCCGGGGCGTCCGGGATGCCGGTCGCCGCCGGGGTGAACATCGCCGGGTCGGCGGTGATGTCGTACGCGTCGACGGTGGCGGCCAGCGCCACCCCGTCGGAGGACGTTATCGAGCCGCGCTCGGCGGTGATCGGGATGTTCAGGTAGCGGTTGGTGTTGGCGTCGGCGGCCAGCGCGTCGGAGTCCAGCAGCTGGAGCTGCACCAGGCGGCCGGCGAACACCGAGAACACCAGCGACATCACCACGGTGATCACCCGCAGGCGGCGCTTGGGCTCGGCCAGCCGGAGCGCCTTGGGGCGCAGCGGGCGGCGCGGCCGGACGGCGGCCTGGCTCCGGGCCGGCGGGCGGCCCTCGGGGCGGCGCTGCTGCGGTGCCCGGGGCGTACGGGCGGCGGCGGCCTTGGCGGGCTGGCCCTTGGACTGCTGCCCCTTCGCGGGCTGGCCCTTGACGGGCTGCCCCTTCGCGGGCTGGGCCTTGCCGGCGGACTGGCCGCGCGGCGCGGCCGCGCGGGGCGCGGCGCCCTTGGGCGGCTGGCGGCGGCCGTTGCCGGCGCCTCCTGACGGCTGACGTGGCGTGCTCATCGGCCCGCACCTCCGGTCGACGGCGCGGGCGCGGCCGGGGAGGCCGGGTTGATCTGGACCACGGAGTCACCGGCCGTGGCCGCCGGGCTCGGTGCGCCCGGGGGCGCACCCGTCGGGGCACTCGGCGCCGGCTGCCTCATCGGCCACGGGTCGACCGTCGAGCGCTTGACCGGCGGGCTGTCCTGCGCCGGTCCGGGCGTACCGATCACCTTGCCGCCGTTCGGGATGTCCAGGAAGGCCATCCCGCCGGCCGGGACCATGCCCAGCTCGGCGGCCCGCCGGGCCAGCGCGTCCGGCGCCGAGCTCTGGTCGATCTGGTGCTGGAGGCCCTGCTTCTCGTCGGTCGCCACGGTGGTCTGCTTCTGCAGTCGGGACAGTTCGAAGGAGCCCTCGTTGAGCGCCGTGTTCAGCGCCAGCAGCCCGAGCAGCCCCGCCGCGAGCAGCACCACCACGAGCACCGCGAACGGCGTGCGCCCCCGCACCGGACGCCGCCCCGGCCGGACCGTGATCCGCGCCCTGCCCTGTCCGGGGAACGATCCCCGCCCCGCCCGGACCCCACCGGCCACCGGCCCCACTGCTCTCCTCCGCCCTTCGGACCCCGCCGGGGCCAACGTTTCAGCCCCGCTTGCTACGGTCCCTGATCCTCTCCGCCACCCGCAGCCGTACGGGCGCGGCGCGCCGGTTCTCCTCGATCTCCTCCTCCGTGGCCAGCTCGGCACCACGGGTGATCAGCTTGAGCCAGGGCTGGTGCTCCTCCGGGATGAACGGCAGCCCCGGCGGCGCGGTGTTGGTCGATCCGGCGGCGAAGTACTGCTTCACCAGCCGGTCTTCCAGCGACTGGTAGGACATCACGACCATCCGACCGCCGATCGCCAGGGCCTCCAGCGCACCGGGGATCGCCCGGTCCAGGACCTCCAGCTCGCCGTTGACCTCGATCCGCAGCGCCTGGAACGTCCGCTTGGCCGGGTTCCCGCCGGTCCGGCGGGTCGCCGCCGGAATGGCGTTCCGCACCAACTCCACCAGACGCGCGCTGTTGGTGAACGGTTCCTTCTCCCGCTCCCGGAGGATCACCGAGGCGATCTTCCCGGCGAACCGCTCCTCGCCGTAGACCTTGAGGATCCGGGCCAGCGCGCCGTGGCTGTAGGTGTTCAGCACCTCCGCCGCGCTGATCCCCCGGGTCTGGTCCATCCGCATGTCCAGCGGCGCGTCCTGCGCGTACGCGAAACCGCGATCGGCCTCGTCCAGCTGCATCGAGGAGACGCCGAGGTCGAACAGGACGCCGTCCACCCGGTCGATGTCCAGGCGCTCCAGCACCTCGGGGATCTCGTCGTAGACGGCGTGCACCAGGGTGGCCCGGTCGCCGAAGGGCGCCAGCCGCTCGCCGGAGAGCTTCAGCGCCTGCGGGTCGCGGTCCACCGCGACCAGCCGCACCTCGGGGAACTGGGTGAGCAGCGCCTCGCTGTGCCCGCCGAGGCCGAGGGTGGCGTCCACCACCACCGCCCCGGGGCGCGAGATCGCCGGAGCCAGGGCGTCCATGCACCGCTGCAGCATGACCGGAACGTGCTTGGGGCCCGGATCGTTGGTGGTCATGCGCGGTGGCGCCCTTCCTCAGGTGCGGAGCAGCCCGACGACCGGGAGCTCCGACCATTCTCGCCCACCACTGCTCGACGCGACGACGCGGCCCGTGGTCCCCGCCCGCTCCAGGGGGAAGATCGTGACCGCCCGGCGCCGGGGAAGGTGCGCCAGGTGGGCACGGAGCGGGTGGAGGCCACGGGCCGCATCGACCGGGCCACCCGGGCCGGAAAAGCCCGGTTGACGGGATCCGGCGGGTGTGCTCCACTGCGCCGCAAACTCTATCGCGCGGGCCCCGCCAGTCAATGGTCCGCTCCGGCGCACCACCCGGGCGGCGGTACGGATCACCGCAGGTCGCAGCCGTGGGAGCGGCCCCACGGAGGTGCCGGCCGGGGGCCCGCGGGAGCGGCCGCGCGCCCCACCCGCGCACCCGTCCCGCGGGCGCTCCGGGACCAGCCCGGACAAACCCTCCCGAACGCGTGGAACGGTCCTCCCACGGTCCTCCTGTTGTGGTGATGCGCTCGATCACAGCGGCCCGATCTGTAGCTCTCCTCCCCACCGCGGACGCCCGAATCGCACTAACGTCGCCACCATGACAGTGACCCCCGACCGGCCGACGCCGACCGACGCTGCCGACTCCCCGCGACCCGCCATCATCGACCGCTTCGTCACGGACAACCGCGAGTACGCCGTGACCTTCCGGGACGGCGGCATGGACGCCCGCCCGGTCCAGAAGATCGCCGTGGTGGCGTGCATGGACGCCCGCCTCGACCTGTTCGCGGCGCTCGGCCTCGAACTGGGCGACGCCCACGTCATCCGCAACGCGGGCGGCGTCGTCACCGACGACACCATCCGCTCCCTCACCATCAGTCAGCGCGCCCTCGGCACCCGCTCGGTCGCGCTGATCCACCACACCGGCTGCGGCCTGCTCGGGCTGACCGAGGACTTCCGCCGCGAGCTGGAGCTGGAGGTCGGCCAGCGCCCGCAGTGGGCGGTGGAGGCCTTCGTCGACCTCGACGGCGACGTCCGCCAGTCCATGCAGCGGGTCCGCACCTCGCCCTTCCTGCTGCACACCGACGACGTCCGCGGCTTCGTCTTCGACGTCCACACCGGGCTCCTACGCGAAATCGACTGACCCCCGTACCCGCACCACCGCCCCGCACCGCGCACCGCCCGGCCAACGGCGTCCGGGCATCCGGGCCCGTCCCGAGGGTGACTTCTGGTCACCGGTCAGGGGAGAATGCGCCTGCCGGTCAGACCCCGAACCACCTGGGGCGGCCAGGCCGCAGGCCGCTGTCCCGGCGCCGGATCCCCGACGGAACCGCCCCCGGGAAGGCCGCGTCAAGCATGGGGTGGGGTCCGGCCTCGGGGTGAGGCGGGCACAGGGTGCCAGGGAGCGTATACGGGTGACGAGCTACAGCGATCAGGCCGGTCTCGGCAGTCCTGCGGGGGGCGGCCAGGGGACGGACGGGTACCACCGGGCCGGACTTCCGGAGCTCGCCGCGGTCGTGGACCGGATCCGCGCCAACATCGAGAGCGTGATCGAGGGCAAGCCGGAGGCCGTCCGGATCGCCCTGACCGTCCTGCTCGCCGAGGGCCACCTGCTGCTGGAGGACGTGCCCGGCGTCGGCAAGACCATGCTGGCCAAGGCGCTCGCCCGCTCGGTCGACTGCACCGTCCGCCGCATCCAGTTCACGCCCGACCTGCTGCCCTCGGACGTCACCGGCACCAACATCTACGACCAGCACCAGCGCGACTTCGAGTTCCGCCCGGGCGCGATCTTCGCGCAGATCGTGGTCGGCGACGAGATCAACCGCGCCTCGCCCAAGACCCAGTCCGCGCTGCTGGAGTCGATGGAGGAGCGCCAGGTCACCATCGACGGCACCAGCTACGAGCTGCCCTCGCCGTTCATGGTCGTGGCCACCCAGAACCCGGTCGAGATGGAGGGCACCTACCCCCTGCCGGAGGCCCAGCGGGACCGCTTCATGGCCCGGATCTCGATCGGCTACCCCAGCCCCGAGGCCGAGTTCGCGATGCTCGACGTGCACTCCGGCGCCAGCCCGCTGGAGGACCTCCAGCCGGTGGCGCACGCCGCCGACATCCTCAAGCTGGTCGACCTGGTGCGCAGCGTGCACATCGCCGACCCGGTCCGCCGCTACGCCGTCGACCTGGTCGGCGCCACCCGCACCAGCCACGAGCTGCGGCTGGGCGCCTCGCCGCGCGCCACCCTGCACCTGGTCCGGGCCGCCCGCGCCGCCGCCGCGCTCGACGGGCGCGACTACGTCACCCCGGACGACATCCAGCGCCTGGCCGTGCCCGTCCTCGCGCACCGCCTGATGCCGACCGCCGAGACCCAGCTCAGCCGCCGCACCGCCGAGCAGATCGTGACCGACCTGGTCGCCCGGCTGCCGCTGCCGCGCCCGCAGGGCGGCCCGGCCGGCCGGAGGGGCTGAGGTGGCCCCGTCCGACCCGACGTCAGGACTGCGGGCCGGGCTGCGCGGCCTCACCACCCGGGGGCGCTCCTTCCTCGCCGCCGGCGTCACCGCGGTCGGCTGCGCCTACCTGCTCGACCAGGACGCGCTGCTGCGCGTCGGCGTGCTGCTCGCCGCACTGCCGCTGGCCGCCGCGCTGGTGGTCGCCAACACCCGCTACCGGGTGGCCAGCGGCCGCCGGCTGAGCCCGCGTCGCGCGGTGGCCGGCCAGGAGGCCCGGGTCCACCTGCGGGTCGACAACGTCTCCCGGGTGCCCACCGGGCTGCTGCTCCTGGAGGACAAGGTCCCGTACGTGCTCGGGCCGCGCCCGCGCTTCGTGCTGGACCGGGTCGAGCCGCGCGGCCACCGCGAGGTCTCCTACCGGGTCCGCTCCGACCTGCGCGGCCGCTACCCGCTCGGGCCGCTCCAGCTGCGGCTGTCCGACCCGTTCGGGATGTGCGAGGTGAACCGTTCCTTCTCCGCCTCCGACGTCCTCACCGTCGTCCCCCAGGTCCAGGCCTTGCCGCACGTGCGGCTGAGCGGCGAGTGGGGCGGCCAGGGCGAGAGCCGTGCCCGCACCCTGGCGCTGGCCGGCGACGACGACGTGATCCTGCGCGAGTACCGGCCCGGCGACGACCTGCGCCGGGTGCACTGGAAGTCCACCGCCCGGTACGGCGAACTGATGGTGCGCCGCGAGGAGCAGCCGCAGCGGGCCCGGGCGACCGTCCTGCTGGACACCCGGGAGATCGGCCACCGGGGCAGCGGCCCCGCCTCCTCCTTCGAGTGGGCCGTGAGCTGCGCCGCCTCGGTCGCCGTGCACCTGCTGGAGCGCGGCTACCAGACCCAGCTGCTCACCGACACCGGCCAGTGGGTGCCCGGCCCCGGCGCCGGCGGCGGCAACACCGCGGCCGACGCCTCCGGGCTGATCCTGGACGCGCTCGCGGTGGCCGACCTGTCCGACGGCGCCGGCCTCTCCCGCGCCGAGGAGCCGCTGCGCGCCGGCGGCGAGGGACTGCTGGTCGCCGTGCTCGGCGAACTCGACGAGGCGCAGACCGCCCGGCTGGCCCGGCTGCGCAACCGCACCGGCGGGGCCGTCGCGTTCCTCCTCGACACCGGCACCTGGGCGGGCCTGCGGATGCTCGCCCCCAACACCGGCGGCGACGAGTTCCGCAACCGGGTCCGGCAGCTGCGCGAGGCCGGCTGGACCGTCCTGCCGGTCAGCTCCGGGGACTCCGTCCCGGACCTCTGGCAGGCCGCCGACGGCGCCAAGACGACCTCCCCCTACCGAGAAGAGACCGGCGCGTGACCACCCGGGCCAAACTGACCGTCTACTCGGCGCTGGCCACCGCCCTCGCGTCGCTCTGCCTGACCCCGCTGCTCACCACCAGGAGCTGGGTCACCCACGCCTTCCTGGTGATCGCGGTGATCGCGGCGGTCGGCGCGGGCCTGCGGCGGGCCCCGCTGTACCGCTGGACGGTGCCGGTCGGCCAGCTGCTGGTGCTGTTCCTGCTGATCCTGATCGGCTTCGCCGGCTCCGCCTCGCTGCTGGGCGGCGTGGTGCCCGGGCCGTCCTCGCTGCGCGCCCTCGACCACGTCGTCAGCTCCGGCCTGGACGACATCCAGGTGTACGCCATCCCGGCGCCGCCCAACCCCGGCCTGCGGCTGATCCTGGTCGCCTCGGTCGGCCTGGTCGCCGTCGTGGTGGACACCGTCGCCGTGACGTACCGGCGCTCGGCGCTGGCCGGGCTGCCGCTGCTGGCGCTGTACTCGGTCGGCAACGGGCTCTCCGGGGACCACGGCAGCTGGCTCTGGTTCGCCCTGGCGTCGGCCGGCTACCTGGTGCTGCTGTTCGCCGAGGGGCAGGACCGGGTCTCCCGCTGGGGCCGGGTCTTCCACGGCGGCTCGCGCGAATCGACGAGCTCCGGCCGGGTCAGCCCGGGCGGCCAGCAGGTCGGCGTCCTCGCGCTGGTCGCGGCGCTGTTGCTGCCGGTCGTCCTGCCGCACTGGGACTCCGGCCTGCTGAGCCCCGACTCCGGCGGGTCCTCGGGCAAGGGCTCCATCGGGTCGGCCACCAGCCTCGACCCGCTGGTCAGCCTGGAGTCGGCGGTCACCAAGCCCACCAACAACGAACTGCTCAGCTACACCCTGGACAGCGAACTCGCCGACCAGATCTACCTGCGCACCGGGGCGCTGGACCAGTTCGACGGCACCAACTGGCGGCTCGGCAGCACCACGGTCAACGACCTCCCGTCCTCGTTCCCCGCCCCCGAGGGCCTGCGGGACGCCAACCTCCCCCGGATCGAGGGCGAGTTCCAGATCAGCGACCGGCTGGAGAAGAGCTGGCTGCCGATGCCCTACCCGGCCGCCTCCGTCCAGGTCCCCAACCGGTCCGACTGGAAGCTCGACCCGTTCACCCGCACCGTCCTGCCGACCAACGACCGGGCGATCCGCAGCCTGCGCTACCACGTCAGCGCGCTGGACGTGCGGCCCACCGCGAACGAGCTGCGCACCGCGTCGACCGCGCCGCAGGACATCCGGGACCACTACACCGCCCTCCCCCAGGACCTCCCGCCGGTCGTCGCGCAGCAGGCCCACGAGGTCACCGCCAAGGCGACGAACGACTACGACCGGGCGATGGCGCTGGTGAACTGGTTCACCGGCCCGCAGTTCCAGTACGACACCGCGGTCAACGGCGGCACCGGCAGCAACGCGATCGCGGTCTTCCTGCGCGACCGCAAGGGCTTCTGCGTCCACTTCGCCTCCACCATGGCGGCGATGGCCCGCACCCTGAAGATCCCGTCCCGGGTGGCCGTCGGCTTCACCCCCGGCGACGCCAAGGGCGGCAACGTCTACTCGGTGACCGGCCGGATGTACCACGCCTGGCCCGAGCTGTACTTCACGGGCTACGGCTGGCTGCGCTTCGAGCCCACCCCGAGCCGCGGCGTCCAGCCCCGCTACACCGAGCAGTCCACCACCCCGACCAGCGCGCCGACCCAGCAGCCGACCGCCTCCGCGCAGAGCTCGGCGCCGGTCGCGGCGCCGACCGACAGCAAGGACTGCGACGCCAAGCAGCGCCAGCTGGGTGAGTGCGGCGGGAAGAGCAAGGCCGTCAGCAGTGCCGCCGAGGACTCCTGGCTGCTGTCCGGGCAGGTCCTGGGCAGCGCCGCCGTGGTGGTGCTGGTGATCGCGCTGCTGCTGGTGCCGATGCTCTGGCGGTCGGCGCTGCGCCGGCGCCGGCTCGGCTCCGGCGGCCGGCGCGGGCCCGGCGGCGGCCCGGCCGAGCTCACCGACGCCCAGGTGCTGGCCGTCTGGGACGAGCTGATCGACTCCGCCTGGGACCTCGGAATTCCCCCGGACGAGTCACGCACCCCGCGCTCGGCCGCCCGGCGGATCACCGAGAAGGCCGCGCTGGACGCGGACTCAGCGGCGGCCGCCGGGCGGCTGGCGCTGGCCACCGAACGGGTGCTCTACGCCCCGGCCGGCCAGGTCACCACCGCCCCGCTGTCGGCCGACGTCCGGACCGCCCGGCAGGGCCTGCGGGCCACCGCCAGCCGGGCCGGGCGGACCAGGGCGGTACTGCTGCCGCCGTCCTCGGCCCAGCTGTGGTGGCGGATCTCCGACGCCCTGCGGGCGGCCCGGGAAGCGGTCGGCACCAGGGTCGGCCGGGTGTCCGCCGCGGTCAGCGGCCCGGTGCGGCGGGTGGTCTCCCGGCGCAAGCGCGAGCCGGAGTCCGAGCAGGCCTCCAGGGAGTCCTGAGCGGGGCCCGGGCGAACGGGCCGTCGCACGGACAGGAGAACGCCGGGGCGGGCAGTCGATCGACTGCCCGCCCCCGCCTTGGTCCCGCCGGGGGGGGCTTATAAACATATAAGACCCCACCAGAAAATCCCCAAAGACCGAAG
>NZ_JBHVPH010000004.1:389527-461594 GCF_042887425.1 Kitasatospora sp. NPDC057940
CACGCGCGAGCGGGTGTCCGCGCGGGCCTCCTGGGAGTCGGGAGCGGGGCCGGGGCGACGGGGCCGTCGCAGGGACTGGCGACCGCGGGGGGGGGCTGTCGATCGACTGCCCGCCCCGGCGTTCGTCCAGCGTGTACGCGGCTCAGAAGCCGCCGGCCTGCTCGTCCCGACGACGCTGCCAGCGCTGTTCCACCCGGTCCATCATCCCGGCCTTGCGGCGGGGCGCGGCGGCCGGCCGGGGGCCGGAGCCCTGGCCGGCGGGGCCGCGGCGCCAGCCGGTCACGGCGAACACCGCGCACCCGAGCATCACCAGGAAGCCCACGACGCTGACCCAGATCTGGTCGGGGACGACCATGCCGCCCATCAGCAGGCCGATGCCCACCACGAAGCCGGCAACGGCCAGGTACACCCGCCGGCGGGTGTAGGTGCGCAGCCCGGTTCCCTCAAGCGCCGTCGCGAATTTGGGATCTTCGGCATACAGCGCTCGCTCCATCTGGTCGAGCAGTCGCTGCTCGTGCTCCGAGAGCGGCACGGAGTCCTCCTACTCGTCGGTCGCGGGTGCGACCGGTCCGCCACCCCGGTCGGGGAGGCAAAGTCCAATCAGCCTTCGGGGCACACGGTCGGACGCCTGTGCGGGGGGACCCGGCCCGTGTCGTCCATATGCCCCACGCATCCGGCTGTCATGCTTTCCGGCTTTACCCAGATCATACGGTCCGTGGGCCCGTTACGGAGTGGTCTGCGCCGCGTGGGACGGGCCACTTCGACCGGGCACGGCCGCACCCGGCTCAACGCCACGAGACGCGGACAAGTGCCCGAACGGGTGGAATCGGTCCGGAGCTGGGCAGGTTCGGGACCACCCGGACGAGGCCGGGGGGCGTCCGGAAGGCGAACCGCCGCCGCACGGTGCGCGAACCGTACGGCGGCGGACGGTCCCTCGCTCGCTCAGGCCAGGGTGGCCAGCAGGTGCAGCTGGGTCGCCACGGCGTGGAACGCGGGCTGCTCGGCGGCGGCCTCCTCCAGCTTCAGCAGCGCCTCCATCGCGCCCGGCTCGGCGTCCACCAGCACCCCGGGGACGAGGTCGGCGAAGACCCGTACGCCGTGCACCGACTCCACCCGCAGGCCCGCGCCCTCGGCCAGCCGGCTCAGCTCCTCGCCGGTGAAACGGCGCGGCATCGGGTCCTGCTCGCCCCAGCGGCCGTCGGTCGCGGACAGCACCGTACGGGCCTCGGTGAAGTGGCCGGCCAGCGCGCGGGCCAGCACGGCGCCGTTGCGGTTGGCGGCCAGCAGGCTGACCAGGCCGCCCCGGCGCAGGGTGCCGGCCAGGCTGCCGAGCGCCTCCGCCGGGTCGTCCACGACCTCCAGCACGCCGTGGCAGAGCACCGCGTCCACGGTGCCGGGGGCGACCAGCTCGGGCAGCGTCTGGGTGTCGCCCTGGACGGCCCGGACCAGCGCCGTCACCCCGGCCTCGGCGGCCCGGCGCTCCAGCGCGAACAGCGCGTCCGGGCTGGGGTCGACCACGGTGACCCGGTGGCCGAGCTTGGCCACCGGCACGGCGAAGTTGCCGGTGCCGCCACCGGTGTCGACCACGTCGAGGACCGGCTGGTCCAGCTCGGCCGCCCGCTTCTCCAGGGCGGCCCGCACCACCTCCCACACCACGGCGGTACGCAGGGCACTGCGGGGACGCGTCGGGTACAAGGCGGGGCTCCTCGGCACATGCAGATCGATCAGGATGCCTCCACCTTAGACCGGGCGGGTGGCGGGGCCCGTCACCCCCGGCGGGTCGTCGCCGTCCAGCGGCAGCCGCGGGGCCGGCGGGGTCGGGCGCAGGCCGAGCAGGCGCTCGACCAGGCGCAGGAACAGGGCGGAGTTGCGGACCAGGTCGTCGGCGTCACGGGCCGAGGCGGCACCCCTGATCCCGGCCTCGGCGGCGGCCCGGCGGCGGGCGCCGGCGGCGTAGTAGAGCGCCCACTCGGCCAGCTCGGGGGCCATCTCGGGCAGCACCTCCCAGGCGCTGCGGATGGCCTTGCGCCGACGCGCGCTCTTCTCCGGCCGCCCACGGACCGCGAGCACGGCCGCCACCGTGCGCAGCGCGGCCAGGTGGGCGGTGGCGTACCGCTCCAGCGGGTCCTCCAGGACGCGGGCCCGGGCGAGCGTGCGGTGGGCGTCGGCGAGCAGGTCGAGGGCGGCCGGCGGCGCGGCGGTCCGGCGCAGCACGGGGTGGACGTCCCCGCCACCCGGGCGCCCGCCCGGGGAGGACGGCAGGGCGGCGGAGTGGAGGCGGGCGGTGACGGGCTCAGGACGGCTGATGGTCATGGTCTCCCCCGTTCCGAGGCAGCGCGCGGACCGGGCGGTCCGTGCCCCTCCATCGTGAACGGGACCACTGACAACGCGGCCCGGAACGGGTGAGCGGCGGCGGGCACCGGCCTGTCCCCCCAGGTCCTGTGCCGCCGCCGTACGCCGCCGCTCCGCCGTTCCCCACAGGCGGCGGTGGCCAGCTCTCCCCCTCTGGTGGCCGGTCTCCCCCCGGCCCGCTCCGCCGCCCCGTGTCGGCGGTGCGAGGCCCGTGACCGGCTCCCGCGGCGGACCTCCGCCGCCGCCCCGCCGACCCCTCATCTGCCGGCCGGGCGGACGGATCCGCCACCCGGGGCGGGGCGCCCGACGCGCCGCCGTCCCGGTGCCACCACTCTCCCGTCCCGGCAGGTCGGCGGGCCATCCGCTGACGTACTCAACCCCGGATCTGAGTACGCGTACTCAGATCCGTCGGCCCCGGACCCGGCCGTGGCCGGAACCGGCGGGCCGACCCGGCACGTCCGGGTACGGTACGGCGTGGCCGGAGCGGACCGGCCACGGCCACGAGAAGGAGGGGGAAAGCGATGAGGAGGGGGAAGCCATGACGATCGTGCCGCTGATCTTCACCAGCGGACTCGCCAGCGGCATCAACGCCTACGCGGTGGTGCTGCTGCTCGGACTGCTGGGCCGCTTCGGCGGCGCGGACTCGGTGCCGCCCGCGCTGGAGCGCACCGACGTGCTGGTCGCGGCCGCCGTGCTGTTCCTGCTGGAGGCGGTGGCCGACAAGATCCCGTTCGTCGACAGCCTCTGGGACTCCGTGCACACCGTGATCCGGCCGATCGCGGGCGCCACCGTCGGCGCGCTGATCGCGAGCACCGACCCGGGCTCGCTCGGCGAGGTCGCGGCGGGCGCGATGGGCGGCACCACGGCGCTGGTCAGCCACCTGGTCAAGGCCTCGCTGCGGATGGCGGTCAACACCTCGCCCGAACCGGCCAGCAACATCGCGGTCAGCATGGCGGAGGACCTGTCGGTGGCCGGGCTGGTCTCCCTGGCGATCTTCCACCCCTGGCTGGCCGCCTCGATCGCCGCCGTCCTGCTCGCCGTCGGCCTGCTGCTGGTCTGGTTCGCGGTCAACCGGATCCGCGCCTTCCGGGCCCGCCGCCGCGAACGCCGTGCCGCCCGCGAGGCCCGGTCCGCCGCCCGCGAGCAGGAGGCGGACCGGCCGTACGTCCCGAGGCCCTGAGGACGGCGCCCGCCGGGCCCGGCCCAGGTCACGGCCTAGGATCAGGTGCCATGGCACGGATCGTCATCATCGGCGCAGGAATGAGCGGGCTCGCCGCGGCCTCCAGGCTGGCCACCCTCGGACACCGGGTGACGGTCTGCGAGGCCGGCGGCACGTACGGGGGCATGGTCGGCCGGTACGAGCGCGACGGCTTCGCGTTCGACACCGGCCCCGGCCTGCTGACCCTCCCGGCCGTCTACCGCGACCTCGCGCTAAAGACCGGCAAGGAGCCGCTGGAGCAGCTCGTCGACCTCGCCCCGGTGGACCCGGAGAGCCGGCACCTGTTCCCGGACGGCACCGCCGTCAGCCTGCCCAACGCCTCCCGCGGCGGCGTCAGCCAGGCCCTGGACGCCGCCTTCGGCGCCGGCTCGGGCGCCCGCTGGAGCGCGGTCATGAACCACGGCCGGACGGTCTGGGAGGCCACCCGCCGCCCGCTCCTGGAGGAGCCGCTCCCGGCCGACCGGTCGCCGCTGCACACCGACCCCTACCCCGTCCCGCCCCGGCGCGGCCTGCTCGCCCGGCTCGGCCGGCCCCGCCCGTGGACCCTCGCCGACGTCGCCGCCCGCGAACTCGGCGGCCACCCCGGCCTGACCGCCCTGCTGGCGGAGCACGCCCTGCGCTTCGGCCTGCCCCCCGGGTCCGCCCCCGCCGGGGCCACCGTGCTGCCGTACATGGAGCAGTCCTTCGGCGTCTGGTACGTCCGGGGCGGCCTGCGGGCCCTGGCGGACGCGGTGCACCGGCGCTGCGAGCTGCGCAAGGTGGAGTTCCGCTTCGACACCCCGGTCACCGAGGTGCTGGTCGAGGACGGCCGGGCCCGTGGCGTCGACACCCCGGGCGGCCGGATCGACGCGGACCTGGTGGTCTCCTCGATGGACGCCAGGACGCTGTTCCGTGACGGCCTCGCCCGTGGGCCGGAGTCCGGACCCGACCACCGGGAGCCGTCCGGCGTGCCCGGCCGGTTCAGCGTGCTGCTCGCGCTGCGCGGCGCCCGGCCGGCCGGCACCCCGCACCGGACGGTGGTGCACGCCGCCGACCCGGCGGCCGAGCAGAACGCCCTGACCGTCCCCGGCCCGCCCTGCGAGCGCCCGACCCTCCAGGTGCTGCGCCCGGACGATCCCTCGCTGTGCCCCGACGACGCGCACGAGAGCGTGGTGCTGACCGCGACCGTCCCCGCCCAGGGCGACGTCGACTGGACGGCGCCCGGGATCGCCGAGCGCTACGCGGACCAGCTGCTGGCGCACGCCGACGCCGCCGGCCTGGGCCTGCGCGAACGGGTGCTGTGGCGGGTCGTGCGGACCCCGGACGACACCCGCCGGGAGACCGGCGCCCTCGGCGGGTCGGTCCCCCGCCCCGCGCTCGCCGGAGACGGCGGCGGATGGCTCCAGCCCGCCAACGAGTCGCCCGTCCCCGGCCTCTACCTGATCGGCGGGGCGGCCCACCCCGGCGGCGGACTGGCCCGGGCCGGCATGTCCGCCTGCATCGCCGCGAACCTGATCGGCCCCGCGTAGCGGCCCCGGCGCCGGAGCTCAGCCCTGGGGCCAGGTGTTCTGCTGCTGGTAGCCGTAGGTGTGGTCGTAGGACTGCTGCTGCGGGATGCCCTGGGGGTGCTGGCCCGGCTGCTGGCCGGGGTGCTGCTCCAGGTGCTGCTCGGGGTGCTGCTGCGGGGTCTGCCACTGCTGCTGGGGGTGCTGCTCCCAGCCGGGCTGCTGCTGCTGCGGGTAGGACTGGTACTGGTCCTGCTGCGGGTAGCCGCTGTACGGGTCGGACTGCTGGGGGTAGGCCCCGTAGCCCTGGTCGTAGGCGAAGGCGGGCTGCTGCTGGCTCTGCCACTGCTGCTGCTCGTAGGCCGGCTGCGGCTGGGCGGCGTTGTCGTAGCCGGACTGGTAGGCCTCGGCGTAGGGGTCGTGCGGCGCCTGGGCCTGCTGCTGCTCGTAGTAGGCGGGCGCGTAGACGCCGTCCTGGGCGAGTTCCTGCATCTCGAAGGAGGCGGTCTGCTCGACCTCGGGGACGTCCTCGGCGACCGGGTCGGGGGCGGCGACCGGGGCCTCCTCGACGGCGCTGACCTCGCCGATCCGCTTCTCGGTGGCCTCGACCGCGGCCACGGCGGCCGCGCCGCCGGTGAGGGCGCCGAGCAGGGGCACCTTGGCGAGCGGGCCGGGCAGCGAGCCGTCGGCCTTGCGCAGCGACCAGCCGGCCCGGTAGCCGCGCTTGACGGAGAGGGTGACGAAGGTCTGGCCGGCCGCGAAGAGGGCGGCGCCGGCGCCGATCACCGGGACGGAGCCGAGCACCATGCCGGCGGCCACTCCGAGGAAGCCGACCAGGGCGAGGGCCCGCCAGTGCAGCGGGGCCCGGTTCTGCAGCAGGACCTCGGCGACCAGCCAGAGCGCCACCACCGCCAACGCGACGTACAGCAGCAGGTATCCGATGCCCATCCGCCCGCTACCTCCAGTCGCGTGCCCGCGCTCGCCGCGCGTGTGCGGCGACTGTACCGGTTCAACGGCCGGGGTACCGCATCGCGTTCCCGCCGGTCGCGGCCGGGGCGCACACGACCGAGCCCGTCACCGTCGGGGCGGTGACGGGCCGGTGGACGTCCGGGTCCGCGGGCCCCGGGCGGGGGCGGGCGAGGCCCCGGACGGGGCCTACGCGTGGCGCTGGTGCAGGCCGAGGTTCTGGTAGATCTCCAGCGTCGCCGTGGAGTGGTTGAGCGTGATGAAGTGCAGGCCGGGCGCACCCTCGGCGAGCAGGCGTTCGGCCATCGCGGTGGCGTGTTCCATGCCTATCGCGCGCAGCGCCGCCGGGTCGTCGACGGCGGCCCGCAGCCGGGCCTCCAGGTCGGCGGGGAAGGCGGAGCCGCTCAGCTGGGGGAAGCGTTCCAGCTGCTTGGCGTTGGTGACCGGCATGATCTCCGGGATGATCGGCGTCTCGCAGCCGGCGGCGGTGACCCGGTCGCGCAGCCGCAGGTAGTCGTCGACCTCGAAGAACATCTGGGTGATCGCGTAGTCGGCGCCCGCCCGGACCTTGCCGACGAAGTGCCGGATGTCCTCGTCCCAGTCGGTGGAGCGCGGGTGCATGTTCGGCGAGGCGGCGACGCCGACGCAGAAGTCGCCGATGCCCTTGATCAGCTCGACCAGCTCGTACGCGTACGTGACGCCGTCGGGGTGCTTGACCCACTCGCCCATCGGGTCGCCGGGCGGGTCCCCCCGGACCGCGAGGACGTTGCGCACGCCCTGGTCGGCGTACTGGCCGATGATGTTGCGCAGTTCGGCGATCGAGTGGTCGACGGCGGTCAGGTGGGCGACCGGGGTCAGCGTGGTCTCGGTGGCGATCCGGCCGACCATGTTGACGGTGCGCTCGCGCGAGGAGCCGCCGGCGCCGTACGTCATGCAGACGAAGTTGGGGTCCAGCGGTTCGAGCCGGCGGATGGCGTCCCAGAGTCGCTGCTCGCCGACCTCGGTGCGCGGGGGCATGAACTCGAAGGAGAAGGACCGCTTTCCTGCTGCCAGGAGTTCGCGGACCGTCAGTGCGCGGTCCGGTCTGGTGGAAGCGATGCCGAGTGCCATGCTGGCAGGTTATCGGGCGTTCGAAGGGGCCGGACAACTCGGTACCACGGATTGAGACAAGTGGTGGACGACATTCCATCCGCGTTCCGTCCGCGTTCCGTCCGTGGGCCGACGAATTCCGACCGGCGTTCGGGTCCCGCGCCCGGTGCGCCCGCACGCCCGCGCACACGCCCGCTCGCACATCCGTTCCCGGCCACCCCGCTACGCTTGCTGAACCCCAGCGAACCAGCGGAGCCTCATCGTGACCTCGTCCAGCAACCGGCCGGCCAACCCCATAGACGTGGAGGACGTCCGCGCGCGCGTCAACGCCGCCCTCGCCGCGTTCATGGACGGCCAGTCCGCCCTGTTGGACAAGATCTCCCCGCAGCTCGTGCCCGCCGCCGACGCCCTGCGCGACTTCCTGCTGGACGGCGGCAAGCGGCTGCGCCCGGCCTTCTGCTACTGGGGCTGGCGCGGCGCCGGCGGCCCGGCCGGCGGCGAGGGCATCGCGAACGCGGCGGCCGCGCTGGAACTGCTCCAGGCGAGCGCCCTGGTGCACGACGACCTGATGGACCGCAGCGACACCCGCCGCGGCCTGCCCTCGATCCACCGCCGCTTCGAGGCGCTGCACCGGGCGAACGGCTGGCGCGGCGACCGCGAGCAGTACGGCGCCTCGGCGGCGGTGCTGCTCGGCGACCTGCTGCTGATCTGGTGCGACGAGCTGTTCCTGCGCTCGGGCCTGGAGCCGGCCGCCGTGCTGGCCGCCAAGCCGGTGTTCGACCTGATGCGCACCGAGGTCATGGTCGGGCAGTACCTGGACGTCCTGGAGCCGGTGGCCGGCGACTCCGCCGACGAGGGCGCGCTCGACCGGGCGCAGACGGTGCTGCACTACAAGTCGGCGAAGTACACGATCGAGCGGCCCCTCCAGGTCGGCGCGCTGCTGGCCGGGGCCGGCCCGGAGCTGGTGGCGGCGCTGGGGGCGTTCGGACTGCCGCTGGGCGAGGCCTTCCAGCTGCGGGACGACCTGCTCGGCGTCTTCGGCGATCCGGCGGTCACCGGCAAGCCGGCCGGGGACGACCTGCGCGAGGGCAAGCGCACCCTGCTGGTGGCGCACGCGATGCGGGGCCTGCCGGCCGCCGACGCCCGGCACCTGGACGAGCGGCTCGGCGCGCCGGACCTGGCGCCCGAGGAGGTCACCGGGCTGCGCGACCTGGTGGCCCGCAGCGGCGCGCCCGAGCGGGTGGAGCGCCGGATCGACGAGCTGATGGAGCAGTCCCTGGCCGCGCTGGCGGCGGCGCCGCTGGCCGACGAGCAGGCCCGCACGGTGCTGCTGGCCCTGGCCGAGGCCGCCACCGTCCGCAAGTACTGAGATCCGCGCGCAGGGGGATCCGCAGGTACGGAGAACGGTGACGGCCCCCGGGGCCGTCAGGCCGAGCGCACCCGCCGGGCGAGCTCGGCGGCGGCGGCCCGCGGGTCGTCGGCGGCCGTGATCGCACGGACCACGACGATCCGGCGGGCGCCGGCGGCCAGCACCTCGTCGAGGTTGCCGAGGTCGATGCCGCCGATGGCGAACCACGGCCGGTCGGTGCTCTGCTTCGCCGCGTACGAGACCAGGCCGAGGCCCGGCGCCGGGCGGCCCGGCTTGGTCGGGGTCGGCCAGACCGGGCCGGTGCAGAAGTAGTCCACACCGGGCTCGGCGAGCGCCGCGTCCACCTCGGACTCGGCGTGGCAGGACCGGCCGATCAGCACCTCGTCGCCGAGGATCGCCCGGGCGGCCGGCACCGGCAGGTCGTCCTGCCCGAGGTGCAGCACGTCCGGCCGGGCCGCGTGCGCGACGTCGGCGCGGTCGTTGACGGCCAGCAGCTTGCCGTGGCGGCGGCAGGCGTCCGCGAAGACCTCCAGGGCCTCCAGTTCCTGCTTGGCCTCCAGGCCCTTGTCACGGAGCTGGACGATGTCCACCCCGCCCGCCAGCGCCGCGTCCAGGAACTGGGCGAGGTCGCCCTGCTCCCGGCGGGCGTCGGTGCACAGGTACAGCCGGGCGTCGGCCAGCCGCCGGCGCGGTGTGTCCGCCGCCATCAGATCAGCATCGCCTGGGCGCGCCGCTTGACCTCGGTGCCGCGGTTCTCCTGCAGCGCCTGGATCGGGCTGCCGGGCAGCGACGGGTCCTCGGTGAAGAGCCACTCCAGGATCTCCACGTCGTTGTACCCGCAGTCGCGCAGCACGGTCAGGGTGCCGGACAGGTGCTTGACCAGCCCCTGGCCGTCGATGAACGCCGCAGGGACCTGCAGCGACTTGTTGGGGCCCCGCCGGACGGCGATCAGCCCGCCGCTGCGGACCAGGTCGCGCACCTCGGTGACGCGCACCCCCCACTGCTCCGAGATGTCGGGCAGGTACATCCACTCGGAAACCAGGGCTTCAATCTTGCTTTCAATCTCACTCACGCCACCAGACTGCCACCTCCACAGCCCCCCGCGCACCAGCCGCTACCCCGCGACCGCCGACTTCAGCGGCACCGAGGGGTCCGCCGCGCGGGCCCGGTCCAGCGCGGTGCCGCGCTCGATCAGCCGGCGGCCCTGGGTCAGGTCGCGCGGCCGGTCGACGGCCAGCAGCGCGCTCGGCACCCCGTCGCGCAGCCAGAGCGCCGTCCAGGAGGCGTCCTGCGGGTCGCCGCGCCACAGCAGTTCGTCGCCCTCGGCGTGCCGCCCGGCGTACTGGACCATCCGCCCGAACTGCTCCGACCAGAAGTACGGCACCGGGTCGTACGGCGGCGCGTCCGCGCCGAGGACGGCGGCCGCCACGGCCTCGCCGGACTGCAACGCGTGGTCCCAGTGCTGGACGGCCAGCCGGGCGCCGGAGCGGGCGGACGGGTAGCTGACGCAGTCCCCGGCCGCGAAGACGCCGGGCAGGCCGGTGCGCAGCCGCCCGTCCACCAGGACGGCGCCGGTGCCGTCCAGCTCGACGCCGGAGCCGGCCAGCCAGCCCGTCGCGGGCCGGGCGCCGACGCCGACCACGACCTCGTCGGCGGGCAGGTGCGAGCCGTCCGCCAGCAGCACCGCGCCCTCCTCGACGGCGGCCACGCCGACCCCGCAGCGCAGGTCGACGCCGGCCTCGGCGTACCAGGCGGCCATTGCCGAACCGACCTCGGCCGGCAGCGCGCCGGGGACGGGCGCCGGGCCCGCCTCGACGACCGTCACCTCGCAGCCGGCCGCGCGGGCGGCGGTGGACACCTCGGCGCCGATCCAGCCCGCGCCGACCAGCACCAGCCGCAGGCCGGGCCGCAGCAGGGCGCGCAGCGCCAGCGCGTCGTCCAGGGTGTGCAGCAGGTGCGCGCGCTCGGCGCCGGGCAGGGCGCGCGGGGTGGCGCCGGTGGCGATCACCAGGGCGTCGTACGGGAGGTCACCGGCGTCGGTGTGCAGCACGCCGGGGGCGAGGCCGGTGGCGCGGCGGCCGGTGAGCAGTTCGATGCCCAGCTGCGGGTAGTCGATGTCCAGGGTGGTGGCGTCGGCCTCGCCGAGCAGCACGTCCTTGGAGAGCGGCGGCCGGTCGTACGGCGCGTGCGGCTCCTCCCCGACCAGCGTGATCCGCCCCCGCCAGCCGCCCTGCCGCAGCTTCAGGGCGCACTGCGCCCCGGCCAGCCCGGCCCCGACGACGACCACCTGATCCGTTGCGTTCAGCTCTGCCACGCCCGTCACTGTACTCAGCGCCCTGCCGGGGCCATCGGCCCGTCCACCCCGCGTATGGGCCTTCGGCCGGGCCCGCCCCCGGCGTTATGGTGGGGGCACCATCACGGGAGCCCGGCGTACCGGGCTGAGAGGCGGGCTGGCACGGCCCGCGACCGTCCGAACCTGATCCGGGTCATTCCGGCGAAGGGAGAAGAGCAGCCTTGTCACGCTTGCCCGAGGAAACCCACGCCGACGTGCTGGTGATCGGCGGGGGCATCATCGGCCTCGCCGTCGCCTGGCGCGCCGCGCAGCGCGGGCTGAGGAACATCGTCGTGGTCGACCCCTCCCCCGGCGGCGGGGCGGCCGGGGTCGCGGCCGGGATGCTCGCCCCGGTCACCGAGCTGCAGTACGGCGAGGAGCCGCTGCTGCGCCTCGGCATGGCCTCCAACCAGCGGTACGGGGACTTCGCCGCCGAGCTCACCGAGGCGAGCGGCGGCCTGGACACCGGGTACCGCCGGTGCGGCACGATCGCCGTCGCGCTGGACTCCGACGACCGCGAGGAACTGCGCGAGCTGCACGCCTTCCACCAGCGGCTCGGCCTGGACTCGGCCTGGCTGACCGGCCGGGAGGCCCGCAGGCTGGAGCCGATGCTCGCCCCCGGCGTGCGCGGCGGCCTGCACGTCGCGGACGACCACCAGGTGGACCCCCGCCGGCTGCTGACCGCCCTGGTGGCCGCCTGCGGGCTCGCCGGGGTCGTGGTCCACCGGGCCGAGGCCGTCGGGCTGCTGGTCGAGGGCGGCCGCGCGGTCGGCGCCCGGCTCGGCACCGGCGAGACCCGGAGGGCCGACCAGGTGGTGCTCGCGGCCGGCCCGCACAGCCACCGGCTGCCCGGGCTGCCGGAGGGCGTGCTGCCGGCCGTCCGCCCGGTGAAGGGGCAGATCCTGCGGCTGCGGATCCCCGAGGCGTACCGGCCGTTCCTGTCCCGCAACGTCCGCGCGGTGGTGCGCGGACAGCACCTGTACCTGGTGCCCCGGGAGAACGGCGAGCTGGTGATCGGCGCGACCACCGAGGAACAGGGCTACGACACCACCGTCACCGCCGGCGGGGTGTACGAACTGCTGCGCGACGCCCACGAGTTGGTGCCGGGCATCACCGAACTCCCGCTACTGGAGACCTCCGCCGGGCTGCGGCCCGGCTCGCCGGACAACGCCCCGCTGCTGGGCCCGACCGCGCTGCCCGGGCTGGTCGCCGCCACCGGCCACTACCGCAACGGCGTGCTGCTCACCCCGGTGACCGCCGACCTGCTCGCCGAGTACCTGGCGAGCGGCGAACTCCCTGAGCTTGCACAGCCGTTCACACCCACCCGGTTCTCCCCCGACCGCTCCACCGCGAAGGCCTCCGCATGACCGAGATCGCACCACCCCAGACCACACCGGCCCAGACCACGCCGACCCAGACCACACCGGCCCAGACCGCGCCGGCCGAGATCGGGCTGACCGTCAACGGCGAGCCCCGCCGGGTGTCCGCCACGACCACCCTCGCGGAGGTGGTGGCCACCCTCAGCGCCGCCCACAGCGGCGTCGCCGCCGCCCTCAACGAGGCCGTGGTGCCCCGCAGTTCGTGGCCGGCCACGGAACTGTCGGCGGGCGACCGGATCGAGATCCTCACCGCCGTCCAGGGAGGCTGACATGGCTGACGACCTGCTGACCATCGCCGGGGAGTCCTTCGGCTCCCGGCTGATCATGGGCACCGGCGGCGCGCCCAGCCTGGAGATCCTGGAACGGGCGCTGCTGGCCTCCGGCACCGAGCTGACCACCGTGGCGATGCGCCGGGTCGACGCCGGCACCCAGGGCTCCGTCCTGGACGTGCTGACCCGCAACGGCATCCGGGTGCTGCCCAACACGGCGGGCTGCTTCACCGCCGGGGAGGCCGTGCTGACCGCCCGGCTGGCCCGCGAGGCGCTCGGCACCGACTGGGTGAAGCTGGAGGTGATCGCCGACGAGCGGACCCTCCTGCCGGACCCGATCGAGCTGCTGGACGCCGCCGAGACCCTGGTCGACGACGGCTTCACGGTGCTGCCGTACACGAACGACGACCCGGTGCTGGCCCGCAAGCTGGAGGACGTCGGCTGCGCGGCGATCATGCCGCTGGGCTCGCCGATCGGCTCCGGCCTGGGCATCCGCAACCCGCACAACTTCCAGCTGATCGTGGAGGGCGCGGGCGTCCCGGTGATCCTGGACGCGGGCGCCGGCACCGCCTCGGACGTCGCGCTGGCGATGGAGCTGGGCTGCGCGGCGGTGATGCTCGCCTCCGCGGTGACCAGGGCGCAGGACCCGGTGCTGATGGCCGAGGCGATGCGGCACGCCGCCGAGGCGGGCCGGTTCGCCCACCGGGCCGGCCGCATCCCGCGCCGGTTCCACGCCGAGGCCTCCTCGGCGATGGCCGGCCGGGCGGAGCTGGACACCCGCGAGCACCCGGCGTTCTGACGCCGGGACGCCCGGCACCCGCCCGCGTGTGCCGTGTCACAAACCGGGCACAGCCGGGCCCGGAGGCGATGTCCTCCGGGCCCGGCCGACAGCCGGAGCCCTAGACTCTCCGGGTGGACATGGCACTGCACGACCCCTTGATCGGTACCCTGCTCGACGGCCGGTACCGGGTCGAGCAGCGCATCGCGACCGGCGGGATGTCCACCGTCTACAGGGGCACCGACACCCGGCTGGACCGGGTCGTCGCCCTCAAGGTGATGCACCCCGCGCTGGCCGGGGACGACGGCTTCACCGCCCGGTTCATCCGCGAGGCCAAGGCCGTCGCCCGGCTCTCCCACCCGAACGTGGTGAACGTCTTCGACCAGGGCGCGGACGGCGCGAACGTCTTCCTCGCCATGGAGTACGTGCCCGGCCGCACCCTGCGGGACCTGCTGCGCGACCGCGGCGCGCTGTCCGTGCGGGCCGCGCTGGACGTGCTGGAGCCGGTGCTGGCCGCCCTCGGCGCCGCCCACCGGGCCGGGCTGGTGCACCGGGACGTCAAGCCGGAGAACGTGCTGATCACCGAGGACGGGCTGGTCAAGGTCGCCGACTTCGGCCTGGTCCGGGTCCTCGGCACCGCCGACGGCGCGCCCACCTCGACCAGCACCGCGACCGGCGGCACGGTCCTCGGCACCGTCTCCTACCTGGCCCCCGAGCAGATCCTCCCGGACGCCCCCACCGACCAGCGGGTCGACGTCTACGCGGCCGGCATCCTGCTCTACGAGATGCTCACCGGCCGCCGCCCGCACACCGGCGACAACCCCGTCCAGGTGATGTACAAGCACCTGCACGAGGACGTCCCCGCCCCCTCGCTGATCGCCCCGGCCGTCGGCCCCGGGCTGGACGCCATAGTGGCCGGCGCCTGCGCCCGGACGGCCGACGCCCGCCCGTACGACGCGGTCGAACTGCTCGCCGCCCTCCAGCGGATCCGCCGCACGCTCACCCCGGCCGAGCTGGACGCCGAGCCGCCGGCCTCCACCCGGCCCAGCCCGCGCTACCCGACCAGCGAGCCGACCTCGGTGATCCAGCAGCCGGCGGGGCCCGTCGACGCGGCGCCGGAGCCCACCAGCGTGCTGGACGTGCCGGCGGAGCTGCTGGACCAGCTGCTGGTCGAGCCGCGCCCGTACGACGAGCCGACCCCGGTGCGCGGGCGCCGGCCCGGCCTGCTGCGCCGCCTCCCCCGCAAGCCGCTGATCTGGGTCGCCGCACTGACCGCCCTGGTGCTGGCGGTCGGCGGCGCGACGTACGGGCTGTCCGAGGGGCTGTACGGGCCGGTGCCCGGCGTGCTCGGCAAGGACCGGGCCGAGGCGCAGCGGATCCTGGACAAGGACGGCATGCACGGCCGCTTCGTCGAGGTGTTCAGCGAGAGCGTCCCGGCCGGGCAGGTGATCGCCACCGACCCCGGGGTGGGCGCGCGGACCCGCAAGAGCGACACCGTGACGGTGACCGTCTCCCGGGGCCCCAAGCGGATCGCGGTGCCGGACCTGGCCGGGAAGACCGCCGACCAGGCCGCCGACGCGCTGACCGCGGCCCAGCTGACCAGGGGCGGCGTGACCGGGACGTACGACGACACCGTGCCGGAGGGCGTGGTGATCAGCAGCTCGCCGGCGGCCGGGCAGCTGCTGCAGGAGAACACCGCGGTCTCGCTGGTGGTCAGCAAGGGCATGGTGCCCGTCCCGGACGTCACCGGGATGAGCAAGGACGACGCGGCGAAGGCGCTCCAGGCGGCCGGCTTCACGATGCAGACCAGCGGGGTCAACCTGTTCGGCACCGGCAAGGTGTCCAGCCAGTCCCCGGCGGCCGGCGAGCGGCGCCCTCAGCACACCGCGGTGACGGTCAACTTCCCCTTCTTCTAAGGGGATTCCTCGCTCCTGAGGGGATTCCTCCGGACGTCGGCCCGCCCTCAGCGCAGCGGGCCGTCGCCCGGCTCCTCCTGGTGGGAGTAGCGCTGCTCGCGCCACGGGTCGGCGAGGTTGTGGTAGCCGCGCTCCTCCCAGAAGCCCCGGCGGTCGGCCCGCATGTACTCCACCGCGCGGACCCACTTGGGGCCCTTCCAGGCGTACAGCCCGGGGACGATCAGCCGGACGGGGAAGCCGTGCTCGGCGGTCAGCGACTCGCCGTTGCGGTGGGTGGCGAAGATCGTCCGGGGGTCGGCGAAGTCGGCCAGCCGCAGGTTGGCGCTGTAGCCGTACTCGGCCCAGACCATGACGTGGGTGACGCCGGGCGCGGGGGGCTCCAGGTCGAGGAGGGCGGCGGCCGGCACGCCCGACCACTCGTTGCCGAGCAGCGTGAACTTGGTGACGCAGTGCAGGTCGGCGACGACGGTGGTGCGCGGCAGGGCGTGGAAGGCCTCGAAGTCCCAGCTGTGCTTCTCCGCCGAGGCGGTGGCGCCGAACACCTGGAGGTCCCAGGTCAGCGGCTTGAAGCGGGGTACGGGCCCGTAGTGCAGGGCGGGCCAGCCGCGCTGCACGCGCTGCCCCGGGGGGAGCCTCGGGTCAGACGGCGGAAGTGGTTCTTGTTCGGACTGACCCATGACTCCATGGTGACAGACGGCGGCCGACGCGCCGTGCGCGCCCCTTGGCGCGACCACGCGCCCCACTCTCAAGAACCGGTGGCCGAGCCCGTATCGGCCCAAATCGGATATTCCAAAACATGTCCTAGTGAGTGTGAACTTACTGGAACTTCCTCCCATTTCGATGCCAGGATGCGCAGCGCAGGAGTCACAACAGGCCGTAGCGCAGGGAGGCACCAGCCATGCAGGGCGACCCAGAGGTCATCGAGTTCCTCAACGAGCAGCTCACCGCGGAGCTCACCGCGATCAACCAGTACTTCCTGCACGCCAAGATGCAGGAGAACTTCGGCTGGACGAAGCTCGCCAAGTACACCCGGCACGAGTCCTTCGACGAGATGAAGCACGCCGAGACCCTCACCGACCGGATCCTCTTCCTGGACGGGCTGCCGAACTACCAGCGGCTGTTCCACGTCCGGATCGGCCAGACGGTCAAGGAGATGTTCGAGGCGGACCGCCAGATCGAGGTCGAGGCGATCGACCGGCTGAAGCGCGGGATCGTGGTGATGCGCGCCAAGAACGACGTCACCTCGGCGAACATCTTCGAGGACATCCTGGCCGACGAGGAGCAGCACATCGACTACCTCGACACCCAGCTGGAGCTCCTGGAGAAGCTCGGCGAGGCGCTCTACCTCGCCCAGGTGATCGAGCAGCCGGACTCCTGAGCCCTCAGGCCGCGCGCAGCGGGGCGACCGGGGTCGGGGCGGCCTGGGTCGCGGTGGCCACCGGCGCGGGCGCGGCCTGGTCCTGCGGGTCGGCCAGACCGAGCTTCGCGGCGAGGCGGGCGGTCGGGCAGGGCCGGGCGCCGTGCTCGCCGAGCAGGGCCTGGATCCGGCGGACGCAGGATCCGCAGTCGGTGCCGGCCTTGCAGCCCCGGGCGATCTGGCGCGGGGTGCCGGCCCCGGCGTCGATCGCCTTCTTCACCTGGTCCTCGGTGACCGCATGGCACATGCACACGTACATCGCGGACTCTCCAGGGTGGTGCGGCGCCGACCGGCGGAACGATCTTGACTAAGGCTTGCCTTACTTCACTAAGCCTCACCTTACCCGGCGATCCGGGTACGAAAAAGCCCCTCCGGGCTCGGGGACCCCGAATCCGGAGGGGCTTTCGTCACATTCGTCCAGCGGTGACCCGCCGGCGGCGGCTCACCCGTGGCAGCTCACTGGCCGCGGTACATCTCCGCCACCAGGAACGCCAGGTCCAGCGACTGGCTGCGGTTGAGCCGCGGGTCGCAGGCCGTCTCGTAGCGCGTGTGCAGGTCGTCGACCAGCACCTCGTCGCCACCGCCGACGCACTCGGTCACGTCGTCGCCGGTCAGCTCCACGTGGATGCCGCCCGGGTGGGTGCCCAGCGCGCGGTGCACCTCGAAGAAGCCCTTGACCTCGTCGAGCACGTCGTCGAAGCTGCGGGTCTTGTGGCCGCTGGAGGCCTCGAAGGTGTTGCCGTGCATCGGGTCGCAGATCCACACCGGCTGGGCGCCGGACGCGGTGACCTTCTCCACCAGGGTGGGCAGGTGGTCGCGGACCTTGCCCGCACCCATCCGGGTGATGAAGGTGAGGCGGCCGGGCTCGCGCTCCGGGTCCAGCTTCTCGATCAGGGTCAGCGCCTCGTCGACCGAGGTGGTCGGGCCGAGCTTGACGCCGATCGGGTTGCGGACCTTCGAGGCGAACTCGATGTGCGCGTGGTCCAGCTGGCGGGTGCGCTCACCGATCCACACCATGTGGCCGGAGACGTCGTACAGCTCGCCGGTGCGCGAGTCCACGCGGGTCAGCGCGGTCTCGTAGTCGAGGATCAGCGCCTCGTGCGAGGAGAAGAACTCGACGGTCTTGAACTCCTCCGGCGCCACACCGCAGGCGTTCATGAACGCCAGGGCGTTGTCGATCTCCCGGGCGAGCTGCTCGTAGCGCTGGCCGGCCGGCGAGTTGCGCACGAAGTCCTGGTTCCAGGCGTGCACCTGGCGCAGGTCCGCGTAACCACCGGTGGTGAACGCGCGCACCAGGTTCAGCGTCGCGGCGGACGCGTTGTACATCCGCTTGAGGCGCTCCGGGTCCGGGATGCGGGACTCGGGGGTGAACTCGAAGCCGTTCACCGAGTCGCCGCGGTAGACCGGCAGCGTCACGCCGTCGCGGGTCTCGGTCGACTTGGAGCGCGGCTTGGAGTACTGGCCGGCGATCCGGCCCACCTTCACGACCGGCACCGAGGCCGCGTACGTCAGCACGGCGGCCATCTGCAGCAGGGTCTTCAGCTTGTTGCGGATGTGCTCCGCCGAGACGCCGTCGAAGGCCTCGGCACAGTCACCGCCCTGCAGCAGGAAGGCCTCCCCGCGCGCCACGGCGCCGAGCCGGGCGCGCAGCTGGTCGCACTCGCCGGCGAACACGAGCGGCGGATACGAGGCGAGCTCGGCAAGGGTCTTGCGCAGAGCCTCTTGGTCCGGCCATTCAGGCTGCTGCGCCGCGGGCAGGGACTGCCAGGAGTGGCCAGTCCTCGATGTCTCAGTCGTCACGGTCACACCACCAAGGCTACGGGGTGACGCGAGCGATTCGTGACCATTGCCCGAGGGGTGAGACATAACTCGGACAAACAAGTGACCGGGCTCACCCTCCCCGCACGATCCGCTACGCTCGAACCATGCACGCGCCCCACACCCACTCCTGGTGGTGGGCCTCCCCCAAGGGTGGCCCACCGATCGCGCGTTCCTAGACGAACACGACGGCCGCCCCTCGGGGCGGCCGTCGGCGTATGCGCAGACGGCCCTCCGGGAGCGGATCCCAGCACCGCACCTCACCAGTCCCCCGGAAGGAAGCCGCTCCGTGACCGCCACCGCCGACCTGCTCGCCCGCCTCACCGCTCCCGACGCGCCCGCGTTCGCCCTGCTGCACCGCCGCACCCCCCGGCTCGCCCCGGACACCGTCGAGGTGCTGGTCGGCACCGTCGACAGCTACCGGAACCTCGCCGACCTGCCGGTCCGCACCGGCGTCCCGGCCGACGGCCCCGTGCACGACCTGCTCGCGCTCGTCCCGTACCGGCAGATCCGCGAGCGCGGCTTCGAGGCGCACGACGACGGGACCCCGCTGCAGGCCCTCTCGGTGGCCGAACAGCACACCCTGCCGCTGGCCGAACTCACCGCCGCCCTGCCGCAGTCGCCGGTCTCGCTCACCGGCGGCTCGTTCGACATCGACGACGAGGCGTACGCCGCGATCGTCCGCCGGGTGATCGAGGAGGAGATCGGCAACGGCGAGGGCGCCAACTTCGTGATCCGGCGCGACTTCGGCGCCACCCTGGAGAACTTCTCGCCCGCCCTCGCGCTCACCCTGTTCCGGCGGCTGCTGGAGCAGGAGCGCGGCGCCTACTGGACCTTCCTGGTGCACACCGGAGAACGCGTCCTGGTCGGCGCCTCCCCCGAGGTGCACGTCCGGCAGAGCGGCGGCACCGTCGTGATGAACCCGATCTCCGGCACCTACCGCTATCCGGCCGGCGGCTCCGACATCGACTCGCTGCTCCGGTTCCTCCACGACCCCAAGGAGCTGGAGGAGCTGACGATGGTCGTCGACGAGGAGCTCAAGATGATGTGCACGGTCGGCGACCTCGGCGGCCAGGTGCTCGGGCCCCGGCTCAAGGAGATGTCCCACCTCGCCCACACCGAGTACGAGCTGCGCGGACGCACCTCGCTGGACGTCCGCGAGGTGCTCCGCGAGACGATGTTCGCCGCCACCGTCACCGGCAGCCCGGTGCAGAACGCCACCCGGGTCATCAAGCGGTACGAGCCCGGCGGGCGCGGCTACTACTCCGGCGCGCTCGCCCTGATCGGCCGCTCCGCCAGCGGCGGGCAGCTGCTGGACTCGCCGATCTGCATCCGCACCGCCGACATCGACCCGGCCACCGGCCGCCTGGTCGTCCGGGTCGGCGCCACGCTGGTGCGCCACTCCGTCCCCGAGTCCGAGGTCGCCGAGACCCACGCCAAGGCTGCCGGGGTGCTCACCGCGATCGGCGCCCGGCCCGCGCCCGCCCGGCTGCCCGGCCCCACCGGCCCCCGGCTCGCCGACGACCACCGCGTCCAGGCCGCCCTGGACGCCCGGCGGGCCGACCTCGCCCCGTTCTGGCTGCGGATGCAGACGCCGACCGTGGTCACCGAGCCGACGCCGACCCTGGTGGTCGACGGCGAGGACACCTTCACCTCGATGCTCGCCCACCTGCTCACCTCGATCGGCCACCAGGTCAGCGTCGTCCGCTACGACGCGCCCGGGCTGCCCGCGCTGCTGGCGGCGCACCGCGGGCCGCTGGTGCTGGGCCCCGGGCCCGGCGACCCGGCGCTCGCCGACGACCCCAAGATGGCCCTGCTGCGGCCGGTCGTCGCGGACGCCCTGGCCGCGGTCCGCTCCGGGGCCCGCACCGCGCCGCTGCTCGCGGTCTGCCTCAGCCACCAGTTGCTCTGCGGCGAGCTCGGGCTGGCGCTGGGCCGCAAGGACGTCCCGTACCAGGGGGCGCAGGAGAGCGTCGACCTGTTCGGCACCAAGCACACCGTCGGCTTCTACAACACGTTCACCGCGCGCTGCTCGGACGCCGACGCGGCCCGGCTCGCCGCGCAGGGCGTCGAGGTCGCCCGGGACGCCGCCACCGGGGACGTCCACGCGCTGCGCGGTCCCGGCTTCGCCGGCCTCCAGTTCCACCCCGAGTCGGTGCTGACCCGCGACGGCGTCGGCATCGTGGCGGGCCTGCTGCGCGAGGCGGCGGCCGTCCGCGGCTGAGCGGCCGGTGGGGGCCGGTCCCGGACCGGCCCCCACCGCACGCGGCATCGCCGACGCGGCCGGACCCGCCGGAACCGTCAGAGGTCGTCGTCCAGCCCCTGCTCGATCGCGTACCGCACCAGTTCCACCCGGTTGTGCAGTTGCAGCTTGCCGAGCGTGTTCTGGACGTGGTTCTGCACCGTCCGGTGCGACAGCACCAGCCGGTCGGCGATCTGCCGGTACGACAGGCCCTTGGCCACCAGGCGCAGGACCTCGGTCTCCCGGGCGGTCAGCTGCGGGACGGCCGGCGCGGAGGCCGGGGCCGGTTCGGCGGCCAGCCGGCGGAACTCGCCCAGCACCAGGCCGGCCAGGCCCGGGGTGAACACGGCGTCGCCCACGGCCGTGCGCCGCACCGCGTCCAGCAGTTCCTCCCGCCCGGCCGACTTCACCAGGTACCCGGTCGCGCCGGACTTCACCGCCTCCAGCACGTCCTGGTGCTCGCCGCTGGCCGAGAGCACCAGCACCCGCACCGCGGGGTCCTGCGCGACCACCTGGCGGCACACCTCGGCGCCGGGCAGACCGGGCAGGTTGAGGTCCAGCACGACGACCTGCGGCGAGCAGGCGCGGGCCCGGCGGACGGCCTCCTCGCCGTCGCCCGCGGTGGCCACCACGTCCAGCCCGGCCTCGGCGAGGTCCCGCGAGACGGCGTCGCGCCACATCGGGTGGTCGTCCACGACCATCACCCGCACCGGCCGGTCAGTCGTCGGCTGATCGGTCATCAGAGCCCTTCCTCGGGACGCGGAGTTCGACCTCGACGCCCTCGCCGGGCGCCGAGTACAGCTCGGCCGTTCCGCCGAGGTCCAGCAGTCGGCCGCGGATGGACTGGGAGACGCCCAGCCGCCCGGCCCGCTCCGCCTCGCCGAGCCGGCCGGGGGCGAAGCCGGGGCCGTCGTCGCGGATGCTGACCGTGACGGCCTGCGGCTCGTCCTCCACCAGGATCCAGGCCCGGGTCCGCTCCCCGGCGTGCCGGCGGACGTTGTCGACGGCGGCGCCGACCGCCGCGGCCAGTTCGCCGGCCGCCCCGGCGGGCAGCAGCACCGGCCCGCCGGGCGCGGACAGCGTGATCCGCTCGTCGGCGTACGGGCGCAGCAGCGCGGTGAGGTCCTGCGGCTCCCCGGCCCCGCGCTCCTGCGGGCGCTGCGCCGGGATCGGGCCGCCGGTCATCAGCGCCCGCAGGGCGCGCTCCTGCTCGCCGGCCAGCCGGCCGAGTTCCGCGAAGTCGGCGTCACCGCCCGGGCGTCCACCGGCCGCAGCGCCCTCGGCCGGCCGCGCGGTGAGTTCGGCGCCGTGGCGCTGGACGAGGGCGAGCACCTGGAGCACGCCGTCGTGGATGTCCCGGGAGAGCCGCTCGCGCTCCCGGGTGGCCGCCTCGACCTGGAGCGCCCGGGTGAGCGTCGCCTCGCTGGCGCGGGCCAGTTCGATGACGTAGCCGATGGCGCAGCCGGCCACCATCAGCAGCATGATGTTGTGGATGTTGTCGCCGGTCGGGCCGCCGTGGCCGAGGATGTTGGCGACGCCGATCACCGTGCCCGCGGCGGCCGCCCAGCGCCAGCCGCCCTTGCCGGCGAAGCCGAGCACCGTACCGGCGGCCCAGATGGTCGGCAGGGTGGGCGCGCCGTGGCTGATCCGCACCGGGTCGTCGGTCAGACCGCTCATCACGATGCCGGTGACGGCGAGGGTGAGGTCGGTGCCGAGCACGTACCAGGTGCAGCGCTGCGGGCCGGCGAAGGCCCGGGTGCTGGCGAGCGTCCAGAGGGTGAGCGTGCCGAGGAAGATCCAGCCGGCGACGGGGTGCAGGAAGTCCAGGTAGGAGTTGAGGTACCGCAGCAGGGCGTAGCAGAGGGCCAGCACCCGGAAGTACGAGATGGCCTTCCACAACGGCAGTTCGACGGACATGCCCCCGGCCGCGACCGCGCCGCCGACCGCCCCGGTTCTCTCGCCGTCCGTCATCCTTCCGCCCCTCCCCTGGGCCGTGCCCCGCGGTCGTCAGGCCGACCCGGTCTCCTTCGGCTCCTGCCCGGACTGCTCGGCCTTCTCCGTCGCGGCGGCCTTGTCGGCGGCGGCCTTCTCGGCCTCCGCCTCCGCCTTCTCCGCCTTGGCGGCGGCCTTGCGCTCGGCGTCGGCCTTCTTCTTGTCGTCGGCGATCTGCCGCTTGGCGGCGGTCGCGTAGATGTCCACGTACTCCTGGCCGGAGAGCCGCATGATCTCGTACATCACCTCGTCCGTCACCGAACGGAGGATGAAGCGGTCGTTCTCCATGCCGTGGTAGCGGGAGAAGTCCAGCGGGCGGCCGATCCGGATGCCGGGGCGGATGCCGAAGTTGGGGATCACCTGGCCGGGCGGCTGGACCTTCTCGGTGTCGATCATGGCGACCGGGATGACCGGCGCACCGGTGGCCAGCGCGACGCGCGCCAGACCGCCGACCTTGCCGCGGTACAGCTTGCCGTCGGGCGAGCGGGTGCCCTCGGGGTAGACGCCGAACAGCTCGCCGCCGTCCAGCACCGCGATGGCGCTGCGGATCGCGGCCTCGCCCGCGCCGCGCACGCCCGAGCGGTCCACCGGCAGCTGGCCGACGCCCTTGAAGAACGCGGCGGTCAGCCGGCCCTTGATGCCCGGGGTGTTGAAGTACTCGGCCTTCGCGATGAAGGTCACCCGGCGTTTGATCAGCGCGGGGAAGAAGAAGGAGTCCGAGAAGGACAGGTGGTTGCTCGCGATGATGGCCGCGCCCTCGGTGGGGATGTTCTCCTCACCCTCGATCCACGGCCGGAAGAAGATCCGAAGCAGTGGCGCGACGATCATCTTCATCAGTCGGTAGAACAACCCGGGCCTCCTGTTATGCGGACCGGTCGATCCTAATGCCCCGTGGGGTCGGCCCGCGCCCCGCCCCGCCCCGGCGGGCCGCCGCCGGACTCCCGCGGGCACCCGCACGGGGGCCGCCGCGAGGGGTGCGCGGCCCGCGCGGGGGCCGCCATGAGGGGTGTACGTCCCGGGCGGGGCCGTGGGACGATGCGGATTCCCGCAGCCTCCCCCTCCAGCGTTCCTCCCCCAGCGCCACCCGCCCGCGAAGGAGTCCGCCATGCCGTTGCTGCCCGGTGCCGAACCGTACCGCCACCGCGGCGGACCGGTGGGGGTGCTGCTGTGCCACGGCTTCACCGGGTCGCCGCAGTCGCTGCGGCCCTGGGCGGAGGAACTGGCGGCGGCCGGGTTCAGCGTGTCGCTGCCGCTGCTGCCCGGGCACGGCACCCGGTGGCGGGACATGCAGGTCACCCGCTGGGAGGACTGGTACGCCGAGGTCGAGCACGAACTGCTGACGCTCTCCGCCGAGTGCGAGCAGGTCTTCGTCTGCGCGCTGTCGATGGGCGGCGCGCTGGCGCTGCGGCTGGCCGCGCTGCACGGTCCGGCGGTGTCCGGGCTGGTGCTGGTCAACCCGTCGGTGCGCTCGGACAACCCCGCGAGTGTGCTGCTGCCGGTGCTGCGGCACCTCGTGCCGAGCGTGCCCGGGATCGCCGACGACATCGCCAAGCCCGGCACGGTCGAACTGGGCTACGACCGGACGCCGCTGAACGCCGCCTGGTCGCTGGGCCGGCTGTGGCGGGACGTCCGACGGCGGCTGCCGCAGGTGACCCAGCCGGTGCTGCTCTTCCGCAGTCCGCAGGACCACGTCGTCTCGCCGGCCAACTCGGAACTGGTGCTGGCCCGGATATCCTCGACCGACGTGACGGAGCGGCTGTGCCAGCGCAGCTTCCACGTCGCGACGCTGGACCACGACGCGGCGGAAATATTCGCGGCCAGCCAGGACTTCATCCGACGGCTGGCCCCCGCGCACGCGGTGGGCGTCACCGGGGTCGAATCCGACGATCACCATGGCTGAAGGGCCGGAAGTGCACGAGAGCAGCACGGCGGGCGGCGGGGACGAGGCACCCCGCGAGGACGGCGCGACGAAGGACGGCACGGCGAAGGACGGCACCGCGCAGAGCGGCGCCCCGGCGGACCGTCCGGGGGCGGACGGCGTCACCGCCCCGGCCGCGGAGGCCGCCGAAGCCACGGCCGCCGACCGGCGCCCGGCCGAACCGGAGGCCGCCGCGCCCGCGGAGCCCCGCACCCGGCGCGCCCCCGAGCGCAGCCAGGCCGAGCAGGACGAGATCTTCGCCGCCCTGGTCGCCCAGTTCGACGACCCCGTGGACCTCACCAACCCCAACTGGCCGGAGGTCGAGAACCTCCGGGCCCAGAGCGAGCTGAAGGGCGGCTTCAAGGACGCCCCCGGCTCCCGGACCGAGCCGGACGACCTCGCCGACCTCGCCCCGCAGCCCCGCCCCCGCTCCGGTCGGCCGGTGATGCCGGCGGCGGGCTCGGGCCCGCGCGACTTCGAGCTGGCCGAGGAGACCGACGAGGACCACTACGTCCCGCCGGAGCCCCCGCCGCTGCCGACCGCCGACGTCACCGCGAAGTTCGCCTGGCTCGCGGTGCTCGGCGGCCCCGCCCTGCTGCTGTTCGACGCGGTGGTGTGGCGGGAGATCGCCGGCTGGCCGGCCTGGGTCGGGATCACCGCCTTCCTCGGCGGCTTCGTCACCCTGGTGACCCGGATGAAGGACCGCGACGAGGACGAGCCCGAGGACCCGGACAACGGAGCCGTCGTCTAGGTCCTATCCGGAGCCTCCGGCAGCTCCAGCACCGCGAGCACCGGCAGGTGGTCGGTCGCGGCGCGCAGGTCGGCCTCGGTGACGCCGGGCAGCCCGTGCGGCACCCCGCAGCCGAGGACGGTGATCCCGGGCGTGGCGAACACCGCGTCGATCCGCTGGTAGGGGCGCTCGGGGACGGACGTGAACTCGCCGCCCCAGGGCGCGGTCGGGTACCCGTCCTGGAGCCGCGCGGCCAGCAGCTGCCAGCCCCTGCCGTCCGGGTGCTCGTTGAAGTCCCCTGCCACGATGCCGTGTTCGGCGATCCCTAGCTGGTCGAGCAGCAGCTCGAACTGGCCGTAGCGCTCGTCGGCGTCCAGGCTGAGGTGGCAGCTGGTGAGGGTGAACGGCGCCGTTCCGGGCAGGCGCAGCAGCGCGCTGGCGAAGCCCCGGGCGTGCAGGCCGCGGGTCTTGGGCAGCAGCCGGTCGTGCACGCCCAGCAGTTGCGCCGCACCGGGGCGGCCGAGCAGCAGCGGCCCGGCGGCGGTCCGGCCGCCGCCGGCCAGGACAGCCGTCCCGGTGCTCCGGGCCAGCCAGGCGGCCTGGCCCTCGGGCCGCCAGTAGCGCGGCGACTCCTGGATGCAGACCAGGTCGGGCGCGCAGGCCCGGATCACCCGGGCCAGCGCCCGCCGGTCGTCCCGCAGCGAGCGGATGTTGTAGCTGAGCAGGCGCAGCCGGCGCGGGCCGGGCGGCGGCGGTCCGGCGGGTGCCGTGGTCATGGTCCTGGTCCTCCCCGTACGTACGTGGTGCGTGGGACGACCGTACGGCAGGGCCGGGGGCGTGCGTCGGCGGCGGCGCGTCCGGGTTTGGTCGGGGTCCGGTCGCACCGCCGCCGGCGGGTTCGGGGGGTGGCTACGCGGTGCGGGCCAGGTCGGCGGCGCCGACGATGCCGGCGGCGGAGCCCATCGAGGCCAGCACGACCTCGGCGCGCGGGCGGTGGATGCCGCCGGTGAGGTAGTGCTCGAAGGCCTTGGCGACCGGGTCGAGCAGCAGGCGGCCGGAGTCGGAGACGCCGCCGCCGAGGACGAAGACGCCCGGGTCGAAGAGCGCGGCGAGGTCGGCCATGCCGCGGCCGAGCCAGTCGGCCAGTTCGGCGTAGCACTCCAGGGCGAGCGGGTCGCCCTCCTCCGCGGCCTCGGTGATGTGGATGCCGCGGATGGTCTCGGCGACGCCGTCGTTGAGCTCCAGCATCCGCCGGCCGCGCACCTGGTCGGCGGCGGCCTTCTCCCGGCCGTAGCGGCGCAGCGCCCGCCCGGAGCCGTACTGCTCCCAGCAGCCCTTGCCGCCGCAGCCGCAGGGCAGGCCGTCGGGGACCATGTTGAGGTGGCCGATCTCGCCGGCCACGCCGAACCGGCCGCGGTGCAGCCGGCCGTCGAGGACGATGCCGCCGCCGATGCCGGTGCCGACGGTGATCAGCACCATGTCCTGGTGGTCGGCTGCGGCGCCGAAGCGGAACTCGGCCCAGGCGGCGCAGTTGGCGTCGTTCTCGACGACGGTGTCCAGGCCGGCGAGCTCCTCGATGCGGCCGCGCAGCGGCTCGTTCTCCCAGTCGATGTTGGGAGCGAAGATCACCGTGGAACGGTTGCTGTCCACGAAGCCGGGGGCGCCGACGCCGACGGCGGTGACGTCGGGGTGCTGCTCCTTGAGCTCGCGCACGGCCTGCGCGATGGCATCGACCGCCCACTGCGGATCGGCCGGGGTGGGCACCCTGGTCCGGGCCAGGATCGCGCCCGCCTCGTCGACCACGCCTGCCGCGATCTTGGTCCCGCCGACATCGACGCCGATGGTCAGAGCCATGTGTCCCTCAGCTATTCACTCGTTCCCGCTGGGCGGAACGGTACCGCCCAACCCTGCCCCCCGTACACAGCCTCGCATACATTAACCGAAGACAATCATGGACCAACCGCGCCGCGACGCTTCAAAAGTCGTACCTAATCGCCCGCTTCGTCACGCACCAGAGCAACGCGATCACGGTTCGAAGGTTACGGATTCACTGCTTGGCGGACGCCTCGTCAGGCGTGTCGAGGTCGATCCGCTCGGTGGCGGCGCCCTCGCCGGCCGTCCAGCGGTGCTCGTGGCCGGCCACCGCGGCCCGGTAGGCGGCCAGCAGTTCGGTGCCCGCGGCGGCCAGTCCGGAGCCGGCGGCGGCGAGGTGGGAGTAGACCTCGGGCTGCTGGGTGCGCAGCCGGTCGGCCAGCCCGGAGAGGGTGATCAGGGTGTCGGCGCTCGCCTCCTGCGCCTTCTGGCCGACGGCGGAGGCGAGCTTGCGCACCTCGTCCACCAGCGGGCCCAGCTCCGGTCCGAACGGGTGGGCCTGCGGACCGCCCGGCTCGGCGGTGGGCTCGGTCCGGTCGTCGGTGCTGGTCATCGCGGGCGCCTCCTCAGCCGTGGCCGCACCCCGCGGCCCTCGGGCCCGACGCTACCGGACAGCCCGTAGGGGCCCCGAAAGGGCTTCAGCCCCGGGGCCAGAGCGCCGGGTCGGGCGCGAACCGCACCGAGAGCGCCCCGTCGTGCAGGCTCGCGCCGGCCACCGTGCAGCGACGCAGCGCGGACGGCAGGGTGAGCACCCGGCGGTGGGCGCCGAGGCCGACGACCAGTTCGTCGCCGCGCCGGACGAGGTCCAGCTCGGCCCGGTCGGCGCCGGGCAGCGCGAGGTGCCAGACCAGCAGGCCCTCCTCGGCGAGGCGGTCCTCGACCGGCCAGGGCTCGGGGGCCAGCCGCTCCGGGCCGGGCCCGTCCCCGTACAGGCGGTCGGCGACGGCCTCCAGGGTGGCCTCGGCCAGTCCGGTGGCCAGCACCGGGGCGTCGGTCTCGGCGGCGAGCTCGGCCAGTTCCTCCCGGCGGCGGCGGGCCAGCGCGGCCAGCCACGGGTCCGGCGAGTCGACCGCGCCCTCGGGCAGCACGCCGTGCACCACGACGGCGTCCGGCCGGTGGCCGTGCAGGGCCAACCCGGCCCGGATCCGGCCCAGTTCCTGGTACGGGTGGCCGTCTGCGGGCACGACCAGGCGCACGCTGGTGCCGGGCGCGGCGATCGCGGCGCGGGACTCGGCGAGCACCGCGGCGGCCTTGGTCCGCCCCTCGTACAGCCACTCGGCGGGCATCGGCACGCCGGCCAGGCCGGCCAGCAGCGGGCGCAGCGCCCGGGCGGCCTGCCGCTGCTCGGGGACGAGCCGGTCCAGGTAGCGCTCCAGTTGCTCGGGCAGGGCGAGGGTGGCGATCAGCTCGGCGGGCGGCGGGGCGAGCACGACCAGGACGTCCTGGTCGGCGGCGGGCAGGGCGCGCAGCAGGGCGATCCGGGCGATGCCGGGGAGGGCGGTCAGCTCCTCGGGGTCGAGCTGCTCGGCGCCGAGCAGGTCGAGGGCGGGCTTGAGCCGGCTGGTGAGCTCGCCGGCGGCGTACCGGAAGGCGGCCTGCTCATCGATCCGGGAGACCGTCAGGCCGGGTGCGTAGCGGGCCGGTTCGGGCTCCAGGCGGGTGCCGAGGACGCCGTCCAGGGCGCGGTGCGGGTCGTCGGCGGCCAGCAGCCAGGTGCGGTGGCCGCGCCGGGCCGCGTGCAGGGCGGTGGCGGCGGCCACCGCGGGCGCGCCCGCGTCGCCGCTGACCAGGATGGTGCGTGTCGCCGTCATGCCGTCGGCCCCCGTTCCGCCGCGTCAGCCCTGGACGGGCTTCTTGCCGTCGGCGTCCTCGACGCGCTTCTTCAGACCGGCCAGGGCGCGGTCGATGATGACCTTCTCGGCCTTGCGCTTGATCATGCCGAGCATCGGGATCTTGACGTCCACGGCGAGCTGGTACGTCACCTCGGTGCGGCTGCCGGAGAGCGGGGCGAGGGAGTAGGAGCCGTCCAGCGAGCGGAGCATCTGGCTGCGCACGAGGGTCCAGCCGACCTCGCGGTCGCCGTCCCAGGTGTAGGCGAGGACGTGCTCGTCGCGGATGGCGCCGGCGTCGAGCAGCAGGCGGACCTGGGCGGCGCGGCCGTCCTCGCCGGCTTCCAGGACCTCGACCTCCTTGACCTCGCCGGTCCAGGCCGGGTAGGCGGCGAAGTCGGCGATCACGGCCATGACCGTGGCCGGGGTCGCGTCGATGGTGATGCTCGACCTGGTGTGCTCCGCCATGGAATGGCCCTCCGCGTCGTCCCTCTGCCTGCCGGTCCGGTCGAGCGTGCTCGGCCTTGTCCGCCCGGAGCAGGCTACCGCGACCGGCGATCGGCTCGGCCGCGCGGGCCGTGGCTCGGCGGGGGCCCGGCGCCGGGCGGCGGGGCATGCTACCGGCCGGTCACATCAGGGCTGTCGTAGGGTGCCATTCGAACGACCCGGTCACGGCCTGGTCGGACCCGGCCGGGTGTGACACTTCGAACACCGGAGCCGACCCCCCTGGTCGAAGCTGCCTACCGGGCAGTAACGTCCTGCCGTCCCGCAGCGTCGCGAACGAGGAGCAGTCTTGCTCGACTTCAGCCTTCCGGCTCTCTACCAGGTACCCAGCGGCGGTAATCTCTCCGACCCTGTGCACCGGAACGCAGCGGAGCACCCGGACGTCGCGGTGCTCAGCCGTAAGGTGGACGGCCGCTGGCAGGAGTTGACCTCGGTGCAGTTCCTGGCCGAGGTGCACGCCGCCGCCAAGGGCCTGATCGCCGCGGGCATCGAGCCGGGCGACCGGGTGGGCGTCATGTCCCGCACCCGGTACGAGTGGACGCTGCTGGACTTCGCGATCTGGACGGCCGGCGCGATCACCGTCCCGGTGTACGAGACCTCCTCCGCCGAGCAGGTCGAGTGGATCCTCGGCGACTCCGGCGCGGTCGCCGTCGTCACCGAGACCGCCCAGCACGTCAAGGTGGTCGACGAGGTCCGCGGCCGGCTCACCGGGCTGAAGCACACCTGGCAGATCGAGGGCGGCGCGATCGCCGCACTGACCGAGGCCGGGAAGGACGTCCCGGACAAGACGGTGCAGGAGCGCCGCTCGACCGCGACCGCCGACTCGATCGCCACCATCGTCTACACCTCGGGCACCACCGGCCGCCCGAAGGGCTGTCAGCTGACGCACGCCAACTTCCTCGCCGAGTGCGGCAACGTGGTGGAGCGTCTGGCCCCGCTGTTCCGCACCGGCGACAGCTCCGTCCTGCTGTTCCTGCCGCTGGCCCACGTGCTCGGCCGGATCGCCGAGATCGCCACCGCGATGGCGCCGATCAAGCTGGGCCACGTCTCCGACATCAGGGACGTCACCGCCGAGCTGGCCGCCTTCAGGCCGAGCCTGATCCTGGGCGTGCCGAGAGTCTTCGAGAAGGTCTACAACACCGCCCGCGCCAAGGCCCAGGCCGACGGCAAGGGCAAGATCTTCGACAAGGCCGCCGACACCGCGATCGCCTACAGCCGGGCGCTGGACGCCGGCGGCGCGGGCCTGGTCCTGCGGATCAAGCACGCGGTCTTCGACAAGCTGGTCTACAGCAAGCTGCGCGCCGCCCTCGGCGGCCGGGCCACCCACGCCATCTCCGGCGGCGCCCCGCTCGGCGAGCGGCTGGGCCACTTCTACCGGGGCATCGGCTTCACCGTCCTGGAGGGCTACGGCCTGACCGAGACCTGCGCGGCCACCGCCTTCAACCCGTGGGACAAGCCGAAGATCGGCACGGTCGGCCAGCCGGTCCCCGGCGCCTCGGTGCGGATCGCCGAGGACGGCGAGGTCTTCTTCAAGGGCCCGCACGTCTTCACCGGCTACTGGAACAACCCGCAGGCCACCGCCGAGACCCTCAAGGACGGCTGGATCGCCACCGGCGACCTCGGCTCGCTCGACTCCGAGGGCTACCTGACCATCACCGGCCGCAAGAAGGAGATCATCGTCACCGCGGGCGGCAAGAACGTCGCCCCGGCCGTGATCGAGGACCGCATCCGGGCGCACGCGCTGGTCGGCGAGGTCATGGTGGTCGGCGACCGCAAGCCCTTCGTGGCCTGCCTGGTCACCGTCGACCCGGACTTCTTCCCCAAGTGGAAGGAGCTCAACGGCAAGCCCGCCACCGCCACGGTGGCCGAGCTGAGCCAGGACCCGGACCTGCTGGCCGCCCTCCAGGCCGCGGTGGACGACGGCAACGCGGCCGTCTCGCACGCCGAGGCGGTCAAGAAGTTCCGCCTGCTGGACACCGAGTTCTCCGAGGAGAGCGGCCACCTGACGCCCTCCCTCAAGCTCAAGCGCAACCTCGTGCTGAAGGACTTCGCCGCCGACATCGAGGCGATCTACCAGAAGTAGCCGTGAGCGGGCCCCGCCTCCGGCGAAGGAGACGGGGCCCGCTCACGGGTCCAAGCCGGCTTCTAGGCCGCCAGCAGCGAGGTCAGCCGCCCGGCCAGCAGGTCCCAGCGCCAGGAGCGCTCCACCCAGCGCCGCCCGGCCTCCCCCATCCGCCGCCGCAGCTCCTCGTCGCCCAGCAGCCGGACGATCCGCTCGGCGGCCGCGGCGGCCGAGCCGCCCGGCACCACGTACCCGGTCTCGCCCTCCAGCACCGCGTCCGGCGCGCCGCCGGAGTCGCCCGCGACCACCGGCAGACCGGTCGCCGAGGCCTCCAGGTAGACGATGCCCAGCCCCTCGACGTCCAGCCCCCCGCGTCTGGTCCGGCAGGGCATCGCGAAGACGTCCCCGGCCCCGTAGTGGGCGGGCAGCTCCTCCCACGGCACCGAGCCGGTGAAGCGCACCGAGGCCCGGACCCCCTTGGCATCGGCCAGCTTCTCCAGGTCCGCCCGGTACGGGCCGCCGCCGACGATCAGCAGCACGGCGTCCGGCACGTCGGCGAGGATCTGCGGCATCGCCTCGATCAGCGTGTCCTGGCCCTTGCGCGGCACCAGCCGGGAGACGCAGACCACCACCGGCCGGTCCGCCAGCCCGAGCCGGCGACGCACCTCGGCGCCCCCCGAGCCCGGGTGGAAGGTCGTCTCGTCCACGCCCGGCGGCAGCTGCACCATCCGGGCCGCGGCCTGCGGCCCGACCGCGCCCGCGATCCGGGACCGGGTGTACTCCCCCAGGTAGGTCAGCACGTCGGTGCCCGCACCGATCCGCCGCAGCAGCTGCCGGGCGGCCGGCAGCTGGGCCCAGGCGGCCTCGTGCCCGTGGGTCATGCCGAGCAGCCGCGCCGCACCGGCCCGGCGCAGCGCGGGCGCCATCAGCCCGAGCGGGGCGGCGGCGCCGAACCAGACCGAGTCGCACTTCTCCGCCCGCAGGATCTCGGCGGCCCGCCGGGTGACCCGCGGTGTGGGAACCATCACCTTCGTCCGGTCCCGGATCACCGGGAACGGCTGCTCGGCGTCGAAGCGGGCCACCTCACTGCCGTCCCGCCAGGTGGAGGCGTACACCACGATGCTCCCGGCGGGCTGACGTACAGCCATGTTGTGCACGAAGGCCTGGATGCCGCCGGGGCGGGGCGGGAAGTCGTTGGTGACGATCAAGGTTCGGTGCATTCAGGCCACGGCTCGCTTGTCGGGGGGTGCTCGGTGTACCGCTGGGTGATCCGTACGATAGGTCAACACCATGACCCGCCGGGAACGGATCCGCGCTCGGCAACCGTTTCACCCCCGGGTCAGTCCTAGAACCTAGGCGGCCGGTGGCGGCCCGGCCCAGCGTGCCGCGCCCGCCCCGCCGACCGCCCGGGCGTCCGTCGCGCGGCGCCTCCGGTGGGACGTCCGAGACGAACGAGGGAGCGCAGTGGAGTTGGCCCCGGCCACCGAGTCCGGTACACCCAGCGGCGCCGCCGGCCCCGGCCCGACGCCGGCCGCCCGGCAGGAGCCGGCCCGTGCCCCTGGCCGCCCGTTCGGGGCGCTCGCCGCACTCGGCGCCACCTGGCTGGCCACCCGGACGCTGCTGGTGCTGCTGATGACCGGCGTGATCAAGGGGATCGGCGGGGACATCACCGCGGACGTCTGGATGATCTACCACGCCTGGTACGGCGTCCTGCAGACCGGCACCTTCCCGTTCGACGACGTGACCTGGCAGTACCCGCCCGGCGCGGCCCTGGTGATCCTGCTGCCCGGCCTGCTGCCCTGGTCGTACCTGGTCTCCTTCTGGGTGATCTGCGGGATCGCCGACATCGCCGCCACCGCCCTGCTGGTCCGCACCGGACTGCGCCGGGGCCGGGCACTGACCGGCGCCTGGATGTGGGTGGTGGCCGTGCCGCTGCTCGGCCCGATGGTCTACAACCGGCTGGACATCATCGTCACCGCGATCGCCCTGGCCGGCCTGCTGGCGCTGATCCGCCGCCCGGCGATCGGCGGGATGCTGCTCGGCCTGGGCGGGATCATCAAGATCTGGCCGCTGCTCGCCCTGATCGGCACCCCCTCCGGCCGCCGCACCCGCCGCGCCTGGACGCTGGCCGCGGCCACCGCCGTCTCGGTGGGCTTCCTGCTCGCGGCCGGGATGAACGGCGCCTTCGGCTTCCTCGCCTTCCAGAAGGAGCGCGGCATCGAGGTGGAGTCGCTCGGCGCACTGCCGCTGCACTTCGCCCGGCTCGCGGACGCCTGGGACGGCAAGGTCACCATGAACTACGGCTCCCCGGAGATGCTCGGGCCGTGGGTCCCCGTGATCAGCAAGGTGATGATGGCCGGCACCGTGCTGGGCTTCGCCTGGCTGCTGCTCTGGCGCTTCACCGCCAAGCGCCGCAACGCGGCCACCATGTACGACGCGGCGCTCAGCGCGCTGCTCATCTTCACCGTCACCAGCCGGGTGATCAGCCCGCAGTACCTGGTCTGGCTGATCGGCGTCGCCGCCGTCTGCCTGACCGTGCGCGGCAGCAGCCAGCGGCCGGTGGCCCTGCTGATCCTGCTCGCCTGCCCGCTGACGCTGGCCGAGTTCCCGCTGATGTTCAGCCGGATCCTCGCCAGCGAGCCCTGGGGCGTCACCGTGCTCAGCCTGCGCAACCTGCTGCTGCTGGCCGCCACCGTGCTCTCCTGCGTCCGGCTCTGGCGCGCCACCCGCGGCCCGGCACAGCTCCCGGCGACGGTGGTGCTGGCCAAGCCCGAGCCGGTGCCCGCCGGCGCCTACCCGGTGCGCCCCGGCATCGCCTACGAGCAGGACCTGCTGGACGGCATCGACCGGCCCGGCACCCCGGCCGGACAGCGGCCCGGCACCCCGGCCAGGCAACGGCGCTGAACGACGCGCGCCTTCAACCGCGCAGCGCGGCCACCTCGTCCAGCCAGAGCCGGGTGAACTCGGCCAGGCCCACGCCCGGTCCGGCCCGGAGCAGCCGGTCCAGCCGGCGGTCCCGGTCCTCCCCCTGCCCGTCGGCCCCGCCGACCGCCCGGTAGAACGCGACGAGCCGCTCGGGCCCGTAGCGCCGGGCGATCAGCTCGCAGGCGAGCCAGGCCTGCTCGTACGCCTGGGCGATGCCGTCGGCCCCCGCGGTGAAGTCCCGGTCGGCGGGCAGCGCGGTGGGCAGCCGGCCGGCGGCGACGTCCCTGGCCAGCTCGGGGGCGATCTGCTGCGGGCGCCGGCCGGAGCCCCGGTAGGCGGTCCAGTCGGCGACGCCCTCGGAGAGCCAGAGCGGTGTCCAGGCCCGGGTGTCGGCCCTGGTCGCGACGTGGGTGGCCTCGTGGGTGACGACCACCTGCCGGCCGAAGTCGCTGAGCCGCCCGAACGTGTCGGGGTTGACCAGCACCCGGTCGGCGGGGGTGTGCCAGGGCGCGCCGGGGGCGGCCGAGGTGACCGCCGCCATGCCCGCCCAGCCCGCCGGGTCGACCTCCAGCAGCCGGGCGAACTGCTCGGCGGTGGCGGGCACTTCGAGCAGCAGACGGCCCGGCCAGCCGGTGCCCCAGACCTCGCTCACGGCGGGTGCGGCCCGGTCGGCCACCGCGACCAGGGGTGCCGGGTCGGGCCCGTCGGCCAGGCCGAGCACCAGGCAGTGCGCGCCCGCCGCGGACCGGACGGAGCCGAGGTCCCAGAGCGCCGGGGGCCCGCTCGCACTCTCCTCCCGGTCGACCCGCCAGCCGCCACCGGACCGGACCAGATCGATCCGGCGCGGGTACACCACCGGGTAGTCGTCGTAGCCGATGATCCGGACCGCCAGGTCGGCGGCGGCCGTGAGGCGCTCCGGCCCGGCGTCCGCGCCGAGCACCAGGTTGCGGTAGCCGGCCTCGATCGCCGCCGGTCCGGACCAGGAGGGCAGCGCCCGGGCCCGCGCGTCCAGCAGCGCGGCCACCTCGGCCCGCCGGTCCGACGCCAGCCGGTCCGACGCCCGCCCGGCCGCGGAGGGGGCCGCCGGGGCGGCCGGCGGCAGCGACAGCTGGGCCAGCCCGCCGGCCGCGAGCAGCAGCGCACCGCGCCGGGACAGCGTCCGGCGGGCGCCGTCTGTCGGGTGGGGGGCGTCGGGGTCGGACGGTGCCGGGCTCAGAGCCGGACCACCCCCGTGACCGGCATCGCGTTGACGCTCTCGTAGCGGACCCTGGCGCCCGGGTAGGGGGCGTGCACGATCACCCCGCCGCCGGCGTACATCCCGACGTGGTGCATGTCCCGGTAGAAGATCACCAGGTCTCCCGGCCGCGCTTCGGAGAGGCTGACCCGCTGCCCGGCGTACGCCTGGGCCTGCGAGGTGCGCGGCAGGGTCACTCCGGCCTGCCGCCAGCTGTAGTACATCAGACCGGAGCAGTCGAAGGCGCGGGGCCCGGTGGATCCGTAGAGGTAGGGCGAGCCGATCATCCCCACCGCGGCGGCCAGCGCGGCCGCCCCGCGCTCGGAGGCGGGCGGGGCCGTGCCGAGGTCCAGCCGGTCGGTGCCCCGGGTGGCGCGCTGCTCGGCCTCCCGGGCGTCCTGGGCGGCCATCCGGGCCCGCTCGGCGACGCCCAGGCTGTTGAGCAGCCGCTGGGCCTTGGTGAGCCGCTGCTGGATCTGCTGCTTGCTGTCGGCGAGCGAGCGGCGGGCCTGGTCGAGTTCGGCGAGCTTGCCGGCGGTCTCGGTGCGGCGCTGGTCGAGCCGGCGCTGGCGGGTGGCCAGTTCGTGCAGGGTCTCCTGCTGCCGCTCGGCGGCCTGGTCGAGGGTGCGGGCCCGGGACAGGTAGCCCTCCGGGTCGGTGGAGAGCATCAGCTGGACGGTCTGGGCCATGCCGCCGCCGCGGTACTCGGCGCCGGCCACGGTGGCGAGGTCGCCGCGCAACTGGTTGAGCTGGTCCTGGGCGACGGCGATCTCGCCCTGGAGGACGGTCGTCTCGCCCTGGAGCCGCTGCTGCGCCTCCTGGGCGGCGTTGTACTTCTCGGACGCCTGCTCGGCCTCGCCGTAGAGCTGCTCCACCTGCGCCTTGACGTCCTTGCGGGTGGGCGCGTCCGGCGCGGCGGGGGCGGCCTGGGCGCTGCCGCCCGTCGTCACGCCCAGGGCGGTGGTGGCGGCCGCGGTCAGCACCAGCGCACGGGCGAACAGTTGGGAACGACGGTGCACGGGCATGGCGGCAACGGCTCCGATCCGGCGGTGGGGCCCCGCCGCCGCACCAACGCGGGCGGCCCTGGAAGCGGAGTCCGGTGGCAGACGTTAGCGAGTCCGGGCAACCGAGTCCAAACCCCCGCCAACCCGAATATTTGACCCTTAATCGGACACCGGTCCGAGTCGCCGGAAAAGCCGCAGGCCCGGCCTTCCGTGGTGGAAGGCCGGGCCTGGGAGGACCTGCGCTGGGATCAGACCCGCACGATGGAGGTCAGCGGCATGTTGCTGACGGCCTCGTAGCGGACCGACGCGCCCGGCTTCGGCGCGTGCAGCACCTGGCCGTTGCCCGCGTAGATGCCGACGTGGTGGGCGTCCCCGTAGAAGATCAGGAGGTCGCCGGGCTGGGCCTGGGAGAGGTCGCTCCCGATCCGGGTACCGGCGTGGGCCTGCTCCTGCGAGGTGCGCGGCAGCGAGACGTCGACCTGGTTGAACGCCCAGACCATCAGGCCCGAGCAGTCGAAGGAGCCGGGGCCGGAGGCGCCGTAGACGTACGGGCTGCCGATCTTGGAGGCGGCGATGGACAGCGCCGCGGCGCCGCGCGAGCTGCCGGCGCTCGGCTTGCTGACCGGCGCGGCGGGGGCCTGCGACGCGCTCAGGTCGTTGCGGTTGTTGTCCCGGGAGGAGCGGTCGGCGGCCTGCTGGGCCGCCTGCTGCTGCTGGGCGGCCTTGGCGGCGGCGTCGGCCTTCGCCTTGGCGTCGGCGGCGGCCTTCTCCTCGGCCGCGCGGATCGCCTGGCGCTCCTGCTCGGACAGGGTGTTGAAGAGGTCCTGCGCGGCCTTGAGCTTGCCCTGGACCTCGTCCTTGGCGCTCTTCAGCTGCTGGGTGGTGGTCTCCATCTCGGCGAGCTTGCCCTGGGCCTCGGAGCGCACCTGGTCGAGCTTGCGCTGCTCGTCCTGGAGCTGCTTGAGCTGGCCCTTCTGGGTGCCGCCGGCCTGGTTCAGCGTGTCGGCCTGGCTCAGGAAGGTGTCCGGGCTGGCGGAGAACATCAGCTGGACGGTCTGGGATATGCCGCCGTTGCGGTACTGCTCGCCGGCGATCTCGGCCAGGCCGCCCTGCAGGTCGGTCACCTGCCCCTGCTGCCGCGCCACCTGGTCCTGCAGGTCGGTGACCTGCTTCTGCAGCTGCTGCTGCTTCTCCTGGGCGGCGTTGAGCTTCTCGGTCGCGACCTCGGCCTGGTCGTTGAGCTGGTCGACCTGCTCCTTGACCTGGTCCTTGGTCGGCTGCGGGTCGGCGTGGGCGCCGGACTGCGCGGACAGCGCGACGGCCGCCGCGGCGAAGCCGGTCAGGATCGAGACCCGGGTGCGACTTGCGGGCTTGGGACGACGATGGGACGCCACGAAGGCGGACTCCTTCTTCCTACGCCGTCTACCGGGTGAGCTGACGGGTTCGGGCCGGAAGCGTGCCCTACGACGCCTCACGGCCGTTCCACCGGCCGACCTGGCGCCGATTCACCCCGGAGGAACGTGGTTCCCCGGCTCCGTTCGACAGCGCCCCCGACTGCTGGGCTCCCCGTCGGGCAGGCACTGGGCCCGCCCCGCTGCGTCACGAACTCGACGGAAACCACCGCCGCCACCCTGGCTGGGCGATCGGGAGTGCGGTGGTTCGGGGCACGACCCTAGTAACTGAACCGTGATCCGTTCAAATCCTTGTCAGAAAAAAGACGGAAGAAGACCAAAGTTCTTTTGTGAATATGACACATAGTGATCACCGCCGTACGTAAAGCTGATCACTCTTCATCGGGGAGTCATGCTGCGGACAAAACCCGAACGCCACCCCCGGTCCGAGGGTGGCGTGGATCACAGGCCCGGACGGGCCCTTCGGGCGTGTCGGGACGTCAGACCCGGCGGATCGTGTTGATCTGCATCGCGTCGACCTTCATCACCTTCACCACGTCACCGGTGTGCGGCGCGTGGACCACCATGCCGTTGCCGATGTACATCCCGACGTGGTGCCGGTCGGGGCCGTAGATGACCAGGTCGCCCGGCTGGGCCTGGTCCAGCGAGACCCTGGTGCCGACGTTGCCCTGCTCCTGCGAGGTGCGCGGCAGCGAGACGCCGGCCTGGCCGTACGCCCAGACCATCAGGCCCGAGCAGTCGAAGGTGGTCGAGCCGGTGGCGCCCCACACGTACGGCGAGCCCTGCTTGCTCATCGCCTTGGCGACGGCCACGCCCGCGTAGCCGCCGGCCTGCGGGAGGCTGCCGAGGTCGGCACGGTCGCTGCCGCGCGAGGCGCGGTCGTCCTGCTGCTGCTGGGCCCGCAGCGCGGCGCGGTCGGAGGCGCTGAGCGAGTTCAGCAGGTCCTGCGCGGCCTTCAGCTTCTGGTTGACGTCCGTCTTGGCCTGGTTCAGGTCCTTGGTGGTGGAGTCGAGCGAGGCCAGGACGGCGGCGGCCTCGGACTTCTCCTGGTCCAGCCGGCGCTGCTGGTCCAGCAGGCCCTTGAGCGCCTCGGACTCGCTGGCGCTGGCCTGCTGGGCGCTGGACGCCTTCTCCAGGTAGCCGGACGGGTCCGAGGAGAGCATCAGCTGGACGGACGGGTCGATGCCGCCGGTGCGGTACTGCTCGCCCGCCACGCCGGCCAGGCCGGTCTGCAGCTGGGTCATCTCGTCCTGGCTGCGGGCCACCTTGTCCTGCAGCTGGTCGGACTGCTTGCGGAGCTGGTCGGCCCGCTCCTTGGCGCCGTTGTACTTCTCCGCCGCCTGCTCCTGGTCCTGCTGGAGCTGGTCGATCTGCGCCTTGACGTCGCTCTTGCTCGGCTGGGGCGCGGCGTGCGCGGCGACCTGCGCGGAGAGGGCGACCGCGGTCGCCGCGGCAGCGGTGAGCACGGAGACCCGGGCGCGGCTCGGCTGCTTGGGACGGCGGTGCGAGGCCAAGGGAATTGCTCCTTCTTCCATCGGCCTCACCCAATCAGGTGAGAATCCGGAAAATAGGTTTGACGCCACACCCTAGGGAAGATCCACGGGTTTTGCCACTCCCCCGAAGGCGTGAACTCCACTTCCCCCGCGGGCTTCACCGGATGTGCACACCACCGCAAACCGGGCGCTGACCAGGCGTCATCCCGTCGCGGAAGCCGTCAGGGCCGCGCCAGCCGGTTCAGCAGCAGAACGGAAGCCACGGGGCGCGCGCCGGCCTTCCGCACGCCCTCCGCGACCTCCCGGTCGGTGGACACCACCACCACCGGACGGCCCTGCGGTTCGGCCCGCACCAGACGGCGGATCAGCTCGTCCGCGGTCTCGCCGGTCCGGCTGAACCGCACCCGCACCCCGCGCGGTGGCGCCATGATCACCGGAACGTCCAGGTCCTGCCCGTCGAACACGCAGGTGACCTCCGCCTGCGTGCGCTGGGCCAGCATCGCCAGCCCGCCCAGCAGCCGGATCCGCTGCTGCTCCAGCGGCAGCGTCGGATAGCCCGTCTTGGTCACGTTGTAGCCGTCCACCACCAGGTGCACCTGCGGGATCGCCAGCAGCTGGTCCAGCAGCGCCGGATCGTCGTCGGCCAGACCGCGCCGGGCCACGTCGTGCGGCGAGGCCGCACCCGGCACCACCGCCTCCACCAGGTCCCCCGGCCGGATCTGGGAGACCGGCAGCGCCAGCTCCCGCTGGAGCCCCTGAGCCGACTGCAGCACCGTGTCCAGCAGCAGCCGCAGCCGCATGTCCTCGACGCTGCGGCCCTCGCGGGCCGACCGGCGGCCCTGCTCGGCCGCCGTCTCCAGCTCGCCGACCCGGTGCCGCAGCCGCCGCGCCTCGGACTCCGCGGCGCCGCGCTCGGTGGCCGCCTGCGCCCTCGCGGCCTCCAGCTCGGCGGTCAGCCGCCTGGTCTCGGCCTGCGCCCGGCGGGTGTCGCTCTCCAGCGAGCGCACCTTCTTCCGCAGCGACTCGGCCTCCCGGCGGACGTCCTCGGACTCCGCGCGCTGCCGATCCAGGTCCGCCCGGGCGGCGGACCGCAGCTCGGCGAGCTCCGCCTGCAACTTCTCCACCAACCGGGTGGCCTCGGCGGCCGCGCCCTCGGCGCCGGCCCGCTCGGCCTCCTCCCCGGCCTCGGCCACCAGCCGGCTCCAGCCGGCCGACCGCACCAGGTAGGCAGCGGCCGCGACGTCCATCGGATCGGCGGCGCCCGGGACGCTGCCCGACTCCAACGCCTTCACCAGATCCGGCTGGCCCAGCCTCAGCCGCTCCGCTATCCGCACCCGGAACGCCGGCTCCGACTCCAGCGCCGCGGCCAGCGCCGTGGCCGCGTACTTGGCCCGTCGGGCCGGGGTGAACTTGACGTACTGGCGCAGGCTCTGCGGCAGCTCGCCGGGCGGCAGCCCGCCGAGCGCGTCCGAGGCCAGGCCGACCACGCGCCGGCGCACGCCCTCGGGCAGCGGCCGGTCCAGCTTCTCGGCAGCACGCTCCGGCGCCACCTCGCCGGTACCCGCCGCCCCGCCGGAGCCCACCGATTCACCGGGCCCCGCCGACTCACCGGAACCTGCCGCCCCGCCGACGGCCGCGGGCTCGGACGGGGCCGGATCGGCGGCCTGCGCCTGCACGGCCGCAGCGGGCTGAAGCCCCTGCGCTTCGGCGGGCTCCCTCGCTGCGTCCACCACGTCCTCGGCTCCGATCCTGGTCCTACGGGGTCACGGCCCGCGGCCGCCGCCCTGTCGTCACGCTCCGTGCGTCCTGTCTGTATTGTCCCAGCGCGGCGGGCAGGCGCGCCGCGCACCCGCCCCCCGCGCCGTCGGGCGTCAGCCCTGCTCGGCGGAGGCCTCCGCGCCCTCGGCGCCCGGACGGGCCACCAGCTCGACCTGGTCCACGGCGTTGCACCAGCGGCAGCGCACCGACTCGATCGTCTCGCTCAGCACCTCGGTCTCCTCGACCTTGGAGTCGCCGGCCAGGTCGAAGTGCAGGAACTCGGTGACCCGCGCGGTGCGGGTCACGTCGAAGCGGGTGAGGTTTCCGCACAGGGTGCAGCGCCAGCGCGTCTCGGCGGTCAGGGCGGGGACGGTCATCGGGGGTCCTCTCGGGTGGTCCCTGGGTGGGCCAGGCGCTCCCCCCGGAGCCCCGGCGTCGGCGGCGGGAGGCGGGAATGCCCGCCCCAAGCCTATTGCCTGGGGCAACCATCCCGGCCACCGGTCAGGAGAACGAGCGGGCTAGTCCACCTGCCGTACAAGGCCGTGTCACACGCCCGACACGGAGGGATGCTTGGCCGCATGGCACTGACGGCCCCCGGGCACACCGACGCGCGGGGCGAGCACCCGTCCGTGCCCGCCCCGGCGGTCACCTACGCCCTGATCGCGCTCAACACCCTGGTGTTCCTGCTGGGCCCGGCCGCCGGGCTCAACCCGCTGTACGGCACCGGCCAGTCCCGGCTCTGCGCGGAGCAGCGGTACGAGCAGCGCTGGGGCGTCATCCCCGCCGAGGTGCTGGCCGGCCGCCCGCTGACCGCCGAGCAGCTGGCCCAGGCCCCCGACCCGGCCCCGGGCTGCCCGGCCGCGCCCACCCCGGGCAAGCACCCGGCGCTGTCCGTCCTCACCGGGCTCTTCGTGCACGCCGGCTGGCTGCACCTGCTGGGCAACCTGCTCTTCCTCCACGTCTTCGGCCCCACCGTCGAACAGCGGCTGGGCCGGGCCCGGTTCGCCGTCTTCTACCTGGCCGCCGGCAGCCTGGCCACGTACGGGTTCGCCCTCGCCGAGGCGCACTCCCCGGGCTCCACCCTGGTGCTGATCGGCGCCTCCGGCGCGATCTCCGCCGTCCTCGGCGCCTACCTGCGCTTCCATCCGCGCGCCCGGGTGACGACGCTCGTCCCGCTGCTGCTGTTCCTGCCGCTGCGCTTCCCGGCCTGGCTGGTGCTCGGCCTCTGGTTCGCCCTGCAGTGGTGGTCGGTCCACTCGGCCGGGCCCGGGGTGGCCTATCTGGTCCACGTGATCGGCTTCTCGGCGGGCTTCCTCCACGCCTGCACGGCGGTCAGCCACCCCCCGAGACGACCCGGCTGACGCCCGATACGCTGGCGGCACCCCACAAAGGAGCCCGAACAGTGATCACCGCCATCGTCCTGATCAAGACCAGTGTCGACCGCATCCCGGAGATCGCCGAGGCCATCGCGGCCATCGAGGGCGTCAGCGAGGTGTACTCGGTGACCGGTGGCTACGACCTGGTGGCGATGGTCCGGGTGCGCCGGCACGACGATCTGGCCACGGTCATCCCGGGCCGGCTGAACAAGGTCCCGGGCGTGGCCCACACCGAGACCCAGATCGCCTTCCGCACCTACTCCCAGCACGACCTTGAGGCCGCCTTCGCCCTCGGCCTGGACGAGTAGGCCCCTTCGGCCCCGCCGACCGGGCCCCTCAGCCCTGCTGACGCCCCCGGTCGACCTGCACGGTGGCGACGCAGCGCCCGCCCTCGTTGCGGTAGTCCCACGCGGCACCGTCCGTGACCAGCTCGCGCACGGCGGTCAGGAAGCGGTCGACGTGCTCGTCCGGGGTACCGGCCCCGAAGCTCACCCGGATCGCGTTCAGGCTGCGCTCGCCGGGCAGCGACGGCTCGGGCGCCCCGCACTCGGAGGGGGAGACCTCCTCGTCCCCCAGCAGGGTGCGCAGCAGCGGGTGCGCGCAGAACAGGCCGTCGCGGACCCCGATGCCGTACTCGGCGGACAGCGCGGCCGAGAAGTGCGAGCTGTTCCAGCCCTGGACGACGAAGGACAGCACACCCACCCGGGCCGCCTCGGCACCGAACAGGTTCAGCACCTTGACCTGCGGGATCTCCGCCAGCCCGGCGGTCAGCCGGGCGATCAGCTGCCGCTCCCGGGCCTCCAGCGCGTCGAAGCCCGCCTCGCTCAGCGCCCGGCAGGCCGAGGCGATCGCGTAGGCGCCGATGACGTTCGGCGAGCCGGCCTCGTGCCGGGCCGGGCCGGAGTGCCACTGGACGGCCACCGAGCCGTCGCTCTCCCGGGCCACCGTCCGGGTCGCCCCGCCGCCGGCCAGGTAGGGGTCGGCCGCGTCCAGCCAGTCCGCCCGGCCGGCCAGCACGCCGGCGCCGAAGGGCGCGTAGATCTTGTGGCCGGAGAAGGCGATCCAGTCGACGTCCAGCTCGCGCACCGAGACCCGGTGGTGCGGGGCCAGCTGGGCGGCGTCCAGCACCACCCGGGCGCCGTGCCGGTGCGCCGTCCCGGTCAGCTCGGCGACCGGCCACAGCTCGCCGGTCACGTTGGAGGCGCCGGTGACGCAGAGCAGCTTGGGGCCCTCGGGCGCCTCGGCGAGCGCGGCGTCCAGGGCGGCGACCGCCTCGGCGTGCGAGCGCGGCGCGCGCAGGTAGTGGACGTCGAGCCCGGCGTGCGCCCAGGGCAGCAGCGAGGCGTGGTGCTCGGTCTCGAAGGCGAACACCCGGGTCCCGGCCGGGACGGCCGAGGCGAGCAGGTTCAGCGAGTCGGTGGTGGCCCGGGTGAAGACCACCTGGTCGCCCTCGCGCAGGTCGAGGAACTCGGCGACGGTGCGGCGGCTCTGCTCGAACAGGTCGGTGGACAGCTGGGAGAGGTACCCGGCGCCGCGGTGCACGCTGCCGTAGTAGGGGGCGTAGGCGGAGACGTCGTCCCAGACCCGCTGGAGCGCCGGGGAGCTGGCCGCGTAGTCGAGGGCCGCGTACCCGACCTTCTCGCCGCTGGCGAGCGGGACCTGCACGTCGTGGCCGAGGACGGCGAGGGGGGCGCAGAGTTCAACACGAGGCTGCCGCGCGGAGCGCGTCGAGACAAGGGTGGCGGCGGGCGACGGGTGGGAGACGGACATGAGGATGCACTCCTTCTGGGGGTCTGGGACCCCGGGAGTGCTAAGTCGTCGGGTGTCCGCGCTTGCCGCACGGACGATTTGCCGAGCGACCCGGTCCTCACCCAGGGCACCCCGCCACGGACGGAGGGTTGCCGGACAGCAAGCTGGGGCTTGGCGCTGTCACTCATGACCTGGCCCAGACTCTAGGTCGCGCCCAGCGAGTGGTCAAACGGGCATCCACCATCCGGACAGCCGAGGAGCCCGCGCCGGCGTTCCGGCACGGGCTCCCAAGTACCGCCTCACACCCGGCTGGTGGCCTCCGACCAACGCCGCAGCAGTTCCTGCGCCGCGCCCGAGTCGATGGCCCGCTCCGCCCGCGCCATGCCGGCCGCGAGCTGTTCGGTGAGCGGCGCCTCGCCCAGGTCGAGCGCGACCAGCGCCGCCGCCGTGTTCATCAGGACGGCGTCCCGCACGGCCCCGCGCTCGCCGGCCAGCAGCCGCCGCGCGACCTCGGCGTTGTACGAGGGGTCCGCCCCGCGCAGCGCCTCGATGCCGACCAGCTCGACGCCGACGTCCCGCGGGTCGAAGGCGGTCTCGGTGACGGTCCCGTCCCGCACGATCCACACCTGCGAGGTGGTGGTGATGGTCAGCTCGTCCAGGCCGTCGTCGCCCCGGAAGACCAGGCCGGTCGAGCCGCGCCGGGCGAGCACGCCGGCGATCAGTCCGGCGAGCCGGGTGTCGAAGCAGCCGATCGCGTGCGAGGTGACCTTGGCCGGGTTGGTCAGCGGGCCGAGGATGTTGAACGCGGTCGGCACCCCGAGGTCGCGCCGGGCCGTGGCGGCGTGCCGCATCGACGGGTGGAACTTGGCCGCGAAGCAGAAGGTCAGCCCGACCTCCTCGGCGATCTCGGCGACCCGCCGGGCCGACAGGTCGAGGCGGACGCCGAGCTTCTCCAGCACGTCCGAGGAGCCGCTGGCCGAGGAGGAGGCCCGGTTGCCGTGCTTGACCACCTTGGCGCCGGCCGCGGCCGCGACGATCGCCGACATGGTGGAGATGTTGACGGTCTTGGCCCGGTCGCCGCCGGTGCCGACGATGTCCACGGCCGGGCCGGGGATGTCCAGCGGCTCGGCGTGCGCGTACATCGCGTCCACCAGGCCGGTGATCTCGTCGACCGTCTCGCCCTTGGCCCGCAGCGCCACCATGAACCCGGCCACCTGGACGGGGGACGCCTCGCCGCTCATGATCCGGTCCATCGCCCACGCGGTGGCCGAGCGGTCGAGGTCCTCCCCCTTCAACAGCGCCGCCAGGACGTCCGGCCAGGTGCGGACCACCTGCGCGGGTGCGGTACCACCGTTCGCAGGGTTCACGTTCACCATGGCTGACTCCAGCTGTTGTCGGGTTCCCCGCGTCGGGGGGACGTCCGTACGGATGGAGTCAGCCTATCGACCGGCGGGGTCCCCGCGGCGGCCTCTTCTCTGGTCCTGAGACGGCACCGCTCAGCGGCTGACGGGCGCCCGCTTGGCCAGCCGCGCCCGCAGCAGGGTGGCGACCGCCTCGGCCAGCGCCACCGGGTCCACCGGGCGGGAGATCGCGGCGTCGGCCCGGCTCCAGGCGGCCAGCCAGGAGTCCTGCGGCCGGCCGATCAGCACCAGCACCGGCGGGCAGCCGTAGATCTCGTCCTTGAGCTGGCGGCCGAGCCCGAGCCCGCCGGCCGGCACCGCCTCGCCGTCCAGGATGCAGAGGTCCACGCCGCCCTTCTCCAGTGCCTTCAGCACCGCGGGGGTGGTCGCGCACTCCAGGTAGGAAAGTTCCGGAAGGTCCTCGACGGGCCGGCGGCCGAGTGCCGTCAGCACCTGCTCGCGGGTGTTGCGGTCATCGCTGTAGACGAGGACGGTGAGCGTCTCGTCGGTCGTGTACGCCATGGGCCCTGCTCCCTCAAGTGTGATCCGGACCACGTTCGCCTGATCCGGATGCTACTCCCGATCACCCGTCGCCGAGTCCCTTCGCGGACCTTCCTCCTCAAGCCGCCGCGCCCGCGACTCACCCGCCCGGAGGACGGCCCGTCACCCGGACCCGTCCAGACCACCCGTACGGCCGATAAGGGGCCCGCGCATTACCCCCGGAGGCTCCGCCATGCGTGCAACGACGCGCTGGGCAACGGGGTCGCGGGCCCCTTCGAGGAACCGTCAGAAAAGGGACACGCCGCTGCTCAGCCGCCATTGGGACCCCCCACCGCCCTCCAGGGGGGCATACCGCACGCACCGGACACTCCGAGGGACACCCCCCGGCGTGAAGACGGAATAAGGGACCGACATAATGTCCGTCGTGGCGACAGCAACAGCAGTAGAAACCGGGCACGCGCACGGATCGGTCAACCGGCCGAACATGGTCAGCGTCGGAACGATCGTCTGGCTCAGTTCCGAGTTGATGTTCTTCGCGGCCCTCTTCGCGATGTACTTCACGCTCCGCTCCGTCAAGGGAGCCGAGTTCTGGACCGAGAAGGCGCACGCCCTCAACGTGCCCTTCTCCTCGGTCAACACCACGATCCTGGTGCTCTCCTCGCTGACCTGCCAGCTCGGCGTGTTCGCTGCCGAGCGCGGGGACGTGAAGAAGCTCCGCTCGTGGTTCGTCATCACCTTCGTGATGGGCGCGATCTTCATCGGCGGCCAGATCTTCGAGTACACCGAGCTGGTCAAGAAGGACGGCCTCTCGCTGTCCTCCGACCCGTACGGCACGGTGTTCTACCTGACCACCGGCTTCCACGGTCTGCACGTGACGGGTGGTCTGATCGCCTTCCTGCTGGTCCTGGGACGGACGTACGCAGCCAAGCGCTTCACGCACGAGCAGGCCACCGCCGCGATCGTCGTGTCGTACTACTGGCACTTCGTCGACGTCGTGTGGATCGGCCTGTTCGCGACCATCTACCTGATCAAGTAACCAGCTGATCAGGTCGCTGGCCACCGGCTTCGGTCCCCGCCCTCACCGGCGTCGGGCCGATTCTGCCGGTGGCGACGCTCCCACCGACCGACCGCGCGCGCAGCCCTAGACAGGCAGCCTCGTGCCGGCCAGACCGGCCGCCGGGTGCACCCACCAGTCGACCAGATCCTGACACCGGGGTTATTCCGTGAAAAAGCTCTCCGCACGACGGCGCCACCCATTGGCGGCGCTGGTCGTCCTACTTCTCGCCCTGGCGGCAACCGGGGGGCTGTACGCCGCGTTCGCGCCCGCCGACAAGGCGCAGGCCGACGTCGCCGCGCAGTCGCTCGCGATCGATGAGGGCAAGAAGCTCTTCGCCGTGGGCTGCTCCTCGTGCCACGGCCTGAACGGCCAGGGCAGCAGTGACGGTCCGAGCCTGGTCGGCGTCGGCTCCGCCTCCGTCGACTTCCAGGTCGGTACCGGCCGCATGCCGGCCCAGCAGCCCGGCGCCCAGGTGCCGCGCAAGAAGAACATCTACTCGCAGGCGGAGATCGACCAGCTCGCCGCCTTCGTCGCCTCGCTCGGCCCCGGCCCGGTGACGCCGACCCCGGAGCAGTACACCTCGACCAACCCGGATGACATCTCCAAGGGTGGCGAGCTGTTCCGCACCAACTGCGCCCAGTGCCACAACTTCGCCGGCCAGGGCGGTGCCCTGACCAAGGGCAAGTACGCCCCGTCGCTGGAGGGCGTGGACGCCAAGCACATCTACGAGGCCATGCAGACCGGCCCGCAGAACATGCCGTCGTTCCCGGACACCACCATGCCCGAGGAGCAGAAGAAGCAGATCGTGGCCTTCGTCCGCCACACCACCTCCGATGAGCCCAACCCCGGTGGTCTCACGCTCGGCAGCCTCGGTCCGGTGACCGAGGGTCTGTTCGGCTGGATCTTCGGTCTCGGCACGCTCATCGCGGTCGCGATCTGGGTCGCCGCCCACACCACCAAGGCCAAGAAGTCATGAGCCACGACATGTCAGAAGACAAGCTTCCGGAGTCACACGGCTCCGCCGGTGACGTCGCCGCGCACGGCGACCCGTTCGCCGACCCGGGCCTTCCGGCCCACGAGCCCCGCCGCACCGACATCGACGAGCGGGCCGCCAAGCGGGCCGAGCGTCAGGTCTCGCTGATGTTCGTGGTCTCGATGCTCGCCACCATCGGCTTCATCGCCTCGTACGTGGCCATCGACCCGGACAAGATCGTCTACATCTTCCCGCTCGGTCACGTCAGCGCGCTGAACTTCGCGCTCGGCCTGACCCTGGGCGTCGCGCTGTTCATGATCGGCGCGGGTGCGGTCCACTGGGCCCGCACGCTGATGTCGGACGTCGAGCTGCCGGCCGAGCGCCACCCGATCGAGGCTGACGACGAGGTCCGCGCGGACGTCATCGAGCAGTTCAAGACCGGTGCCGCCGAGTCCGGCTTCGGCCGCCGCAAGATGATCCGCAACACCCTCATCGGCTCCATGGCGCTGGTCCCGCTCTCCGGCGTGGTCCTGCTCCGCGACCTCGGGCCGCTGCCCGAGAAGAAGCTGAAGGAGACGGGCTGGAACGAGGCGACCCCGGCCCAGCCGCTGCAGCTCATCAACATGAGCACCAACCTGCCGATGAAGGCCGAGGACATCGTCATCGGCTCGCTGACCTTCGCCATGCCCGAGGGTCTGCACGTCCACGACGAGGACTTCCAGCAGGCGATCGCCAAGGACGCCCTGATGCTGGTGCGCATCGCGCCGGACGACATCAAGGACGACCGGTCGCGGGAGAAGGGCTTCGAGGGCATCCTCGCCTACTCCAAGATCTGCACCCACGTCGGCTGCCCGATCAGCCTGTACGAGCAGCAGACCCACCACGCGCTCTGCCCCTGCCACCAGTCGACCTTCGACCTGGCGGACGGCGCGCGCGTGATCTTCGGCCCGGCCGGCCACCCGCTGCCGCAGCTGAAGATCATCACTGACGAGAAGGGCTACCTGGTCGCCACCGGCGACTTCGACGAGCCCGTCGGCCCGAGCTACTGGGAGCGTGCTCGATGAGTACGAGCAGCACCACCGGTGCCGCCAAGCCCGCCAGCACGCGCGCCAAGCCCGCCAACAAGTGGGAGGCCGCTGCTGACTGGACGGACGGCCGGGTGGGGATCTACTCCCTCGCCAAGGCCAACCTGCGCAAGATCTTCCCGGACCACTGGTCCTTCATGCTCGGCGAGATCTGCCTCTACACGTTCGTCATCATCATCCTGACCGGTGTCTACCTGACGCTGTTCTTCAAGCCGTCGATGGCCGAGGTCGTCTACAACGGCTCGTACGTGCCGCTCAAGGGCATCGGGATGTCCGAGGCGTACGCCTCGACGGTGGACATCAGCTTCGAGGTCCGCGGCGGTCTGCTGATCCGGCAGATCCACCACTGGGCCGCCCTGGTCTTCGTGGCCGCGATGCTCGTGCACATGATGCGCGTGTTCTTCACCGGCGCGTTCCGCAAGCCGCGTGAGATCAACTGGGTCTTCGGCTTCCTGCTGCTGATCCTGGGCATGTTCGACGGCTTCTTCGGCTACTCGCTGCCGGACGACCTGCTGTCGGGTACCGGTATCCGGTTCATGGAAGGCGCGATCCTCGCCGTCCCGCTGGTCGGCACCTACATCCAGATGTTCCTGTTCGGGGGCGAGTTCCCCGGCCACGACATCGTGCCGCGCTTCTTCACGATCCACGTGCTGCTGATCCCGGGCATCATGCTCGGCCTGCTGGTGGCGCACCTGATCCTGGTCTTCTACCACAAGCACACCCAGTGGGCGGGCCCGGGCAAGACCGAGAAGAACGTCGTCGGCATGCCGCTGATGCCGGTCTACATGGCCAAGGCCGGTGGCTTCTTCTTCCTGGTGTTCGGCCTGATCGCCGCCATCTCGGCGATCGCCACGATCAACCCGATCTGGGCGTACGGCCCGTACCGCCCGGACCAGGTCTCCACCGACGCCCAGCCCGACTGGTACATGGGCTTCTCCGAAGGCCTGATCCGCGTCATGCCGGGCTGGGAGGTCGGCCTGTGGGGCCACACCCTGAACCTGGGTGTCTTCATCCCGCTGATGATCTTCCCGCTGGTCCTGGTCTCGATCGCGGTCTACCCGTTCATCGAGGGCTGGATCACCGGCGACAAGCGCGAGCACCACATCCTGGACCGCCCGCGCAACGCGCCCGTCCGCACCGCGCTCGGCGCCGCCTGGATCAGCCTGTACCTGGTGCTGCTGGTCGGTGGTGGCAACGACCTGTTCGCCACCCACCTGCACCTGTCGATCAACTCGATCACCTACTTCGTCCGCGTCGGCTTCTTCGCGGTGCCGGTCATCACCTTCATCGTCACCAAGCGCTGGTGCCTCGGCCTCCAGCGCCGGGACAAGGAGAAGGTGCTGCACGGCCGCGAGACGGGCGTCATCAAGCGCCTGCCGCACGGCGAGTTCGTCGAGGTGCACGCCCAGCTGCCGCAGAAGGACCTGTACAAGCTCACCGCGCACGAGCAGGTGCAGCCGGTCGAGCTGCCGGCCCAGACGGACGAGAACGGCGTGGCCGCCAAGGCCGGCCTGCTCGGCCGCACCCGGGCCAAGCTGTCCCGCGGCTTCTACGGCGGCGGCGCGCAGATCCCCAAGCCGACCTCCGAGGAGCACCACGAGATCACCAGCGGCCACGGCCACCACTGATCCCGTACGCCCCGCAGCGTCACACCCGAGGGCCGCTGACCAGAGTTCTTCTGGTCGGCGGCCCTCGGGCTTTCCCGTCCCCCGTCCGCACCCTCCAGGAGCTCCCGTGCAGCTGTCCGTCGACCCCGCCGCCGCCACTCCCCCGTACGAGCAGATCCGGGCCCAGATCGCCGAGCGGGCCCGTTCCGGCGAACTGCCGACCGGGCTGCGGCTGCCCACCGTCCGGGCCCTGGCCGAGGAGCTGGGGCTGGCCGCCGGGACGGTCGCCCGGGCGTACCGGGAGCTGGAGGCGGACGGCGTGGTGGAGACCCACGGCCGGCGCGGCACGCTGATCGCGGCCACCGGCGACACCGCGCACCGGCTGGCCGCCGCAGCCGCCGCCGAGTACGCCGAGCGGGCGACCCGGCTCGGGCTCCCGCGGGCGGACGCGCTGGCCGCCGTGGACGCCGCCCTGCGGCTTGCCTACCAGGAGGCCTGAGAAGGCCCTCCAGGGGCCCTCAGACCTCCGGGCGGATCATCCCCGAGGCGTGGGCCTGGGAGGCCGGTGCGGTGGTGCTGACGGGCTGTCCGAGGGCGCTGTGCTTGACCCAGTCCGTCCAGGAGATGTTCCAGTCCCCGAAGCCGTTGCCGAACGGCTCCATGGTGGCGCCGCGGCTGTTCACCACCGTCACCAGGTCCCCCACCCTGGTGTTCTGGAAGAACCACTTGGCGTTCTCGGTGCTCATGCCGGTACAGCCGTGGCTGACGTTCTCCAGGCCCTGCGAGCGGACCGACCAGGGCGCCGCGTGGACGTACTCGCCGCTCCAGGTGACGCGGGTGGCCCACTCCACGTCGAGGTCGTAGAACTCCGAGCTCCCGACCTTTATCCCGATCGTCTCGCCGTTCATCCGGACGGACCGCTCCTGGCCGAGCACCACCTTGACGCCGTTGCGGGTGTCGAAGCCGGGCTTGCCGGTGGTCACCGGGATGCTCCGCACCAGCTCGCCGTCACGGCTGAGGGTGAGCTGGTGGGCGGCCGCGTCGACCAGCGTCTCGACCCGGGCGCCGATCCGCAGGCCCAGCGTGCTGCGGTCGCCGCCGTAGAGGCCGTCCTCGATCCGGACGCCGGTGCCGTCGAAGGACAGCGAGACGGTCGTCCCGGCCGGCCAGTACTCCTGCGGGCGGAAGTGCAGTTCCTTGTCGCCCACCCAGTACCAGGCGCCGGTGACGGCGGGCTGGGAGCTGACGGTCAGGACGCGCTCGACCTCCTGGCGGGCCTGCGGGTCCTGCACGGCCTCGGAGAGCTGCACGGTGAGCGGCTGGCCGACGCCGTAGATGCCGCTGCCGGAGGAGTCCGGGCCCAGCTTGGCGGTGAGCAGGCGCTGGGCGGCGAGGGTGCTGAAGTCCGCGGTGGTGTCGCCGCGGCCGCCCTTGCCGTCGTCGGCGGCGATCCGCACCGAGTAGTCGGCGTCGGCCTTCAGCCGGCCGGTGGTCTGCCAGCTGTGCTGGTCCTCGGCGAGCTGACCGGCCACCACCCGGCCGTCCGGGCCGGTCACGGTGACGTCGGTGAGCCGGCTGCCGGGCACGGACGTCACCGTGACCGGCTTGGAGGGGTCGACCTTGCCCCCGCCCTCGGCCGAGAGGTGGACGAGCGCGGCCGCGTCGATCCGGTGGGGGCCGACCGCCTCGCCGCCGCCGGACGAGCAGGCGGCCAGCGGGGCCAGTACTGCGAGGGTCAGCGAGATGCCGCCGATACCTGCGATTCCGCGCCTGTCGGCCATGAAACGCCTCCGAGGGTCCGCACGATTGCTCAGATCGTAGGAACGAGGCTGGCCTGAGCGACATCGGAGCGACCCCGTGTTCACCCGGGTGAGTGGTTTCGTCACCCTGGAGACGCAACGGGGCCGGTCCTCCCCGTGCGGGGAGGACCGGCCCTGTCGTCGTCGGCGGAACCCGGGAACCTACTGGTTCTGGTTCTCGCCCCGGTAGAACTCGAAGACCCAGCCGAAGAGGCCGATCAGGATGATCGGGATCGACCAGAACAGCAGCCACCAGCCGAAGATCACTCCGAGGAACGCCAGCGAACCGCCGATCGCCAGGGAGAGCGGCTGCCAGCTGTGCGGGGCGAAGAAGCCCAGCTCGCCGGCGTCGTCCGCCACCTCGGCCTCGGGGTTGTCACCCGCGCCGCTGTCCACCCGGCGGGCGGTGAAGGCGAGGTAGTACCCGATGAAGGCGCAGAGCGCGAAGGCGAGGAACAGCGCCGTGGTGCCGGCCGCCTCGATCCCGTGCTCCGAGTGGTTGGTCCACAGGCCGTAGGTGACGGCCATCGCGAGGACGAAGACGGCCAGGCCGAGGAAGATCTTTCCCTGTTCCTTCATCAGACGTCGCCCTCCTTCTTGCCCTTTTCCAGCTTCGGGGCGTCGTACTTCGCCGGGGTCACGCCGGCGAGGTGCTTGGCCGGCTCACCGTGGTTCTCCAGGTAGTCCAGCGCGGCGATCTCCGGGTGGTGGAGGTCGAAGGCCGGGGATTCGGAGCGGATCCGGGGCAGGGTGAGGAAGTTGTGCCGCGGCGGCGGGCAGGAGGTCGCCCACTCCAGCGAACGGCCGTAGCCCCACGGGTCGTCGACCTCGACCTTCTCGCCATACTTGGCCGTCTTCCACACGTTGTAGAGGAACGGCAGCATCGAGGCGCCGAGCACGAACGAGCCGATGGTCGAGACGGTGTTCAGCGTGGTGAAGCCGTCCGAGGCCAGGTAGTCGGCGTAGCGGCGGGGCATGCCCTCCGCGCCGAGCCAGTGCTGGACCAGGAAGGTGGTGTGGAAGCCGAAGAACAGCGTCCAGAAGGTGATCTTGCCGAGGCGCTCGTCCAGCATCTTGCCGGTCATCTTCGGCCACCAGAAGTGGAAGCCGGCGAACATCGCGAAGACGACGGTGCCGAAGACCACGTAGTGGAAGTGGGCGACGACGAAGTACGAGTCCGAGACGTGGAAGTCGATCGGCGGGGAGGCCAGCAGCACACCGGTCAGACCACCGAACAGGAAGGTGACCAGGAAGCCGACCGTCCAGAGCATCGGCGTCTCGAAGCTCAGCGAGCCCTTCCACATGGTGCCGACCCAGTTGAAGAACTTCACACCGGTCGGGACCGCGATCAGGAAGGTCATGAAGGAGAAGAACGGCAGCAGCACCTGCCCGGTGACGTACATGTGGTGCGCCCACACCGTCACGGACAGACCGGCGATCGCGATGGTGGCCGCGATCAGGCCGGAGTAGCCGAACATCGGCTTGCGGCTGAAGACCGGGATGATCTCCGACACGATGCCGAAGAACGGCAGCGCGATGATGTACACCTCGGGGTGGCCGAAGAACCAGAACAGGTGTTGCCACAGCATCGCCCCGCCGTTGGCGGGATCGAATACGTGGGCCCCGAATTTACGGTCCGCCTCCAGGGCGAACAGCGCGGCGGCCAGGACCGGGAAGGCCAGCAGGACCAGCACGGCGGTCAGCAGGACGTTCCAGACGAAGATCGACATCCGGAACATCGTCATGCCGGGCGCGCGCATGCAGATGATCGTGGTGATGAAGTTGACCGCACCGAGGATCGTGCCGAAGCCGGAGAAGGCCAGACCCATGATCCACATGTCGGCGCCGACGCCCGGCGAACGGACCGCGTCCGACAGCGGGGAGTAGGCGAACCAGCCGAAGTTGGCCGCGCCGTTCGGGGTCAGGAAGCCCGCCACCGCGATGGTCGAACCGAAGAGGTACAGCCAGTACGCGAACATGTTCAGACGCGGGAACGCCACGTCCGGGGCGCCGATCTGGAGCGGCATGATCCAGTTCGCGAAGCCGGCGAACAGCGGCGTCGCGAACATCAGCAGCATGATCGTGCCGTGCATCGTGAACGCCTGGTTGAACTGCTCGTTCGACAGGATCTGGGTCCCGGGACGAGCCAGCTCGGCGCGCATGACCAGCGCGAGGATGCCGCCGATCAGGAAGAAGGCGAACGACGTGCCCAGGTACAGGGTGCCGATCGTCTTGTGGTCGGTGGTGGTCAGCCACTTGATGATGGTCGAACCCGGCTTGCGGGTCCGCTGCGCCCCGACCGTGACGGCCCCGGCGCCCCCGCCGGCCGCGGCGGGCTCGTTGAGGATGGTCACTTCTCTTCACTTCCCATGGTCGTGATGCCGGAGGGCAACGCGCCGGTCTGGCCCTTGGCCCGGAGGTCCGCCAGGTGCTTGTCGTAGTCGGCGCGGTCGACGACCTTGACGTTGAACAGCATGCGCGAGTGGTCGACGCCACAGAGCTCCGCGCACTTGCCCATGTACTCGCCCTTGACGGTGGGGGTGACCTCGAACCTGTTCACCACGCCCGGCACGACGTCCATCTTCATCATGAAGTTGACGGGCCAGAAGTCGTGGATGACGTCACGCGAGGTCAGCCGGAACTGCACCGACTCGTTGACCGGCAGCCAGAGGGTCGGAACCTCCTTGGGCGTACCGACCTCGTACGCGGCGTCCTTGTTGGCCGGGTCGGGGTTCTCGGTGTTCTCGTAGTTGAACGCCCAGCTCCACTGGAAGCCGACCACGTTGACCGTGTGCTGCGGCTTCTCGGAGACGGCGATCAGCTTCGACTCGTCGCGGGCGACGAAGTAGAAGAGCACCGACACGATGATGATGGGGACCGCGGTGTAGAGCGCCTCGATGGGCACGTTGTACCGGGTCTGCGGGGGGACCTCCACGCCGGTGCGGCTGCGCCGGTGGAAGATCACGCTCCAGATGATCAGACCCCACATCAGTACGCCGACCACCAGAGCCGCGATCCAGGAGCCCTGCCACATCTGGAGGACCATCGGCCCTTCCTTGGTGACGGGGCTCGGGAGGCCAAGCCTGGGGAGGTCGTTGGCCGAGCAGCCGGTGGCGGTCGCGATGACGAGGCCCAGTGCCAGCGCCTGAGGCAGCTTCCGCCGCATCGTGCGCCGCGGCGAGCGGTCGGAGCCGTTGGGACTCACGTAGCGCCTTCCCGAAGTCTCGCCCGCCTTCGCGTCGCCCCGCGGAGGATTGTGAGCCTCCCCGGCGACCCGTCCACGGGCACGGTTTGAATGCTTATGCGGGCCAAACCCTACTCCAGCCTTATGCGCTCCTGACGGGCAGCCCCCGGTAACGCGCCGCCCGGTCGCCCGATCAGGCCCGGCAGGGGCTGCGCCGCAGGTCATCGTAGGCATTCGAGGTCCTTACGCCCGATCGGGGGATGACCTCGAACTACGCGGGTGACGGTCCGTCGGACGCGGACGAAGCGGACATTCGGGGTGATCGACTGACGGCCGGTAAGCGACGTCGTCGGACCGGAACGGCTCCGGGTGTGTCGTTAAATGTGACCGTGTACTTCGATGCGGCCTCGACGGCCCCGCTGCACCCCGTCGCACGACAGGCGCTGACCGCCGCCCTGGACGAGGGCTGGGCCGATCCGGCCCGGCTGTACCGCTCCGGCCGGCAGGCCCGGATGCTGCTGGACGCCGCCCGCGAGACGGTGGCCGAGGCCCTGGGCGCCCGGGCGGACGAGATCGCCTTCACCGCGAGCGGGACGCAGGCGGTGCAACTCGGCATGCTGGGCGCGCTGGCCGGCCACCGGCGGCGCGGCGGCCACCTGGTGCACTCGGCGGTCGAGCACTCCAGCGTGCTGCACGTCGCCGAGCGTCAGGAGGCGGGCGGCGGCACCGTCTCGGTGGCGCCGGTGGACCGCGGCGGCCGGGTCGACCCGGACGTGTTCGCCGCGCTGCTGCGCGCGGACACCGCGCTGGCCGTCCTGCAGAGCGCCAACCACGAGGTGGGGACGGTCCAGCCGGTCGGCGAGGTCGCCGGACACTGCCGCGAGGCCGGTGTCCCGCTGCTGGTCGACGCGGCGCAGAGCGTCGGGCGGATGGACGTCCCGGCCGGCTGGTCGCTGCTGACCGCCAGCGCGCACAAGTGGGGCGGGCCGCCCGGCGTCGGGGTGCTGGCCGTGCGCAAGGGCGTCCGGTACGCCTCGCCGCTGCCGGCCGACGAACGCGAGGGCGGGCGGGTGCCCGGCTACGTCAACGTCCCGGCGATCGTCGCCGCGGCCGCCTCGCTGCGGGCCGTCCGGGCCGAGGCCGCGCGGGAGAACGCCCGGCTGCACGCGCTGGTGGAGCGCATCCGGGCCCGGGTGCCGCAGCTGGTGCCCGAGGTGGAGGTGGTCGGCGACCCGGTGCGGCGGCTGCCGCACATCGTCACCTTCTCCTGCCTGTACGTGGACGGCGAGGTGCTGCTCACCGAACTGGACCGGGCGGGCTTCGCGGTCTCCTCCGGCTCCTCCTGCACCTCCTCCACCCTGACGCCGAGCCATGTGCTGGCCGCGATGGGGGTGCTCACCGAGGGGAACGTCCGGGTCTCGCTGCCGCCCGGGACGGCCGAGGCCGACGTCGAACGCTTCCTCACCGTGCTGCCGGAGCTGGTCGCGGGCGTCCGGGCGCCGCTCGGGCTGGACCTGCCGGCCCCGGAGCCGGAGCCGGCGGCCGGGCCCCTGCTGGTGATCGACGCGCTGGGCAAGCGCTGCCCGCTGCCGGTCATCGAGCTGGCGAAGCGGATCGGCGAGGTGCCGGAGGGCGGCACGGTCGCCGTGCTCGCGGACGACGAGGCCGCCCGGCTGGACATCCCGGCCTGGTGCGGGATGCGCGGTCAGGAGTACGCGGGCGAGGCCCCGGCCGCCGACTACGGCGGCGACCGGGGCTCGGCCTACCTCGTCGTCCGGCGGACTACTTGACCAGGTGCGCGCGGATGTCCGCGGCGGCCTCGGCGCCGTAGGCGTCCTCGAAGCGCTTCAGGAAGGCGGTCGGGCGCAGCTCGTACTCCTGGGTGCCGACGGTCTCGATCACCAGGGTGGCGAGCATGCAGCCGAGCTGGGCGGCGCGCTCCAGGTCGAGCTGCCAGGACAGGCCGGCCAGGAAGCCGGCCCGGAAGGCGTCGCCGACGCCGGTCGGGTCGACCTTCGCCTCCTCGGCGGCGCAGCCGACCAGGATCGCCGCCTCGCCCTTGCGCTCGATCCGCACGCCCTTGCTGCCCAGGGTGGTGATCCGGGTACCGACCCGGGTGAGGATCTCCTCGGCGTCCCAGCCGGTCTTGCTCTCGATCAGCGCGGCCTCGTACTCGTTGGTGAAGAGGTACGCGGCGCCGTCGACGATCTCGCGGATGTCGTCGCCGTCCAGGCGGGCCAGCTGCTGGGAGGGGTCGGCGGCGAAGGCGAAGCCGCGGGTGCGGCACTCCTGGGTGTGGCGGACCATGCCCTGCGGGTCGTCGGCGCCGATCAGGACGAGGTCGAGGCCACCGACGCGGTCGGCGATCGGCTTGAGCTCGATGTTGCGGGCCTCCGCCATGGCGCCGGTGTAGAACGAGGCGATCTGGTTGTGGTCCTCGTCCGTGGTGCACATGAAGCGGGCGGTGTGCCGGGTCTCGGAGATGTGGACGGAGTTGCAGTCCACGTTGTTGCGCTCCAGCCAGCTGCGGTACTCGGCGAAGTCCGCGCCGGCCGCGCCGACCAGGATCGGGCGCAGCCCGAGCACGCCCATGCCGAACGCGATGTTCGGCGCGACTCCGCCGCGGCGGATGTCCAGGGTGTCGACCAGGAAGGACAGCGACACGGTGTGCAGCTGCTCGGCGACGAGCTGGTCGGCGAACCGACCGGGGAACGTCATCAGGTGGTCGGTGGCGATCGAGCCGGCGACGGCGATACGCACGGGAGGTCTCCTCAGGATGGCTGCGGGGCCAACGGGCAAGCACGGGTGAACCCACACACGGTACCGGGCTGGGGGCGGGCGGCAGCAAGACCGCCGCAATCCGCCGGCCCGCAGTGCCATCGTGGCACCCGTCACCGTCGAACGTGTACTACCTCCGGGTAGCACTGGTGGGTGGGCCGAACCCCGGCCTAGGGTCGGCAGCAGGGGCCCCGCCGAGCCGGGCGGGCCCCGTCGTCGACCGTGGCAGTGCGGCCACGGCCATGGATCGGAGCGATGCCCGATGATGCCCAGCCACGCCCCGCTGCCCGCCCTGCGGACCGAAGCCGACGGCGAGAGCCTCGACGCGCTGGTGAGTTCGTCCCGGCGGCTGCGCCGGTTCTGGCCGCTGCTGGCGACCGGTCCCGAGCCGGCCGCGCCCGCCCGGGAGGGGTTCCGGGTGCCGTCCGACGCGCAGCGGCTGGTCGCCGGGATGGCCGAGTACGGCATGTGACCCGGCGCCCGCCCCGGCCCGGGGCTGGTGGAACCGAAGTGGAACCGGATCCGACCGGGTCACGTCACATCCGCGCGGAGCGGCCGAGCGGGCGGCACCGCTGAGCCCTCGGGAGGATGTGCAGATGGACCTGGAGACGATGCCCCGGCGCGGTCGGCGGGCGGTGGCCCTGGCGGGCCTGGCGCTGGCGGCGGTGGTGACGGTGGCCGGGTGCAACGGGGACGGCAAGACCTCGTCGGACTCGGCGGCGGCGGGCGCGGCCACGACCTCGGCGGGCGCGAGCACCTCCCCGGAGGCCCCGGCGTCCTCCGGCGCCCCGTCCGCGCCGGCTCCGACGGCGAGCCCGTCGGCCACGTCGGACCAGCCCGGCCAGACGCCGCCGACCAAGTGGGCCCCCACCGCGGCCTCGCCCGCCCCGGGGCAGCCGTCGACGGCCGGTTCCGGGGGCACTCCCCCGGGCCCCGGGATCGCGGTGGGCGAGCCCGACCCGGCCGGGTCGGGGGCGCGCCCGGCGGTCTCCTACCGGGTGGACGGCAGCAACGGGCTGACCGTCTACTTCTTCGGCGGGGTCTGCCAGAAGTACGCGCTGAAGGCGGACGAGTCGCACGCCGGCCGGGTGGACGTCAGGATCGTGGTCGCGGCGCCGGTGCAGCCCGGGCAGGTCTGCAACGCGCTGGCCAAGCGGCAGTCGGTGTCCGCCGATCTGCGCTCGCCGCTGGCCGGGCGGACGGTGACCGACCAGTCGAGCGGCCAGAACGTGCCGCTGGAGGCCGATCCGCACATGGGCCCGGACCCGGTCACTCCGGACGTCGCCGGCCAGTAGCCGCGACAACCCGGCAACCGCGACGACGGTGCGGAACGCGGAAGGCGGCCCCGGGGGGGGGCCCCGCGGGCGCCCCCGCGCGGGCCCACCGGCGTGCCGGACGTCAGCGCAGGCTGCCGTCCATGGAGTTGAGCAGCGTGCCGGAGGCGTCGTCGTTCTCCAGGGAGAAGGCGAACAGTCCGCCGAGGCCCTTGCTCTTGGTGTAGGCCCCGCGCGCCTGGATGGCCTGCGGGGTGTCGCCGGTCCAGAAGTTGGTGCCGTCGTAGACCCAGCTGCTCTCGGTGACCGGGTCCCAGTGGGTGGTGGCGGCGGTCGGGTTGAGCTCCTTCCAGGCGGCCAGTCCGGCCTCCTGGCTCAGCGGCTTGGCGGCCGTCGGGCCGGTGGCGCTCTGGTACAGGCCGTAGTTGGAGCCGGCCGGGACGCCCGTCCAGCCGCGCCAGTAGAACGGGATGCCGAGCACCAGCTTGTTGGCCGGGAAGCCGCCGGGGATGCCGTACTCGGGCAGGCCGGTGGTGTACGCGGCGAGCATGGTGTCGACGTTGTACTTGCGGGTGCCGGGGGTGATCGGCGTGGTCGGGTCGGCCGGGCTGTCGTGCAGCGGGTCCTGGTGGTTGGTCGGGCCCTTGGCGTCCCAGGCGCCGTGCATGTCGTAGGACATGACGTCGGCGTAGTCGAGGTAGTTGCCGATCTTGTCGGTCTCCAGCTGGGCGATCTTGTCCTGGCCGCTGGGCAGGGCGGTGGACAGCAGGTAGCGCTTGCCCTGGGCGGAGCCGAGCGCGTCCAGCTGGGTGCGGAACTCCTTGAGCAGGAGGGTGAAGTTCTGCTTGTCGGCGGGGGAGTAGTGGTTGCCGGTGTGGCCGCCGGCCGAGCCCGGGTACTCCCAGTCGAGGTCGACGCCGTCGAAGATGCCGGCCGCCGTGGCCGCGCCGCCGGAGGCGTCGCCCGCGACGCCGGTCGGCAGGTTCCCCTTGAGGAACATGTCGACGCAGGAGGAGACGAAGGTCTTCCGGGAGGCGTCGGTGGCGGCCGCGTCGGAGAAGTACTTGGAGTACGTCCAGCCGCCGATCGAGATGGTGAACCGCAGGTTCGGGTACTTGGCCTTGAGCTGGCGCAGCTGGTTGAAGTTGCCCTTGAGCGGCTGCTCCCAGGTGTCGCTGCTGCCGTCCACGCTGGTGCCGGAGTTGTAGTCGGACTGGTAGTCGGCGTAGGCGTCGCCCGCGCCGTCACCGGCGTTGGGGTTGTTCTCGTTGGTCGAGTCGGAGGCCTTCACCGCCTGGAAGCAGGTGAGCTTGGTGGGGTCGATGTTGGCGAACGCGTAGTGGATGACGTCCAGCTTGCCCGCGGCGCCGCTGGTGTCGACGTTCTTCGGGTAGTACGCGTTCTCGTAGACGCCCCACTGGTCGAAGTAGGCCGAGCGGACGGGCTGTTGCGCGGGGGCGGCGGCCGTCGTGGTGCTCACCGCGGCGGACTGGGCGGAGGCGTGGGAGCCGGAGTAGCCCTGGACGCTGAAGGTGTACGCCTTGCCGGGCAGCAGCGAGCTGACGGCGACGGAGGTGCCCATCGAGGTTGCGACCAGCTGGCCGTTGGACCACACCTTGTAGGCGATCGGGCCGTCGCCGGTGGTCAGGGTGGAGGGCTGCCAGGTGAGCACCACGGCGCCCGCGGTGACCTTGGTGGCGGCGACGCCGGTGGGCGTGGTGACCTTGCCGTCCCCGGCCGGGCCGCTGGCGGTGGCCGTCGCGGTCGGGCTGCCGGACCCGGTGGGGCTGCCGGTGGCCGTCGGGCTGCCGCTCGCAGTCGGGCTGGTGGACGCGGTCGGACTGCCGGACGCGGTCGGGCTGGTGGAGGCCGTCGGGCTGCCGCTCGCGGTGGGGCTGCCGGTGGCCGTCGGGCTGCCGGTGGAGGTGGGCCCGGCCGGGCCGGTCAGGCTGAGGTCGTCGGCGTAGTAGGCGCCGGTGCCGTACCAGCCGTGGGTGAAGACCGTCACCGAGGTGGTGGTGGCGCCGGTGGTGAAGGTGGTGCTCAGCTGGTTCCAGCCGGTGCCGCCGGGCGTCCAGACCGAGGAGTTGACGCCCGTCCCGGTGGCGCCGAGGTAGACGTAGCTGCCCTGGACGAAGCCGGAGAGGGTGTACGTGGTGTTCGGCTGGACGGTGACGGTCTGCTGGCACTGCGCGGTGTCGGAGGCCGAGGCCGCGCCGCTGAGCGCGTAACTCCCGCCGTGCACCGGGGTGGTGACGACGGAACCGTTGGCGCAGGTCCAGCCGGCCAGGGTGCCGGCCTCGAAGTCGCCGTTGGCCAGCAGGTTCACCGGGGCGGCCGAGGCGGGGCTGAGGGTCAGGGCGAGGGCGGCGCCGCTGGTGCTGAGCGTGGCGGCGAGGGCTAGGGCCAGGGCCCGTCTGCGCGGGGCGGTCCGGCGCCCGGCGGCCTGGGCGGGCCGTGCGGGCATGACGCGGTCGTGCATGCGGTGTGTCCTCCGGATGTGTGGGGGTTCCGGCGGTGCGTGGCCCGGGGTGGGCCGGGGGAGCCGCCCGGGCGCTGTGGGGGCGCGCGGGCAGGTGGAGCGTGCCGACGTACGGACGGCGGGCGCGGCGGGCCGGCTGACCCGCTCGCGTCACGACATCACAGATTGGACTGGACCAATATTCGCCGTCAAGGGTGTCCGCCCGCTGGACCGTTGCGGGCCGCCGACGCCCGGGCCCGGTAGGTTGACCGCTGCGGAGCAGGCCCGCCGAACGGAGGACTCGCGATGGACAGCCAGGACTGGGACGACCGCTACGCCGCGACCGAACTGGTGTGGGGCGCCGAGCCCAACCGCTGGGTGGTCCGCGAACTGACCGGCCTCACCCCGGCCCACGCCCCCGGCCACGCCCTCGACCTGGCCGCCGGCGAAGGCCGCAACGCCATCTGGCTGGCCGGCCGGGGCTGGGAGGTCACCGGGCTGGACTACTCCGCCGTCGCCCTGGAACGTGCCGAGCGGCTCACCGCCGACCTGCCCGACGAGGTCGCCGACCGGCTCACCTGGCGGCACGGCGACGCCCGCACCTTCGAGGCCCCCGCCGCCGGCTACGACCTGATCCTGGTCGCCTACCTCCAGGTCCCCGCCCGGGACCGGCGGGCCGCGCTGCGCCGCGCCGCCGCCGCGCTCGCCCCCGGCGGCACCCTGCTGGTGGTCGGGCACGACCTGAGCAACCTCACCGAGGGCGTCGGCGGCCCGCAGGACCCGGCCGTGCTGTTCACCCCGGAGGACGTCCTCGCCGACCTCGCGGACCGCGGCCTGCGCACCGTCCGGGCCGAACGGGTGCACCGGACGGTCGGCCCGGAGCCCGGGCACAAGGGCGAGGGCGCCGGCGTCGCGGTCGACGCGCTGGTGCGCCTGGAGCGGGGTGCCGAGTGACGGGGCACCGAGTGACGGGGCGCCGAGTGACGGGGCACCGAGTGACGGGGCGCCGAGTGGCGGGAGACCAGGGGGAAGGGGAGCAGACAGTGGCGGGCCGAGTGATGGGGAGCCGGGCGATGGAGCACCGAGTGGCGGCGCGGCCGGCCCGGCGCACCCTGCTCACCGGCCTGGCGATCGCCGCTCCGGTGCTGCTGGCGGGCTGCTCGGCCTCCTCCGGCAAGGCCGGCAAGAAGGCGGGCAAGGAGGCCGGCGCGGCCAGGGCGAGCGACGCGGGCGGCGAGGCCCTGGTGATGATCATCCGGCACGGCGAGAAGCCGGACGGCGGCCACCCGGGACTGGACGAGAACGGCCACCACGACGGCAAGTCCCTGACCGAGCGCGGCTGGTCCCGCGCCCGGGCGCTGCCCACCCTGTTCGTCCCGCCCGCCCCCGGCCTGCGCACCCCCGCCCGGATCCTGGCCGCCGCCGACCAGGGCCCGCTGGCCGGGGCGCACCGGATGCGGCAGACCGTCACCCCGCTCGCCGCCAAGCTCGGGCTGACCGTCGACACCGACTACGCCGAGTCCCAGGAGACGGCGCTCGCGGGCGCCGCCCTGGCGGGGCCCCAGCCGACGCTGATCTGCTGGGAGCACTCGCGGATCCCGCGGATCGTCGAGGCGCTCGGCGCCGCCGGCAGCGGCGCGCCCGCCACCTGGCCGGACCGCTTCGACCTGGTCTGGGTGTTCGCCCGCCCGGCCGGCGGGGCCTGGACCTTCCAGGAGGTCCGCCAGCACCTGCTGGACGGCGACGCCTGATCCGCCTGCGGGCTGACGCAATGTGACGAAGCGTCAATTAGCTTGTGAGTCATGAGAACTCGCACGTTCTTCGCCGCCGCGGCCGTCACGGCGCTGCTGCTGTCCGGCTGCGCCGGATCCGGCTCCGAGGACGGGCCGCGGCCCCGGCCGACCCGGGCCAGCGGCGCGCCGCCGACCGGAGGCGAGCACCGGGCCGACGGCGCCGAGCTGCTCTACCGGGCCGAGGGCGGTCGCAGCGCCCAGAACCCCGCCTTCGCCCCGGACGGTCGCTCGGTGCTGCTGACCGAGTTCAGCGAGGGCTACAACAAGGGCGCCGCCGCCCTCGGGGTGCTGCCGCTGGACGGCGCCCGCGCACCGCAGAAGGTCCTGGAGGATCCCGACAAGGCCGCCGTCAACCTCCCGGGCACCAGCTGGAACGCCGCCACCGGCGCCTTCACCTTCGCCACCGACCGGGAGTCCGGCCACGACGAGGTCTGGCTGATGACGCCCGGCGGCAGCCCCGAGCGGGTCACCCGGCACGAGGACGGCAGCGGCTACAGCGAGCCGAGCTTCTCCCCGGACGGCGCCTGGATCGTCTTCCAGCAGAGCTGGGAGCCGGAACACGCCGCCGTGCACGGCGACGACGCCGAACAGGACTCGCTCTGGAAGGTCCGCCGCGACGGCGGCGCCCCCCTCCGGCTGGTCGACGGCAAGGGCACCGGCACCGACAACCGGCAGCCGAACTGGTCGCCCCGGGGCGACCGGATCGTCTTCCAGCGCCGCGCCGCCGGCAGTGAGAACTGGGCGCTGTGGACGGTCGGCGCGGACGGCACCGGCCTGCGCCAGGTCACCGACGTGCCGGGCGAGCACACCGATCCCACCTGGTCCCCGGACGGCCGGTACCTGGTGTTCTCCTCCAACCTCGGCGACCTGCCGAACGCCCAGGTCTTCGTGGTCGCGGCCGACGGCGGCCGCCCCGTCCGGGTGACCGGCGACGACGGCTCGTACGACGGCGCGCCGAGCTGGTCCCCGGACGGGAAGTGGATCGCCTTCGAGTCCGCCCCGGGCGGCGAGGCCAACCCCGCCGCCCTCTGGCGCATCCCCGCGCCCGCGCTCTAGCTCACTGTCACCGTCACCACCGAGTACTGCACGACGGTCAGCGGCACGCTGACCGTCCCTCCCGTGACGGTGTACGGGACGGGCTTGGGCGTCGGGTCGGTGCCGTCCGGGGTGGCGACGGTGACGGCCGTGACGGCGGCGCCGGCCGGGAGGGCGTAGGAGAGCGTGCAGTTGGCGGGCGTGGTGCGGAAGGCCGCCGGGGTGTCGCCGAAGTTGGTGAAGTTCACCAGGTGGACGACGGTGTCGTTGCCGAGCCGCCGCGCGTCCAGGAAGATCCGGCGGTCCCCGGCCAGGGTGACGGCGGGCGGTGCGGACCGGCGGACGGGGGCGAGCAGTTGGTCGGCCGAGGCCTGGTCGGTCTTGGTGAGGTAGCTGAGCCCGGCCCGGTCGCGGACGTACCAGCAGGTGCCGCTGCCGTAGGCGTTCTGCCTGTTGGCCGGCAGCGGGCTGCCCCGACGCAGTCCGAGCACGTCGGAGAGCGCGAACTCGGCCCGCTGGCCGCCCAGTTCGTCGAGCGCGGTGGGTGCCGGGCCGGTGATCACGATCGTCCCGCCGGCCGCGACGAAGCCCCGCAGCACGGCCGCCTCGGCGTCCGAGACCGCCTGGAGGTCGGGCAGCAGCAGCACCTTGAACCGGGCCAGGTCGGCGGCGGCCAGGCCGGGGCTGGGCACCGTGTCGAACGGGATGTGCGCGTACACCAGCGCCTTCACCGTGCCCCGGAACTCGCCCAGCCAGGGGACGGACGCGCAGCTCTGCTCCGGGTCGTCGCCGCCCCACCAGTCGCTGATCCCGGCCGGCGCGGTCGCGTTGACGTACATTCCGATGCCCGCGCCCGGGCTGACGTAGTCCCGGGACGGGCTGGAGTGGTAGACGCCGACCTGGGCGGCCGAGGCGGCGTTGTAGAGCCGCTCCTGGTTGCTCTGGACGAAGCGGTACATCCGGGCGCGCATCGCCGCGTCCACGGTGTCGTTCTTGTACGGCGTCTTCACCTCGTAGGGGTTGCAGCCGGCCGCGATCAGCTGGGACATCACCAGCGAGGCGTCGTCGGCCTGCCAGCCGTAGGAGAACGCCCAGGCGGGCTTGGTGCCGCTGGCGCCGCGCGCGTACTTGTACATCGAGATGAGACAGACCCAGTCGGAGGCGGTGGCGTGCCGCATGCCGTCGTAGTTGCCGAGGATGTCCACCTCCCAGACCTGGCTGACGGCGCCCTCGGCCTGGCGCAGGTAGCCGCCGTCCAGGCCGATCGAGGTGGCGTAGCGGTAGTCCATCGAGACGGTCTCGACGAAGGTGACCAGGTCGGGGTTGACCGCGCGCCCGGCGGCGGCGATGTCGAGCTGGAACCGGAGCAGGTTGCGGTGGCGCCATTCGAGGTAGCGGCGGAACACCGGGTCGGCGAAGTCCGCGGCCTTGGGCAGGGCGAGGCCGCTGTCGGCCTTGAAGGCGGCCGCGCCCCAGGTGGAGGCGTCGCACCAGGAGAGCACGCCGTCGAAGTAGATCGGGACGTCCGGCCAGATGCCGTCCACGCCGGTGGCGGCCACGCCCTTGATCCGCTTGAGGTAGTAGTCCCGCCAGGGCGAGTTGGGGCTGAGCCAGACGCTCTCGTCGCCCGGGTCGACCCAGACCACCACGCTGCCGTAGAACACGTTGGGCTTTCCGGCGAGGTCGCGCTGCACCCAGGCGCCGCCCTGGTCGTTCTTGTAGAACGAGCGGCCCTTCTCGCCGCCGGGGGAGATCAGCTCCAGGGAGGGGTAGTACATGACGACCTTGAGGCCGGCGGCGTGCGCCAGGCCGGTGAAGGTCTTCACCTCGGCCATGTGGGCCGCGAACTCGGCGTCGGTCAGCCAGTTGGAGAGCAGGGTGTCGAGTTCGATGACGCTGACGTTCTGCGCCTTGAGGGCGTCGACGGCGCTCTGCATGTCGGCGGGCTCGTTGAAGGTGCCGTCGCCGACGCGGGCGAACCGGGCCCAGTCCGGCCAGGGCTGCGCCGTGGCGGCGCCGCTCGGGAGGGGCGCGGGTACGGGCGCGGACTCCGGTACGGGTGCGGGCGCGGGCTCCGGGGCGGCGGCCCAGGCCTGGCCGCCGGGCAGCAGGCGGACGGCGGCGAGCGCGCCGCCGGTGCCGAGGCCGGCCCGCAGCAGGCGGCGGCGGCCGAGGCGCGAGGTGGTGGCGGCGGTGGCGGGTGCGGGCGGTGTTCCTTCGTGCTCGGACATGGTGGTCCCCCCAGCGTGGGTTGGCGGATCACGGGAACGTGCGCGGAACGCGGTGCGTCGGCGGCCGTTCTCCCGGTCGGCGGCGCCTCCGAGCCGACCCTAGACCGCGCGCCGCCCGCCTGTTCGGCCCCTGTTCGCGGCTACGCCAGACGTCGGATCGCCGGTTGCCAGGTTGACCGAGCCGGATTGCGCGCCGCCCCGCGCAAGCTCCTCCCCGGGGCGCTTGACAGTGTGCAGACCGCCCCCGGTGGTGACGGCGGGGGGAGCGCGGGGTAGGGGTGCGGGGAGCGCGCCGGTCGGATGATCACAGAAGTTCGACAGTGCTGTAGATTCACGGCACGGAGCGGCGGCAGGAACGAGGAGGGCACGATGAGCGTTTCGCTGGCCAAGGGGCAGAAGATCAGCCTGGAGAAGCCGGGCGGCGGTCAGCTGAGTGTGGTCCGGATGGGCCTGGGCTGGAAGGCCGCGCAGCCCAAGGGCTTCTTCGCCAAGCTGCTGGCCGCCGGTCGGGAGATCGACCTGGACGCCTCGGCGGTGCTGTTCTCCCAGGGGCGGCCGGTGGACGTGGTCTTCTTCCAGCACCTCAACAGCAATGACGGTTCCGTCCGGCACAGCGGCGACAACCTGGTCGGCGGCGCGGGCGACGCGACCGACGACGAGTCGATCACCGTCGACCTGACCAAGATGGCCGCCGAGGTCGACCAGATCCTCTTCACCGTCAACTCCTTCACCGGCCAGACCTTCCAGGAGGTCGAGGCGGCCTTCTGCCGGCTGGTCGACGAGCAGACGGGCGCCGAGCTGGCCCGGTACACGCTCACCGGGGGCGGCCCGTACACCGCGCAGATCATGGCCAAGGTGCAGCGCACGCCCGCCGGTTGGCAGATGACCGCGATCGGGCAGCCGGCCAGCGGGCGGACCTTCCAGGACCTGATGCCGGAGCTGGTCAAGCACCTGTGACCCGGCCCGGGGCCGACCCGTCGCGGCCGGCCCCGTCCGCTTGCCCCGCCGTGGCCCCGGGCGTCAGCGCACTTCGAGGTCGCGGCGCCGGAACCCGGCCAGCGCCAGGGCGATCAGGGCGGCCGCGACCAGGGTGAGCGCCGCGAGCGGCGTCCAGTCCATGGCGGCCGCCGGGAGCCGGGGCACCTGCCCGAACGGGGAGAGCCGCTCCAGCCCCGCCGGGAGCTTCAGCAGCGGGCCCAGGTACCCGATCACGAACGCGTACGCCGGCACCAGCCAGGCCAGTTGCGTCGCCCGGGGCAGCCAGCCGTACACGGCGGCGGCGAACCCCACCGTCACCCACTGGGCGGGCGCGAACGCCAGGGCCGCGCCGACCAGTCGCGGGAACGCGCCGGCGTCACCGGTGGACAGTGCCCCGGCCAGGCCGAAGCCCACCCCCGCCGCGAGCAGCACCGCGGTCGAGCCCAGCAGCGCCGCCGCCAGGTGCCCGCCCAGCCAGCCGGACCGGGACACCCCGGTGGCCAGCACCGGTTCGGCCCGCCCGGCGCTCTCCTCGGCGCGCGGGCGCAGCGTCGCCAGCACCGCGTAGACCGCGCCGACCACCGCCACCACCAGCAGGGTCATCGCGGCGAAGGAGTCGGTGAGCGAGCGGCCGCCGAGCCGGGCGAGGGCCTCCTTCAGCTGGTCGACGTCCTTGACCATCGCGTCGGCGCCGCCCAGCAGCGACCCGTACATCGCGCCGAGCAGCAGCAGCGCGACCGCGAAGCCGCCCAGCAGGCCGCGGTGCAGGCGCAGGGCGAGGCCGAGCGGGGTGCCGAGGGCGGGGCGGGCGGTGGGCGGCCCCGGGCGGGCAGCGCGCAGCCCGGCGCCCACGTCCCGTCGGGTGCTCAGCGCGAAGCCGGCCGCGCCGGTGACGGCGGCCAGGGCGAGCGCGGGCAGCAGCGGCCACCAGCGGTCGTCCACGAAGGGGTAGCTGCGCTGGAGCCAGCCGATCGGCGAGGCCCAGGAGAGCCCGTTCGACCCGGCGTCCCCGGCCGCGCGCACCGCGTAGGCGGCGCCGAGCACCGCGAGGGCCAGCCCGGAGGCCGTCCGGGCGTGCGCGGTGACCTGGACGGCGACGGCGGCGACCGCCGCGAACAGCAGCCCGGCGGCGGTGGTCGCGGCCCCGAACAGCAGCGCGCCGCCGGTGCCGAGCCCGGGGACGCCGAGGGCGGGCAGCCCGGCGGCGAGCAGCAGGCCGAGCGCGAGGTCGGCGACGGCCGCGGCGCCCAGGGCGGCCGCGAGCTGGGCGTGCCGGCCGACGGCGGCGGAGCGGACCAGCTCGGCCCGCCTGCTCTCCTCCTCGGCCCGGGTGTGCCGGGTGACGGTCAGCACGCTCAGCAGCCCGGCCAGCACCGCGAGCAGGCCGAGCAGCCGGTGGCCGAGCATGGCGCCCCAGGTGTAGTCGGCCAGGTAGTGCCCGGGGCCGGTCATGGCGAGGACGGCCGGGCCGGCGGAGGCGTGGGCGATCGAGGCGCGGTCGGCGGCGGTCGGGTAGAGGGTGTGCACGCTGTTGGCGCTGGCGAGGGTGAGCAGGCCGAGGCCGAGCACCCAGGCGGGGAGGCGGAGCCGGTCGCGGCGCAGGGCGAAGCGGAGCAGCGTGGCGGTGCCGGCCAGGGTGGTGCGCCGGCGGGGCGGGCGCGGGGCCGTGGCGGGCGCGCTGGTCGAGGTGGTGGTGGCGGCGGTCATCGGGCGGCCTCGCCGTCGACCGGGTGCCCGTTGGCGGCCAGCTCGTCGCCGTAGTGGCGCAGCATCAGCTCCTCCAGCGTGGGCGGGTGGCTGACCAGGCTGCGCAGTCCGGCCTCGCCGAGGCGGCGGACGGCGGCGTCCAGGTGGGCGCCGTCCACGGCGAAGCGCACCCGGGCGCCCTCGGTGCGGACGGCGTGCACGCCCTCCAGCGTCTCCAGCCCGGTGACGGGGCGGTGGGTCTCGGCCTCGACCGTGGTGCGGGTGAGGTGGCGCAGTTCGCCGAGGCTGCCGGTCTGCACCACCCGGCCGTGGCGGATGATGCTGACCCGGTCGCCGAGCTTCTCCACCTCGTCCAGGATGTGGCTGGACAGCAGGACGGTCCGCCCCTGGTGCCGGGCCTGGAGGACGACGTCCTGGAAGACCACCTCCATCAGCGGGTCGAGGCCGGAGGTCGGCTCGTCGAGCAGCAGCAGTTCGGCGTCGGAGGCGAGCGCGGCGACGATGGCGACCTTCTGCCGGTTGCCCTTGGAGTAGCTGCGGCCCTTCTTGGTGGGGTCGAGGTCGAAGCGCTCGATCAGCTCGTCGCGGCGGCGGCGGTCGAGTCGGCCGCGCAGCCGGGAGAGCAGGTCGATGGCCTCGCCGCCGGTGAGGTTGGGCCACAGTTCGACGTCGCCGGGGACGTAGGCGAGGCGGCGGTGCAGTTCGACGGCGTCGTGCCAGGGGTCCTTGCCGAGCAGCCGGGCGCTGCCGCCGTCGGCGCGCAGCAGACCGAGCAGCACCCGGATGGCGGTGGACTTCCCGGCGCCGTTGGGCCCCAGGAATCCGTGCACCTCGCCGGTCTCGACGGTGAGGTCGAGGCCGTCCAGCGCGGTGGTCCGGCCGAAGGTCTTGCGGAGGCCGGTCAGGGCGATTGCCTTCGTCATGCTGCTGAAGCTACCGTAGTTTCAGAAAAACGTGAATATTGGGAAGGCGTTAAAGTTCAGTCGAGTTGTTGATCACCGGAGAGGGGAAGGCGCGCGTGGTGGAGCGGGAAGCGGAGAAGGGGCGCGACGAGCAGGCGGTGTCGGACTTCGTCGAGCGGTTCGCGGCCGAGCTGGTGGCCGCGGGCATGGGCCGGATGCCGGCCCGGCTCTTCTCCTGCCTGATGGCCGAGGAGAGCGGCGTCCTGACCTCCGCCGAGCTCTCCGAACGGCTGCGGATCAGCCCGGCCGCGGTGTCCGGCGGGATGCGCTACCTCACCCAGATCGGCCTGGCCGCCAAGGAGCGCGAGCCGGGCTCGCGGCGCGACCGCTACCGGGTGCTGAACGACGTCTGGTTCGAGTCGCTGACCCGGCGCGACGAGTACCTGCTGCGCTGGGTGCGGGTGCTCAGGGAGGGCGAGGCCACCGTCGGCGCGGGCACCGTCGCGGGGGAGCGGCTGGCGGAGAGCGCGGCCTTCTTCGCGTTCATGGTGGACGAACTGCACGGCATGCTGGCGCGGTGGCGGGTGCACCGGGCGGCGCTGGGGCCGGGGGCGCTGCCCAGGGCCGGGGCCGGGTCGGATCCGGCGTAGGCCTCGGGCTGCCTCTCGGTTTCGGGAGTTCGGTAGGGCGGGGCGAGGAACGCGGAAGGCCCGCACCAGCTTGGGTTCAAGGGGTCGTCGCAACACCGCTTGGTTTCAGACGGTGAGTAGATCACGTAGACGCTCGGCTGGGGTATCCCAGCCGAGCGTCTTGC